>JAKFVC010000027.1 GCA_021732415.1 Planctomycetaceae bacterium
GGCCCCTCTCCCCGGAGTACCAGGGCGAGGGGAGATTAAAATCTGGTCGCTTGTACATTGACCAGTAACAAGTCATCGCCGCAGCTGTCCCGTCCACGCTCGGTCTATTCGTCGCAGGGAGGCGTCTAATGAATACGACAGACTCATTGACCATCAAACAAAAGCTTGAGCAGTTGTTCTTTGCTGAGGAAGTCCCCTACGGATTTGCCTTGATGCGCATCACCCTGCCGATTGTGGTGCTGCAGGGCGTGCTGGCTCGCTGGCGATTCTGCGAGGAGCTGTATTCCACCAACGGCATCACCGTCTCGCTGATGGAGAATTTCCACTACACGAATCTCTTTCCGCCGGTCGGGCCGTTTCTGACCGCCTGCCTGATGTCCTTGCTGGTGGCCTTCCTGGTTACCGCCTGCGTGGGCTGGCAAACGCGAGTGTCGCTGTTTGGTTCGTTCCTGATCCATACCTATTTTGCGTGCAATGATATGGCCACGTCGATGACCAAGTTCACGGTCATCGAAACCCATATGTTTCTGCTGCTGGCCCTGTCCGGATGTGGCCAGATCTGGTCCGTCGACAGTTGGCTGGCTGGCCGCCGCAATCCCGATCGTGCCCCCCTCTCCGAACGCCCTGCCTGGGCCCTGGCACCTGTCTGGCCGGCACGCTTGCTGCTTCTGATGATTGGGTCGACGTACCTCGGCGCCGCCATCACCAAGCTGCACATGCCCGAATTTATTACCGGTGAGGCCATCGGGTACTGGATCATGTCCAATCCCAACTTTCGCCACTACATTGGCGAGTGGATGTCGCAATATCCCAGCCTGCTGACGATGTCTGGACATTTTACCGTCCTCTGGGAGACGATCTTTATCTTCACAGCCTGGCAGGGAATTCCGCGGCGGATCGCGTTTTCCCTGGGGATCTTCTTCCACTTTATGGCGGCCATCACGCTGGGCGAAGTCATCTTCTTCTTCGTGATGTGTTCGTCCTATTGTGGCTGCATCAACGAATCCGAATTCCGCTTCACGAGTTCCGCCTTACGACGGATCTGGGCCACTCTGCTGAGCTGGCTGCCGGCGCAAACGGTCCTGGCCAGATTACCGCGAGTGGCTCTTCCGGCGGCGTTAGGCCGCACGAGTCCGCAGTTGCAATTCGCCGTGTTCAGCGGATTGATGCTCGTCGCGGGGATCGGTGGCGCCTGGGCGAACTATAGTCTGGATCTGTACGGCCAACGGCGACCTGAAGGACGTCATTCGCTTAAGGAGATCAGCCAGGAGGAGATGGCCCGCCTGACTGTGGAAGGCGAGCCGATCCGCGAACAGGACAAATACCTGGGTGTCAAAGTCGGGTCATTGGTGGTGAGCGGACGATTGACGAACCAGCGTGACAAGTTCCGCTACGGCGAAACGATCATCTGTGAAGCCAGCCTGAATCCGCCGCATGAAGACATGTTCGTCGAATGCCACTTAGTGGATCAGGACCGGAAAATCATCAATCGCGATGGCAACATCGCGGCCCGCGAAGCTCGCTACACGCAATTCAAATACCAACTGACCGAGGCCCTGGAACCGGGGAACTACACGCTGGTCGTACTCAGCCGCGGGCAGGCGATCTGCCACCGGGACTTTGTTCTCGAAGGGGAAAAGGTAGCCGCCGCATCGACGCCCGTGGCGAATTGAGCCGGGTGCCGTAAGGCAACTCGCAATCACGTTGGCCATTCGACAAATCAGCCGCGGGGCGCTAGCCCACGGTTCGGGACAACAATCGACTCAATCTTCCAGGGCAAACCGGATGCTAGCGCGGGCCGGCTGATGGGCGCTGGACCAAGCACATTAATTGAGAACCAAGGGCTCACTGGAATGACCAGGTGGGCCCTTTTTTATCGAGTGCTACTGAAGTCCGAGGCCAAACGTGTAATCTCGCCAATGTCTTCGTGACGGTATTCGTGACGGTATTCGTGACGGTATTCGTGACGGTATTCGTGACGGCGATTTCGTCGTCCGCCATTTTCTGCCCGCTTGAGCGTCAGGCTTGGCGCCCGACCACGGCACTGATGATAATGGCGACAGATCTGTAACGGCTGATCCGTTCGGCAGGCCGCACAGATTATCAGAACAGTAGGATATGGTCTCCTTCTGTCCGGGCTTCCCGCTTCTGGAAGCGTCACCATGTTGAAAAGGGTGGTCTATGAATCGAAACGTGTTCGTCAGTGCTGTCGTCGTGACTCTCGTCGCCAGTTGGATGGTCGCTGTCTCGGTCGCTGAAGACAAAGACAAGCCCAAGTTCACGATCAAAGAGGTCATGAAGCTCCACAAGGAAAAGTTGCACGAGAAGTTCCTCGAAGGCAAAGCCTCGAAGGAAGAGAAGGAAAAGCTGATCTCCGCCTATGAAGCCCTGGCCAAGAACATGGCCCCCAAGGGTGACGAGAAGGAATGGACTGCCAAGTCCGAAGCTCTCGTCAAGGCCGTGAAGGCTGACGACAAAGACGCCTTCAAAAAAGCAGTGGCCTGCAAAACGTGTCACGATGCCCACAAGAAGTAACATCCATCGAACGAGTGATTGATTTCGGAAGCTCCCTCAGTGTGGCGGCCGATGTCGGACCAGTTCCCAACAGCAAAGCCCACGGATTCCCATTCGTGGGCTTTGTCGTTTCATGGTGACAGTCGCCGCACGCAAGCTCGCAGCATCGCGTTTTGATGGATTGATGCGATTGGGGTAAATGGTGAGGGAAGACAAAACGGCAATGAGTTTCCCCCCACGTTCCGGTCAAGTGACAGCAAGCTCCTCCCGGGCATTTTTTAACGAGACAAGATGAAGACTGCCTAAGTCGCATTCACAATTGCGGCTGTGTGCCTTGTTGTTGTGCACATTGCTGATCGTTTACGCATTCCTAAGATTGAGAAACAGCGGTGGAAGGGGCCGGGAATCAGTTGTCGAGGGTTGATTATCGCCTATAATACCGGCAGGTCGCCAACTCGACTGGCAACAGCTAGACGCTCAACTGTCCTGGGTCCGCGGGACCGCTGTTGTGTGGGGGAGGAACTGGAGACCGTTCGACTGCGGTCGATTATCCGTTGGCAGAGTCTGATTCAGCATGAACGATTTGCAGCAGCAAGCTGTCATTGACGCGGAGTCACAATTGATTCCGGGCCTGATCGGCGGCAGCGAGGCCATGCGGGCCGTCTATCGCATCACGCGCAAAGTCTCACCCAACTCCGTCACCGTCCTCCTGACCGGCGAGACCGGCACCGGCAAAGAGCTGATCGCCCGGGCCCTCCACGAACTCAGCCCCCGAGCCAGCGGCCCCTTCATCCGAGTCAACTGCGGCGCCCTCAGCGAGAGTCTCCTCGAAAGCGAACTTTTCGGTCACACGAAAGGCGCCTTCACCAGCGCCCACGAAAACCGCACTGGCCGTTTCGAAGCCGCTCACGGCGGTACGATTTTCCTCGATGAAATCAACTCGGTCAGCTACAAGCTGCAAGTGAAACTCCTCCGAGTCCTCCAGGAACAGGAATTCGAACGCGTAGGCGATACCAAAACGATCAAAGTCGACTGCCGAGTCGTCGCGGCCACAAACCGGGACCTCCTCGACGAAATCGCCGAAGGGCGGTTCCGTGAAGACCTTTATTATCGCCTGAACGTCGTCCCGATCTACCTCCCGCCGCTCCGAGAGCGCCGGGAAGACCTCCCGCTCCTCATCGACTTCTTCCGCTTCAAATATGCCGCCGCCAACCGGGTCGCAGTCCCCACGGTCCCGGCCGAGGTCATGACAGCCCTCCAGAACTACAACTGGCCCGGCAACGTCCGCGAACTGCAAAACTACGTCGAACGAGCGATCGTCCTCTCGACAAACAACACACTCTCGCTGGACCTCCTGCCAGCGTACGTCCGCGGGGGCGCCGTCCTGCGCGGAGGCCGCCAAGGGAGCAAGAGCCTCGAATCCCTCTGTAGCGAACTCGTCGCCTTGGGTATGTCCCAGTCCAACGACGCCGACACCAACCTCCACGAGCGAATCGTCTCACTGGTGGAAAAAGAGCTGATTGGCCAGGTCCTGAAATCGTGCCAGGGAGTCCAGACCAAGGCGGCCACCCGCCTGGGAATCAACCGCAATACCCTGCACAAGAAGATTTCCGACTACGCGTTAGAAGCCGAACCGGCTCCGTTGTAGGTAGCAAGGGCGACCTTTTTCTTAATTGCCTCGTGCTATGCTGTCTTGATCCTCGGGGGCCGAGTTCGCTGGAATGCGAATGGCCCCAAGCGCTGGCACGGCCGGTGTCTGCATGGCGGTGCGGCCTTGTTGACTATACTATCTAACTTTGTTCACTGGCGATGAAGCCCCCGATCATTCCCGGCCCTGGCATAGCCAGTGTCACTCGGCCAGAGTCCCTTGGCGAAAAGCGCTCCTTTGACGATCCCATTGAAGCGAAAACTCCTGATCATTCTGGTCTCTGCAGGGGTCCTGTTTTGCATCTGGGTCGGCTGGCGGCTTATCGTCTTGAAGATGACCCCGGCGTTGCAAGTTGGGCCGGAGACTACCGTGTTTACCGGTCCGCTGCGAGCCAACGGAACGATTGATTTCGAGGCGGCTTTGAATGCCCGGTGCTCCGTGGGTATCACTGCGGACACGAATGCCGTCGTCCTGCTGGAGCGGGCCTTCGGTCCGGCGGAAATCCCGTCCGATCTCCGATCCCGATACTATCGCTACTTGGGGATTCCCGAGTTGCCGCTGGAAGGAGACTACTTCGTTAGTGAGGCTGCGTTCGCCGCCGAGCACACGGATCAAGACGCTCCCCGTGGGGCTAAACTGAATGAGCTGTATGATGAGATGAGTGCCGCCACAGAGCGGCCGTGGACCAGGGCCGAGTTTCCACGGGTTGGTGACTGGATTGATCGGAACCAGCAGGCCCTGATACTGATTGAGCAAGGCAGTCTCCGTTCCCGATTCTATTCGCCATTGGTCACCAGCTACCAGTTGACTCAGGCAGCGCTGCCGCTGGGGCAGAAATTGCGTTCGACCGTGCGGTTACTGGTTTCTCGCGCCATGTTGCGGATCGCTGATGGCGATTCGGCTGCTGCCGCGGCTGATTTGATGACCTGTCATCGGCTGGCGGCGTTATTAAGTCAAAGTTCGAGCCTGATAGATTACCTGACGTCGGTCGCTCTCAATCGATTGGCCATTCTGGGAGATCAGGTACTCCTGGCTCAACCGCTGACGGCGAATCAGATTGCGAAGTACGAGGCGGATCTGTCGCAGCTCCCTCCCTTCCGATCGGCTGCAGAGACGATAGATCAATGCGAACGGATCTTCATCTTGGATAGCATCCAGGCAATCTGGAAAGGCCGGCGAGTGGTTCATGATTCGGAAGCATTGGATGGCCTGGTGCGTGTCGGACGTTTTGATGTCAACGTTGTCCTACGTCGATGCAATAGCCTCTACGATGATTTCGCGACGGCCATGAAGCAGGACGACCTGCGTGATCGCATGGCGGCATTGAAGTCCGTTGTGGAAATCGCGAAACGCCGGACGAAGGACTCCATTTCAACCGCACGGATCGTCTCACGCCTGGTCTGGGAATCCCGCCGCTCGTACAGCGAATCGATTGCCGATCTGCTGTTGGGAGCCCTGTCACCCGCGATGGTCCAGTTGCAGACTGCCGCTGATCGGGCGCTGGTCTATCGCGATCTGTTGCAGGTCGGATTGGCATTGGCAAAATATCGAGACACTCATGGGGACTATCCCAACCGGCTCGAATCGTTGGTACCTCAGTTCTTAAAGCGGCTACCGATTGATCGCTATATTGATCAGCCGTTGCATTATCTGAAAATTCAAGGCGAAGGCTATGTGCTGTATAGCGTGGGAGAAGATCAACTCGACGACGGCGGCCAGCCAATTAAGGCCGATCGCGGCGATCTGAGTTTTCGAGTAGACCATCAGCCGCGATTGAAATAGCTCGATTTACTTTCGGCGCGCGTTTCCGAATACCGTGCATCGCCCGTCGACGACTCGAGCTCCGGCTACGATTGACCTCTCAAGCTCGCCAGGAATTCGACGAGATCTCGCAGGTCCTGTTTGGACAATTGCTTGATCAGGCTTTCCGGCATCGACGACTTGCCGCTGGCTCGTTCGTCGATTTCTGGCTTGGGGATGGTGATCAGCTTGGCTTCCGGGGTAAGGATCTGGATCTTGTCCGCGTCTTCGGCCTTTAAGATGCCCGCGTGAGTTCGGCCTTCGGTGGTGGTGACGACGATGGTTTCAAAGCCCTTGGCGACCTGGCGATTGGGATCAACGATTGCTTCGAGGAGATAGTCTCGCTTTTTGTCGGTGCCGATCTTGGTCAGATCGGGGCCAACTTCGCCCCCTTCGCCGCCGATCTTGTGGCAGCGGACGCACGAGACTTGGGATCGCTCATAGAAAATCGTGCGGCCGCGTTGGATGTCTCCGCCTTGCAGCGTTTCGAGGTAGGCTGCCAGCGGATTGTCTTTGGGACGGGCGGCTTCGAACGTGGCGACTCCTGACTTCAATGCGGCCACGTCTCGTTTGCCCGCGGCTTCCAGGATGTCTAGCTGCAGTTCGGGAGCCAACTGGTTGTCGTTGAGTTTTTGGAGTTGCTGGGTCAGCAGGGCATCGGCTTCTGGATTCTTCATCTCTGCCAAGGTTGCCAAGGCTGATTGTTGTTCCTGGCGCGTCCCTTCGCCCAGGACCTGTTGGAATGTTTTCAAGGCGGCGTCGGGATCCTGGGTGGCCAGGATGCGTTGTCCGGCGGACCGGACGACCGGGCTCGTGTCAGCGAGGGCGAGTTTTGTCGCTTCGGGGAGCTCTTTGTCCTTGAGTGACTGCAGGGCTCGCAGAGCTTCGACGCGCACATTGGCCGGGTTCTGCAAGTCTTTGACGAGGCCCATCAAGACGGGTCCGACTTCTTTCACGCCCAGCTTGGCCGCGACTTGTGAGCCGGTTTTGCGGACCTCATCCGAGCCGGCGAAGATTCCGCCCAGTGCGGGAGTCAGTGCGGCTGAGGCGATCTCGGGACTGCGTTTTTCCAGCGGTCGCCAATCGCCGAGGACGCGGTCGGTTCCCTTGGGGCTGGCCCAGTCTCCCAAGGCATTCAAGGCTTCGTTGCGGACGGCGTTGGAGAGGTCAACCCGTGCGGCCAGTCGGGCGACCGCGGCGGCGTTGTCGGCGGTGCCGGCTCGGAAGTTGGCACTGATGACGCGTCGCCATGTTTCGTCGTTCAATACGGAGCGACTCGCCAGCTTGGCCAGTGCCGGCATCGCGGCGGGGATGGGGAGATCGTGGATGGCTCGGGCGGCTTCATCGACCAGGAAGGGATCGGTGTCGTTGAGGAACCGAGCGACTTCCGGATTGGCGAGACGCCGCCACGCCAGCAACACACCCAGGCGGGCGGCTGGCGAACCGTCGTTGGCTCCAGCGAGCAATTCTTTTTCTGCATTCGAACCTGCCAGACCCATCACTGCGCCGTGTCGCAGGGTGGGATCGAGATTGCTGTTTTCTTCAAGCAGAGTCAGCAGCGGCCGGACCGCCGAGGGATCTCCGTAGTGCCCGAGGGTCAGGGCGGCCTGCATGCGGACGCGTGAGCTGGAATCCTTTAACGCAGCGATCAGTTTCGGGACGGCTCCAGGGACTTTGGCTTCGCCCAGGACCTTGGCGGCTTGGACTCGGACTTCGGCTTCTCCATCTTCGAGCAGGGCGAGCGCGGGAGCCAGCAAATCAGCCTGCCGTCGGCCGAGTTGGCCTAAGCCCCAGATCGCATGCAGGCGAGCCAGCAGGTTGCTCTTCGACTGCGCGACTTCCGTGAAGACCGGCGCGGCGGAAGGGCCTTGATCGGCCAAGGCCAGTTGGGCCTCCAGACGGACTCGGTAGTCGACGTGAGTGAGCAGTTTCGCCAAGTCCGTCGCGGTGCGCTGCGTGAAGCCATCGGCGAACAGCTTTTTGACTTCCGCCGCGAGCGATGCCTGGGCCTGGCTGGTCTCTGCAAAGCGATACATTCGCCCCTTGCCGGGACCGTTCCAACCGGAGACCCAGTCGGACACATACAGCCCGCCGTCGTAGCCAAACTCAACGTCCGTGGCCAGGATCTGCCAGATGAATTCGTGGGAATCGTCGACCTCAAAGGAAGCACCCTTGGGCTTTACCGTGAAGCTGCGAATGCCGCTGTTGGAGGCTCCGCCGCGGAAGTCGGCCAGGAAGAAATGGTTCTGATAGCGTTCTGACAGACCCCATCCCGGATAGTAGGTCAGCCCGGAGGGACCATCGGCGAGATTGGTGATACACGGCACAATGTAAGCCGGCTGGCCGGGGTGCGGCGGGTGCCAGATCTTCTCGCGATTCCACGGGCCGCGATCATTCAAGTACTGGTAATACATCCGCCAGCCAATGTCGGCGCCTTCGGGGATGTAGGTCCAGCGGGCCTTATCGCCGCTGTCCGAGTTGTTGTCTCCGGTGAAAAGATTGCCGTATTGATCGAAGACGAGTTCCTGCGGATTACGCAGACCTGTCGCGACCACTTCCAGGTTCGACCCATCAGGATTGCAGCGGAAGACGGCACCGCATTCGGGATGAGCCAGCGTGCGGCCTTCGGTTTCGATGTGATAGCCCCGGTCGCCAATGCTGAAATAGATGCGGCCGTCGGGTCCCATCCGCAAGCCGTGCGAATCATGGCCGCGAAATGCCACGCGGACTCCGTAGCCGTAGTGGAGCGACTTTTTGTACTCGGCCTGGCCGTCGCCGTCATTGTCACGCAGCAGCCATAGGTCGGGGATGCAGGTGTAGTAGACATTCCCGCGCCACGAGAGGAGGCCGGCGCCTGTCCCCTGCAGAATGCCGTTGAAACCGTCGGCGAAGATCGTCGACTTTTCGTACTTACCGTCGCCATCGGTGTCTTCCAGCAGGCGAATCCGATCCTGCTCCTTGGCGTACTCCTGGACCTTGCCCTTCAAGTGTTTTTCGAAGAATTTGAGACGATCTTCGACCGTTTGCGCCGCGAGATCGTCGTCTAGCCAGTTCATATGGCCGCGATTGTCTTCGACCCCCTTTTGCTGACGGAAGGTCTCCGCCACGAGGATGCGGCCTTTTTCATCAAAGCAGAAGCAGACCGGATTGGCGAGCAACGGCTCGGCGGCGACCAGTTTGATGTCCAGATCGGCCGGCTTGCGGAAGGTCTTGATGGCATTTTCACCTTCGGCCGACGCCTTGGAGATCTCCGGGTTGTATGGTTGCCCTGGAGTGGTGGTTGGGCCCGACATTTTGACGGGGGGGAGGTCCGCAGACCACACCAGGCCCGACCACAGGCAGAGGACAGTCAGCCAGCCTATACGCAAGGGATTCAATTTCTGCATCGTCATTTCCGAGTGATATTCTGGAGTTGAAAAAGACAAGCGGGAGGGCGAGGCTCCTGCCGAGCCTAAGGCGAGCTTTAGCTCGGAGTCCGCCGGAGGCTGTAGATCATGCCTCCGGCGGACTCCGACCTTCGGTCGCTTTAGGCTCGGCGGGAGCCTCGCCCTCCCATCAACTCTATTTACGTCCGCCGACGCTAGCAGCGTCGGCCACGGGGACCGGGTCTATTCCTTCTTGTCTGCTTCTTGCTTCTTTTCCATTTCCTGTTCCAGGTCGGCCTTGATGGCAATCCGGAAAGCCTTGGCATTCTCAGTGACGGTCTTCGCAGGGCCGGTCAATCGGATGTAGTAATCGCCGCCGTTGGCGGGCTTCAAGATGACTCCGAGAAACCGTGAACCGGGTGCTTTCGTCGTCTTCATGGCGATTGGCGGTCCGACGGGCTTGTTCCAGGTCCCCGAGAGGTCAACCAGGACGTATTCACCCTGCTTGGTCTTGCCGTCGAAAATCTTCAGTTTGCGTTCTTCCGCGTCGAATTGCTTGACCCAGCGGTCAATGTTGGCCTGCACTCCGCCGCCACCATTGGGGCCGAAGTGAAAGACCACCAGTTCGGCTGCTTCTTTGTCACCTTCGACGGGCGGGATCTCGAACTGGGCGGCGCGGAATCCGGCCGCGGGCAGGGGTTTGGCCTTCCAGGTTTCGGGAACGTCGAGCTTGATGTCCTTGACCTCGATTTCCTTAATCTTGGCATCTTCCGCGAAGGCGACCGGCGTGACCAGCAACGCCAGGGCCAAAGCCGTACCGCTGCCGATGGCGGTCAGGTAACGTGTCAACATAGTTGCCTCATTGTTGTGAGTGATTGGTGTGGCTGCCCGGCCTTCTGGCACATGGCTCGAAGACTGTGGTGTGCCGGAGCGATGTTATCGTCTGATAATTGACGGGTGAATTCAAGCTGGCGGGCGGAGGACGATGGCAAATCAATTGAGATTGGCGATGGAGAGCGGGACTGAAGTTGAAGAGGAGTGAAGAGTTTTTGGAACACTGATCTACGCTAATCTACACTGATCAAGACGGGATCCAATGCAAACCGCGAATTTGGTTTGCGATCTCGACCGGAATTGTCTGGATTAGTGTGGATCAGTGAAGATTAGTGTTCCAAAAAACTCTTCTTCGTTGGTGTTTATCGGAGTCGACCATTTAACCGGGGGTCGGGCGTACGAATTTTCGAAATTGGCCGCTGTCAGCCCGCATTTCCTGTCAGACATTCTTCGGCCAATATCGAAAACTCGTACGCCCGACCCTTCGCGCTTTACGAAAAAAAAACGCTCAACTCCCCGGGTGTCGGGAGGTTGAGCGTTGATGTGGAGCGACAGTCGGGCTTACTTGTCGTACTTCTTTTCGGTGCCGGTCTTCTTGCCAGTGTTGACGTTGTTGCCGTTGGTGCGTGAGCCGGGGAGGTTGTTGGGGCGAGGGTCGCCGGCCTTGAACAACTTGAATTGCGGGCGATAGCCCATCCAGCTCAGGAAGTCATTCTTGCGGACGACGGTGATCCCCTGTTCGTCGGCTTCCTGCTTCATCTTCTCGTGGTGCTTCTTCACTTCTTCGACCGCACGACGTTCTTCGGGTTCGACGATCTCAGTCGGATCGGGAATCTCACCCACCACCAGGAACTTGGTCTCGTGGTCAATCTTGCGATTGTTGCGGACACCCTTCTGATCGACTTCGGCACCAATCATCGCGCCGTTGGTCTGGATCAATTCTCGCAGCGTGGCTTCATCGTGCTTGCCGTCACCGTCGAAGTCGAACTTGCCGACGATGGCAAACTTCTCGAACCGGCCGGGGCTCCAGGTGGGAGTGTAGATGGGGTCGGCGGGAGAAATCGGATCCGAGGGAATCGTTTCGCTGGTGATGAGGGCAGTGGCGAGATGGGCTCCCAGGATATGGGTGACTTCGATCGAGCCCTTAATGTCTTCTGCACCGCGAGCCACACCGCTGTTGGCCTTGGTGTAAACGCTGAATGTTTGCCGTTTCTGCAAGCGATCGGCTGAGCCCAGATTAATTGTTACGGTGTTGGCATCGGTATTAATGTCACGAATCATTCCCAACGGCTTTTCAAACCCGTAGTTTCGCAGATGGCGAATCTCGTCCTTCAATGTGTTGATGGAGATGGTCAGGTTCTTGATGCGCTTGTCTGACGCTTCGGTGTGCTTCTTGAATTCGTCTTCCAGCTTGGCGTAATCGTCTTGCGATTGCTTCAGGGCATCGCGCTGCTCCTGGATTTCCTTATCCTTCTGAGCCCGCGCTTCAGCAGCTTCGTTCGTCACACTGGCCAGACTGCCTTCCGCGACCTTCTTTGCTTCTGCTTCAGTCGTCACTTTTGCCTGGTATTGGCCGTCGAGCTCCCCAATTCGCTTGTTGAGGCTGGCGATATCGGTGTCTGCCGCAGCCACCCGATTCTTCAACGCATTATTTTCTTCCACCAACTTGATCACCGTGGCGGCGTAGGTCTTTTGAGCGAGATCACCCGCCAAGTCGATATTGGACCGGCTGGCTCCCACCATGGTATTGGCGTTTTGTTCGCCCTCGGCCCCGATGGCCTCGAGTTCGAAGCCGATGATCTTCTTCAAAATATTGGTTTGTTCCAGACCACGGGCGGCGGCGCTGGTGGCGTCGTTGGCCTTCTTCGTTTCGGCCTGCCAGGCAGCCTCACGTTCGTTGTATCCGCTATTGCTGAGATACAGGGCGACACCCAGGATCAAGGTACACACCGCGAAGAAGGCGCAGAAGTAATGCACCATTCCGGGTTTTGAAGAAGCTGCTGCTGCCATGATGAACTCACTCCTACGGGGGACCGGTAGAAGAAATCTTCTAGAACGAGCTTAATGCTCGTCGGGATGTCGTTATTCGCTGTGGTCGTTTCGCTGTGGTCGTGTGAAGTCGGCAGGGCTACGGGGTATCAGAAACCGATACTCTGACCGCCGTTGACGACGACTTGGTGAATTGCCATGCGCGTCGCTCGTTTCTATCAGATCAGTGCGTGTTGCGAGTCACGCGTTGATTGCGAATAGAGATGAGCGGCGTTTTAGTTCGAATTTGCAGCCCAGCGCTGGGGCTTGACAATTTCCATCTTACTGGACTTCGAACTTCCGCACATACGTAGTCTAAATCCTGGCGAGTCAGAGTCAAGGAGAAACACGCACGGGGACCTATCCTATGAGGTAAAATATCACGATTTTACCCAGCCAGCGTCTCCTTCGCGGCCAGATCGGAATTCTTCAAGTTTTGGTGTGGACTGGTCGGCACCTGATTCGTGCCGGTTGGGGGTTTCTGGTGTGTTTTATGTGCCTATCACGATTGACTCAGGAGATTTCGGTACTGGGAGGCGATGAACTGCATGTTCGTAATTCGGAGCGGTGGCGAAAGAGAAAAGTCCTACGATGACTTGTCCTGACGCGCCGCCTGGAACAATTGCAGCGTTTGTGTCGCCAGAGCCTGGGGATGATAACGCGCGTGAACGACTGTGCGTCCCTGAGCTCCAAGCTGCAGTCGGGCGGCGGAATTCACAAGAAGATCTTCCAATTGTGCCGCCAAAGCCGTCGGATCTCCCGGGGCCACCAGTGCTCCTCCGCCCGTCGCAGTGACCAGTTCCGGAAAGGCGCCATGTCTGGGCAAGACGACCGGAATTCCGTTCGCCAGGGCCTCCAGGACGTAGATGCCCTTGGGTTCCTGGTACACGGTCGGCACGCTCAGGACATCGATCTGTTGAAAGAACGCCTGTTTTCCAGCGCGATCCGGGCTGCCGATGTACTGGAACGAGTCTCCCAGATCGGCCGCATCTCGCAGAATCTGCTGGAAATACGCGGCATCGCGTTTTCCCAGGTAGCCACCTGCCAGCAGTTTCACCGTGGGATTTCGTTGCCGTAGGATGCGAAAGGCGTCGATGAGCTGGTGCAGTCCCTTTTCCGGACAGATGCGGGCAAAGTAGCCAATGGTGAAGGGCTCGGTTTCCCTCAGACGCGGTTCTCCCGTGTGTCCCTGGAGGTCGATACTCAGTGGGAGCAGCCGGAATTTTTCGGGCGGGATCTCCAGGTACTGCGACATGTGGTCCCGGTAATAGGCACTGTGGGTAATGAATCCATCGAACCCCTGAATCAGGTGCTTCATCCGAGTCATGACGGCATTGCGGTAGGGCTCCGACAGTCCGTCCAGAAAAATGTCGTCCCCCTGCAGAGTGCAGAGAATGGGGCCGGAGAATGTCCGCCGGATTGCCGGTAACGCCCCCGCCAGCAAGGCATTGCTGAAACAAATGACGTCCGGTTTGAGTTCCTCCCCGAGGTACCGAGCCAGCTCCTCGTACTGTTCGCGTTGCGGGCCGTCGTCGGCGTCGAGCATGGATTGGGCAATCAGGCCCAGCTCATTCGCATCGCTGCTGACTGCGAACCGCGTCGCGAGATTAATGATCCAGGGAGTGTCGACCCACTTGGTTAAAAAATGGGGAAGGGCTCGCCAGAATGCGTAACGAGCACGCAGGTAAACGTTCAAGCCACCGAGAAACACCCGTCGTGAGCTGGCGTTTTCCTCATCGACGCGAATCGGCGTGTAGGTGGGAATCAACGTGACGAGTTCGCCGAAATCGATCAGCGCTCGAGCCCACGTATTGTCGTGCATGCACGATCCGCAATACATCCCGGCTCCGCCTGCGGTGACGATCGCGATGTGCATGTTGAATCTTGTGCCGTGGGAAATTTGGACTGCGGTGATTCATCACCGCTTTTCAATTTTATTGAGGTTGATTCATTTGGAAACCGACCAAACCACGGATTTTTAGCCACAGAAGGACACAGAAGAAACACAGAAAAGGATAGATCCCTTGTCTTGACTTCTGTGTTTCTTCTGTGTCCTTCTGTGGCTAAATCCCGGGCCTTGATTGGAATGGAAAAGCGGTGATGAATCACCGCAGTCCAAATTTTGGTCACATGTCGAGCTGATCCAACCCATCCATTAAGTCGTCCAGAGTGTCTCGTTGTTGCGGCTTTGAGGGCTGCCGCTTGGGGATTCCGACGCTCATGCCGACCGCTTCCCGGCCGTCTGCCACGAGTTCCGTGTCTCGTTCCATCGCCGCCATTTCCAGAGCGTTCGGTGCGCCGAACAAGCGGGACAGATCGATCTTCAGGCCGGCCACTTCACCCTCGGCGCCGGCGATGGCGGCCGTTTTGTGGCCGGGGAACATGATCGCATTTTCCGGACAGACACGGCTGCAGGCGGGGCAGCCCTTTTTGCAGTTGTCCTGCTGTTCGACCAGGATGCGGTCCGCTCCGTCCAGGCCGTATACGCCAAACAGGCAGAAATCGATGCACTCCATGCAGTTGGTGCAGCGGCTGTAATCGATCACCGGATACCAGCGGCGTTTGACTTGCTCGTCAGTCTCCGAATTGGCGGGGGCTTCGGCGGCCTGCAGCAGTTTCTCGGGTTCAACGTATTTCTGCAGTTTCGCTCGTTGAGGTGAGCTTTGAATCAGGCCCATCAGGTCGAAGGTTTGCACGGTATTTTCACGTGCGATCCGGCGGATTTCATCGAGATAGGTCTTGGCCTGCTGGTGATCGCGCAGATCGATGCAGTAGAGCTTGCGCTTGGGGACATCCCATGAACCAATGCCGTTGGTCGCCGGTGGTGCGTCGGTGTCCTCCTCTTCGGGATTCAGCAGCGAGATCCCTTCCTGCCCCTTGATCCCGTTGCGGTCGAGAATCCAGCGTGCGGCTCGCGAAAACAGCCACGACAGGACCAGCAAATTGCCGGGAACCGATTGCAGGAACATTGTCCCGGTGTGATCGCGGCTCAAGTCGTAGAGGTGCGGGACCAGCGAAACATCAATATCGGGATCGCCCAGCAGTTGCACGGCAATCTCTTCCTCGAGATGCCGTTGCACGGGGTTCTTCCCCTGCTGTTGCGAGATCACCACGGTTAATTTCTTGCCGGCCATGAACGTTGCCTTAGTTGTCGGCTAGAGCGGTTTCACCTGCTGTTTGCCAGATCGAAGCGGTGTGAGAGTATGAGTGTATGAGAGTAACGGGGTGATGTTGCAGTCCAGAAAGCGAAATTGGAAATACACTCATACTCCCCCACTCTGATACCCTCACACCCTCATACTGCCGGTTCGCACGACTCTGGAGAGTCGGGCTACAGTTATTCGTTAATCTGCCCCTTGATCATCCGCTGAGTTTCTTCCCAGCCGTTTTCCAGCACCTGCAAGTATTCCTCAGCAGTCAACAATGGCTCGTCTGTGGAGAACTCGTACAACCAGCCGTTGCCATAGTTGTCTGTATTAATAGCAGACGGATCATTCAGCAATTCAGGATTGAACTCTCCGACGATCCCATTCCGCGCGGCATACAGCGTGGACAAGGCTTTCGAACTTTCGATTTCTCCGAGTTCCTGTTTTTTGCGGACCCGCGTCTGCGCGTCAATCGACCAGTTCAGGAAATAGACGTCCTGCAGCAATCTCACGGAATAAGAGGTAAACCCCACGCGGAATGCGTCACCGTGGCGCTGGAGCCACAAATGGGATTCCACATAGCTGCGATCGCTCGGGATGCGAGCAGCAAATTTGCCCATCATAAAGACGAGATCTTCGGCCATGTGAATCAGCAGTCAACGAGTTCGCCGTGTGTCGGCATTTGGGGTGATGGCTTCGGGCGAGACTGAGGGCAGCTCATTCTAGACAGTTAATCGGGTCTGGCCGTCTGATGCAAGTTCAGGAGGGAAAATCGGGCGGGGGGAATCGTCGTAGGATGGGCCCCCAGGCCCGTCTGGGCCCGTAACTATCGACGTCAAACACTATTAATCCCTTGGGAGCTTCGCGCAGCGCACGACTGGCCGACGATTAGAAGGCTCGAATTATCAACGACCTTAATGAGAAGCACGTCGGCGCTGCGCGAAGCTCCGGAGAGGTTCTTGGTGTGTCGAGTCCCCTATTTCGGGCTCAGACGGGCCTGGAGACCCGTCCCACGATACATGCGAGTCAACCGCGGGGGTGGCATTTCGCGTGGATCGCCTTCAACCGGCTGTGTTCGACCTGGGTGTAGATCTGTGTCGTGGCGATGCTCGCGTGGCCCAGGAGTTCCTGCAGGGCGCGGATTTCGGCGCCTCCGGCCAGCATGTGAGTCGCGAAGCTGTGCCGCAGGGTGTGCGGGCTGACGTCCAGGCTGGCGCCGATCCGCAGGGCGTACTTCTTCACCAGGTTCCATAGCATGATCCGTGTCAGACCGCGTCCTGTCCGCGAAACCAGCAGATATTCGCAGTCCTTCTGCTGGACCAGCGGGGGACGTTCGTGTTCCAGATAACTTTGGACTGCAAGGACCACGATCGGATTGAGCGACACCAGACGCTCCTTATTTCCTTTGCCCACACACCGGCAAAAGCTTTCCTCGAGGTGCACGTCACGCAATCGCAGGTTGGCGACTTCCGAAACTCGGCACCCGGTCGCGTACAACAAGGCCAGGAAAGCCCGGTCGCGCCGCGGATAGCTGTCTTCTGCTCCAGGTGCGGTCAGCAGGCGATTCACCGTGTCGGGGCTGAGCACGTGCGGCAGATGCTGCCACAACTTCGGGGAATTCATCAGCTCGACGACGCTCTCTACCAGCACCCCTTCCAGCACCAGATACCGGAAGAACATCTTTAATGAGACTAGATGCCGTGCGATGCTGGATGCCGCCAGTTGGCGACCGTGCAGATGTTGCAGGTAGTCCCCCAGGAATGAGAGATCGATTTGTTGCAGGGGAATCGGTCGTGTCTGCTCCATCCAGATGAAGAACTGTTGCAGGTCCGATTGATAGGCCTTGCGCGAATTGGCCGCCATACCGCATTCCGCCTCCAGATAGTGGAGGAACGGCGTGAGATACTCACCCACGACGGGTTGCGGTACGGGGCGTGGGCTGCTTTCAGTGACCGGACGACGTCTCGGAGGCATGACAAACCTTCACGCAATCATCATAGTGGGCGTCGATAAAATCGCCGTAGTTGGTCGCTGAGCGATCAGGTGCTGGTCGCTCAGCGACCATTTGGCGAGTTGAGCTGACCGCTCAGCGCCCTTCAACAGTCTCGGAGCGTACCCCATTGTTGCTTGATTCCGTTCTTATATGTCAGCTCAAACCGACGGGCGGCAGTACGAAATCGCGGGGTCAGATTGGAGTGTGCTGATGTTACCGTTGCAAATAGCGAACTCAACGACGAGGGATTTTGCTGCATCTGCGGAAAGTTACATCGCGCATTTTGCTACAGTACATCTGGGATAGGTCCCCACTCGATCAAATAGAAAAACTAGTAACATATTTATGAGTATGTAGTTATGTCAAAGTTATGTTTCTGATTGATGAATGGCACACCAACTGCAATATAGATAATCCCGGAAGCCAAGGTGGTTAGCGTCGGCCCACTCTAACTGCTTCGGAGTCCAAGAAAGCGTTCGTGAGGGTTTTACCTTCCGGACGCTTTCTTTTTTTCCTAACACGTGTGAGGACAAAGGTTTTCACCTCACTGAAAGCTTTTTTCTCCACTGGCACGAGACGTGCAAATAGATTCCAATGTAGTCAGGAAAGTTGGCGTTGGCCCGCACTAATGATCAGGACTACAAAAGGAGCGTTGTGGTGGACTTTGTCCTCACGACGCTTTCTTTTTTCTTTGTCACCTTTGATTCAACTTTAGAGATTATGTCTTTGTGGGTTTTGCAGTCGGCCAGCCTTCAGTCACAAACTTGAAACTGGCAGACGCAAACTTTTCTCCGAGTGGCACGAAATGTGCAAAATACTTTTTACGTAATCGCGAAAGTTGGCGTTGGCCCGCACTAATGATCGAGGTTACGAGGAAAGCGTTCTGGATGGGAAACCAATCAGAACGCTTTCTTTTTTTCTTTGATGGTTGTGGGACAGGTCTTCGGGCCACCGACTCTTCGGTACCCAAGGCGGGTGCTAGCCCGTCCGTGTTTGATGAATCCCATCCCTTCTAAACTAGAGGATCAGAATCACCACGGAGACACGGAGAACACGGAGAAATCTCAATTCTGATCTCCGTGCTCTCCGTGTCTCCGTGGTGAAATTACGTGACTTGCGGGAACCTGAGGGCGGAAACTGCATCTTGGCCACGCTATGATTGACGACCACTTGCTGCCTGCAGATCCACCCCTCTGATTTCGGGAATTTGTCAAATGCGCAAAATGGTCATCTTCCCCGCCGTCGACGAACACCGACTGCAGCGTATTCGCGAGGTTGCCGAACCGGCCATGATCGTCGCGAATGTGGAGAGTTCCGAGCAAGTCGCTCGCGAAATCGTCGACGCGACCGCCTTCTTCGGCAAGATCACTCCTCCATTGTTGCAGGCGGCGACTCGGCTGGAATGGATCCAGACAGCCACCGCGAGCCTGGAACATTACGTCTTTCCCGAGCTGGTCGAACATCCCTGCACTCTGACCAACATGCGGGGTCTGTTTTCGGACGTGATCGCCGATCATGTCATGGGGTATGTCCTCTGCTTCGCCAGGAATCTGCATCGTTATTTGCGGCTGCAAGCCCAGGCCCGGTGGGAACCGATCGGGGGTGAGACCGCGCGGACCGATTTCGTTTCCGGAAACGGCGTGGTCACCAAGATCGATCAGGCCCACATGCACTTGTCGGACTGCACCCTGGGGGTCGTCGGGGTGGGGCACATCGGTAGCGAGATTCTCCGTCGGGCGACCGCGTTCGGGATGCGCGTGATTGGCGTCGATGTCCAGACGCGAACTGTGGCTGGCGTCCTCCCCGAAGTCTGGGATCTCTCACAACTGCCGCGGCTGCTGTTCGAGAGTGATTTCGTGGTGATTGCGGCACCGCACACGCCGGAAACCTACAAGATGTTTCGTAGCGCGCAGTTTGCCGCCATGAAGGCGTCCGGCATCTTGATCAACATCGGCCGGGGCGCGATTGTGGATCTGGCCGATTTAACCTCAGCACTGCAACAGCAAGTCATTGCGGGGGCGGCATTGGACGTCTTCGAGATCGAACCGCTGCCCGCCGATCATCCGTTGTGGCGCATGGAGAATGTGATCCTGACGCCGCACGTCGCTGCCGCTTCGACCCACATCGCGGAACGCCATCTGGAAACGCTGCTGGAAAACACCCGGCGCTATCTGGCTGGTGAGCCTTTCATCACGAAAGTTGATAAGCGACATTGGTTTTAGAGCTCCCCGTGCGAATTGCACGTGCATTCTGACCGCGACATGTCCATAATTTGGTATCCGTCGCCAAGTTCTCTGGCGATCACGATCGTTTTCCATTCGTTGCGGAGCTGCCCGTCATGGCTGATCAATTGAAGGTGGAATGCCCGCATTGCAACGGGACATTGAAGCTGAAAGACCGATCGGCAGACGGCAAGAAAGTTCGCTGCCCGAAATGCCAGGAAGTCTTCAAGGTTCAACTCCCGGCGGAAGAAGATCTGGAAGTGCTGGACGATATCGAAGACGACTTCGGGATGGAGGAAGAACTTCCCGAAGAAGAACCGGTCGAAAGGAAAGCTTCGTCCAAGAACAAGAAGGGGAAAAAGAAGAAGAAAGGCGGCGGGGCTCAGATTCCCTGGGCCATCATCGGAATCGCTGCCGCTGTCTTATTGATGCTGGGCGGTGTGGTGGTCGTCGTCGCGCAGTTCGCCGGGAATGTCGGAACGAACAAGATCGACATGACCTATCTTCTGCCCGACGCCAATATGGTCGCGCATCTCAAAGTGAAGGAAATGTTCGAAAGCCCGCTGCTCGTTGGTGTGATGAACACGCCCGCGGCGCTACAGATGTTGGAAATGCAGTCGAGCGAATCAGGGGTCGGTGCGAAGGAAATGATCTCCTTGACCGTCGGCGCCACCATTGACGAGCGACTCCCGAACATGAGTTTTCCCATGGGCCCGCAGGGGGGGGTGAATGCTCCCGCCGAGGTTCATAAGGCCTCTCATACCGTGACCGTCATCCGCACTTCGGTGCCGATGAAAGCCGATGAGATCACCGGGACAAAACTCAAAGCGACTCCCCTGACCCATAATGGAAAGACCTATTACAAGCTGGCTGCGATGCCGGCCAACAGTTTTGGACTCAAACCCTCTCCGGATCGGCCGGACAGCGTTTTTTTTCCGGAGGCCACCGTGATGGTGATGGCCCAGGAAGCTGACCTCAAACAGGTCATCGACCAGGGTTCGAAGCAAGTACGCCGCCGGGAATTCGACTTTATCAACCCGGAAATGACGCTCCTGATGGCCCTGGCGCTGAAGTTACCCGGAGATCCCAATACCCCTCTGAAAACGGCTGCGGATCAGCCGGAGCTGCAGGCTCTGGAACGAGCTTCAAATAAGGCGGTTCGGGGAGGGGCGGCGGGGATCAAGATCACCGATCGTGTGGATCTGGAAATCATCGCGAAGTGTGCCGACAACGCCGGAGCGACCGAACTGAAGACGGCTCTGGACGGTGTATTTACCCGCCTCAAAGCGGAGTTCCAAAAGACCAAGACGATGCTGACGCTGATGGATCTGAATGATGTCATTGCCCTGGCCGACAAGAGCCTGGCCAGCATCAAGGTCGAGGTCGCGGGAACGCAAGTCGTGGCCTTGGGCACAATCCCCAGTGATATCAAAGCGGTGGGGGAATCGCTGTCGAAAAAGATTCCCGGAATGGGTGGCATGGGGATGGGCATGCCGTCCCCAGGCATGCCGGCTGGATTCAATGGCCCGCCGGGAACGAGCGGCGGACTACCGGCAGGGTTTGACGCGAGTCAGATTCCGCCCGGAACTTTGCCACCGGGAACGGTCCTGCCGGAAGGAATTCCGCCCGGGTTAGTCCCGCCGGGCACAGTCCCACCGCAGGCGGTTCCTGCTGCGGCGGTTCCACCGTCCAATATCGTGCCGCCGGCCGCGGCGCCATCCCCCTAGGCTTTGGACCGCACGGAGATTCATCAGCAGATGGAGAATTCAACTGTTTGGAAAACGAACTGCTGAGTCTCGTTCAATAACGACCGTGATCTCTGTGATCAGCAGCCGGCTTGGCGCCCGAACTTCGATCCGACTTGATGACACGTGCATTCTGCCTGAGACATGTTCATAATCTGGTGTTCCTAGCCAAGTTCTTTGGCGATCTTGATTGTTTCCATTCGCTGCGGAGCCGTCATTCATGACCGATCAACTGAAGGTGGAATGCCCGCATTGCAAAGAGGCATTACCTCTGAAAGACCGTTCGGCAGACGGTAAGAAAGCTCGGTGCCCGAAATGCAAGGAAGTCTTCAGGGTTCACTTGCCCGCAAAACTGCCAGCCAAAAAAAGTCTGGTCGAGGACATCGATCTGGACGCGTACTTCAATGATGAGCCCTCGGGGACTGAGAAGTCGGGGACCGAGAACTCGGTTCCTGAGAAGACCGCTGCTGTGGACTCGGTCACTGAGGATTCCGCCGCCGCAATTCCAGGCGCCGCAGATTCAGCCATTATCAATATTGCCGCTGCAAATGCTGACAGTGAAGACTCGTCTGCAAAGGATTTGGCCCCTCTGGGTTCCGTCACAGAGAAGTCCTCTGCTGGTGACTCTGCCAGTGATAAGTCCGCCGGTAACTCCGACGTTGAGAAATCGGCTACCGAGGACACCGACGATGAGGATGCTGGGGCCGAGAAACTCACCGACGGTGAGGCAGTTAAAGCTGAAGAAACCGCCTCAGAAGAGTCATCGCTGAAAGCGAAGAAAAAGAAGAAATCGGGGAAGTCGAAATTCCCGCGGGCCATCATGGCCATCGTTGCGGTTGTCTTGCTGACGCTGGGCGGCGTTGTCGTCGTGGTGGGGAAATTCACCGGAAATGAGGGTTCCAATAAGATCGACATGACGTATCTCCTGCCGGATGCCAATGTGGTGGCGCAAGTCAAAGTGAAGGAGATGCTCGACAGCCCGTTACTGGCGGGTGTGAAGAACACCCCCGCCGCACTGCAGATGTTGGAAATGCATTCGAGCGAATGGGGAGTCGACGCGAAGGACGTGATCTCATTGACCGTCGGGGCGAAGATCGACGAGCGTGTCCCGGATGGGAATTCTCCGTCAGGTTCGGCTGAGAAGGTGCCTGCGCCCGACGAGACTCAACAGGCTTCGCATACGGTGACTGTGATCCGCACTTCCGTCGTGTTAAAAGCGGACGAGATCACCGTAGCAAAACTCAAAGGGACTAAGCAAACCTATAACGGAAAGACCTATTACAAGCTGGCCGCGGCAGCGGCCGATAGTTTGGGGATCAAACCCTCGCCGGATCGGCCGGACAGTGTCTATTTCCCCGAGCCTTCCGTGATGGTGATGGCCCTGGAGGCCGACCTGAAGCAGGTCATCGATCAGGGGGGCAACCAAACTCGCCGCCGTGAATTTGACTTCATCAATCCCGGGATGACGCTACTGATGGCGATGGCCATGCAGTCTGCGGGAGACCCCAATGCGGCCCTCAAAACGCCAGAGGATCAGCCTCAGCTACAGGCACTGGAACGAGCGACAAATAAGGCGGTGCGTGGCGGAGTGGCCGGGATCAAGATCACGGACCATTTGGATTTCGAAGTCATTGCGAAATGCGCCGACAACTCCCGGGCCGCCGAAATGAAGACCGCACTGGATGGTCTATTTGCTCATCTCAAATCTCAGTTCGCACAAAGCAAGGTTCTATTGGCGCAGCTCGAGATGAACGATGTGATCGCCTTGGCTGACTCGAGTCTGTCGAGTCTCAAAGTGGTTGCGACAGATACACAAGTCGTCGCGCTGGGGACGATCCCCAGTGATCTCAAATCGGTGGGCGAGTCGCTGTCGAAAAAAATTCCTGGGATGGAAGTTTTGGTAATACCCCTGCTCCTGGCTCCAGTTGGAAGTGATGCAAGTCAAGTTCCAGCCGAAGGAACTCCATCGGCCACGAAGCCGTCCCCCTAATTTCTCGCGGACTTGGTGATGCGAGATCATCAAAAAAGCAGTCAGTCGCCCGGGGGTAGCCGCTATTTGGTGTGGAATAGTTGTTGAGATTCCGGGTGACTGTCTCACAGTGAAACCCAGAACTGCGATCTGTTGTCGCCCCCGTTGGGCTTGCCCCAACGGAGCGCTGACTGGCCAGCTACAAGAGAGAAACGTTCTTGACCCTCAACGCGTGGTCTCCGCTGCCCCCTGCCGCCGTGTGTGAACTTTTGTAACAGCAGCGACTGACTGGCGGCAGGGGGCAGCGGAGACATAAAGGTTGAGATTTTTGTAAAACTCATTGTTGGGTAGCTGACCAGTCAGCGCTCCGTTGGGACAAGCCCAACGGGGGCGGTTTTGAAATGCCCTCACCAAACAACGGCTGCACCCGGTGAGCCCCGTCCCGTAAGGGCGGGTGGTGAGTTTGGAGTCCAGACGCCATGTCACACTCACAACGCCAGACCTCACGCCACGGGGCTCACCAGTATCTTGTTTGATGATCTCGACGGTTACGCAATGGGACAAACCCCGGAATTGTCCCCTCGGCCATCAGGAATGCGTTTCTTTCAGTGCGCATACGACAACCAGACAATTGTCTGGACCGTTCGGTTAGTATGGAATAATGTATGATTTGGCCAAGTCTCTTGCCGCTGCTCGCGAGGTGCACAATGCAAAAACGTGTTTGGGGATTATTTTCTGTTGTCGTCTTGTTGTGTGCGGCGCCCCTGTTGGCCGGCACTTTCTTCGGAACGATCGAATCGGTCGATGCGGACGCTCGTTCCGTAGTCGTGGCCGGGAACAAGAACGCGGGGACGAAGACATTCGAAATCCCTGAAAAGGCTTCCATTTCTGTCGCCGGCAAGAAATCCGACTTCGACGCCCTGGTGGAAGGTGCCGCAGTGACGGTGTCGACCGATGCCTCCAACAAAGTCACGAAGATCAATGTCCGGGCCGCGGCGGGCGCTGCAGCCAAGGGGACTTCGACGAAAAAGCCGGCCGCTTCGAAGAGTGGTGGTGACTCGGCGAGGACCGCCGGCGCGGGCAAAGTGAGCGCTGGAGACTGGCCCAATTACGGCGGACCGGCCTACGACAATGTTTCGCGTGAAACGGGTTTGCTGAAGTCATGGCCCGCGGGTGGCCCGACTCTGGCCTGGCAGGCGCAAGGTTGCGGCGAGGGTTATGCCTCGGTGTCGGTTGCCGACGGCATGATTTTTACGATGGGCAATGTCGGTCCCAATGAAGCCGTGACAGCCTTCAGCCTGGATACGGGCAAGCTCCTGTGGCAACAGAAAACCGGGGCCGCGTCGCGACTGCAGGCGGGGAACGGACCGCGGGGGACGCCGACCTACGACAACGGTCAGGTCTACTCGCTCGGGGGCAATGGGGATTTGACTAGCCTGGACGCGAAGTCGGGAAATCAGTCCTGGCGGAAGAACATCCTCCAGGAATTTGACGGCGACAACATTCAATGGGGAATTTCCGAATCGGTGCTCATTGATGGTGATCGGCTGATTTGCACTCCCGGAGGCAGCAACGGGACGATCGTGGCGCTCGATAAGAACACGGGCAAGCCGGAGTGGCGGGCCAATGTGCCAGGCAAGCCCAAGGCGGGATACTCGTCGGCCATCGTGGCGGAGGTCGACGGCGTCCGGCAGTACGTGCAGTTTGTGCAAAACGGAGTCGTCGGGGTGAAGGCGGATTCCGGCGAGTTTCTGTGGGGCAACGATGCTTCGGCGAACGGCACCGCCAATTGCTCATCGCCCGTCTTCGGCGACAATATGGTGTTTAGCGCATCGGGCTATGGTAAGGGCGGAGCGATGGTCAAGTTGGCAGCCAAGGGGCGCAAGGTCTTCGCCACACCTGGATATCACACCAATAAGATGGAAAGTCACCACGGTGGAATGGTATTGCTGGACGGCCATGTTTATGGTTCCAGCGATCCCGGAGTCGTGCGTTGCCTCGATCTGGCCACCGGGAATGTCAAATGGGAGGGGCGCTCGGTCGGCAAGGGATCGATCACATGTGCGGACGGTTACTTGTATGTTCGCAGCGAGAATGGGCCGGTCGCGCTGGTCGAAGCGAGCCCGTCTGGCTACAACGAAACAGGGCGTTTCGAGCAACCCGACCGCAGTAATGCGAACGCGTGGGCGCACCCGGTCGTGTCACATGGTAAACTGATCCTGCGCGATCAGGACCGCCTGCTTGTGTATAACGTCAAAGAGTGATTGCGTTCACGGGGCGTGCAAGCGCGGATGGACGGTGTGAGGGTGCCAGAGTGAGAGGGTGTGAGAGTGAAGACAGGTTTAAGCACCTGTGGACTGTAATATCACTCTGTTACTCTCTCACACTCATACTCTCACACATTTACAGACGCAATGACAAAGCGAAATTGCTCGCGGCCCCTACAGACAACTGACAAAAAGCCTTAACTAATGCGTATTGTGTCCGGAAAATACCGGCGGCGACTGCTGCAGACGAGTCCAGGCGATACGACTCGCCCGATTACGGATCGCGCGAAAGTTGCGCTGTTTGATCGTATCCAGCCCATTCTGGACGAAGGACCGCGCGTAGCCGATGTGTTTGCGGGGACCGGCACTATGGGCTTGGAGGCTCTCAGCCGGGGGGCCCGATCCGTGGTGTTCTTCGAACAGGATCAGGTGGCTCACGATCTGCTGAAGCAGAATGTCGAGATGCTGGAAGCTCAGGCCGAGACTGTCTGCTGGAGAACTGACGTCTTCCGCACGTCGTTCCATCCCAAGGGTGAGGCCTGTAAGGACTTCGTGCCGTACGATGTGATTTTCTTCGATCCTCCCTACCGCATGGCGCCCAAGATCAAGCAGAACTCGTTGCTCTATGCGGCGCTCGAGCGTCTCGGAACGACTGTGCTGTGTGCTCCGGATGCTTTGTTGGTCCTGCGCTGCGACGAACATGCCACGTTTGAGCTGCCGCCAGCGTGGCAGCCCGATGAGATTCATCGTGTGAACCGCATGATGCTGCACTTCCACCGCTTCCGGCCTGGCGCTGCGACGAACGCGGAGATGGTTGTTGTTCCGGATGAAGAGCCTTAATCCAAGAATAGATTTCAGCTCCCCTCGCCCTGGTACTCCGGGGAGAGGGGTCGGGGG
>JAKFVC010000055.1 GCA_021732415.1 Planctomycetaceae bacterium
ACCCGCTCCATCCGCCGCAACCCATCCGCACCAAGCGCGTGTTCAAGACGGTCGCGGAAGAGGCCCAGTACATCATCGCCCTCTATCAAGAGCAAAAAGCTCTCGAAGCCGAGCAAGCCCAAGGCCAGTAACTGCCAGCAGTCGATGTGTTCGATGTCCCGAAGATCGTCCGATTTTCGCAGAGACCGAACCTCCCATTCTCGACTCGGGTCTCAGTCTATAGAGGGACTGAACGAACGAGCTCAAATCGACCACGCAATCCACGCAGATCGGCGCAGCCCTTCGCACGGCAAGCGGTTACGAAGAGAACCTGTTGACCAAAAATCGTCTCAAACAGGATAAATCTCCCAGTCCAGACTTGCAAAACAGCAGAAACATTGAGATAAACCGCTAGCGGGTTCAGCGAGGGCTTCGAACACAGGCAACTGTATTCCCCCGAAAGCTCAAGCCATCCGCAGTTCCCAGTCGATAACAGGGAACCATCGCGAGCCGAGACAGCTTGGGAGCAATCCCTAACTGCAGTCAAGACAAGCGATTAAGTAAGTTGCAGACGACAAAACGGGATGTGGCGCAGCTTGGCTAGCGCACTTGACTGGGGGTCAAGGGGTCGCAGGTTCAAATCCTGTCATCCCGATTTAACGTAACTAATGCTGAACGCACGAGTTAGCGTACCTGTCCGCGGTGGACAGAGCGGCAAAAAGTCCTTGCGAAAAACGGTACATGTACCGTCCAGCAGAGGAAGCCGCTCATGCCCCGGACTGAATCTCCGCCTTCTTATCGCCTGCACAAGGCTCGGAATTGCGCTGTCGTCACCATTGATGGCGCGAATCATTATCTCGGTCGCTACGGCTCGGCAGAGAGTTATAGCTTGTACCTGGAACTCATCTCCGCTTGGGTGACCCAAAGAATTGGTCCTCAAACGCAGACTCCCAAGAAGCGAGACCAAGGTCTTGCTGTCAGTGCGCTGATCCTGGCCTATTGGCAGCATGCCCAAGAATATTACGTCAAGAACGGCTCGCCTACCGACGAGCAAGCCGGAATTCAAGCAGCCCTCCGTCCCCTCCGCCGACTTTATGGACATACCACCGCGGATAAGTTTGGCCCGCGTGAACTCAAAGTTGTACGAGAGGCACTGATCGATGCTGGGCTCTCACGGAGAGTAATCAATCAATACATTGAGCGAATCAAGCGGATGTTCCGCTGGGGGGTGGAGAACCAGTTGGTTGCGGCCGCAATTTATCACGCACTGGCCGAAGTCGCAGGACTGAAAAAAGGCCGCAGTCGAGCTCGTGAGCTCCCACCCATTCTGCCCGTCCCAGAATCTGACATCAACGCAGTTCTGCCACAGCTCTCCGCGGTCTTGCGGGCGATGATCGAATTTCAGCGACTTACCGGTTGCCGACCGGGCGAAGTCTGCCAGGTGCGTCCTGGTGACATTGATCGGTCAAAGGCAATTTGGGTATATAGACCCGGAAGCCACAAGACCGAGCATCATGGGAGTGAACGCCGGATTCATATCGGTCCGCTAGCGCAGGCTATATTGGCACCCTGGTTGGAACGTGCAGATGAGACATTCTGTTTCAGTCCCAAAGAAAGTATTCGATCCGAACCACTGCATTCAGGTGTCCGGCAGGACATTGCCCCAGAACAACACCCGCGGCCTAGCCGTCGAGGGAATCATTATACGACCCATAGTTACCGCCGCGCGATCGAGCGTGCTTGCGAGCGGGCTGCGATCCCGGTGTGGGCCCCAAATCGGCTGCGACACAATCGGGCAACCGAATTACGCCAACGATACGGACTGGAAGCAGCGCAGACGGTACTCGGACATCGGAAGGCCGATGTCACCCAGATCTACGCAGAACGAGATTTTCAATTCGCCGAAAAGGTGATGTCTGAGATTGGATGAGTTCAGAAAAGCGTTTTGTCCGGAACACGGGGTTACGATAAGGTCCCGTTCCTGTTTTGAAGCGATCTATTCGACGTTAGCAATGACTTGGGGGGCTCTGCGTCTTGAGTTCGGTGGAATTCCCGACTAGGTGTTTGACTAGTTTCTAAAGAATTCCGATCGAAAACCCATCTGTGTTGGTAGGCCAAGATGTGCAGAATCAAAATCTGGGAAATCACAGGGGGTACTGCATGACAACGAAGGTAATGCCGTCAGCTCAGCAGCCTGAAAATGGAAATGAAGTATCTCGGAACAGGTCGGCATTTCTATTGGGGCTGTATATTGCAATTCCCGCCGTCGACGCAGTTGTGGAGCCTCTCGTCCAACTTTCGGACATGCTACCGATTTCGAAAGTTATGCTTCTGGATGCCGCGTTGTCTCGGCTGGAAGAATATGATGTTAGACGGAGTGATTACGGTTCCCGTGGAGAGTTCGGCTCAATCAATCAGTGTGCAAGGACAGATGATTCCATTCGGCGCAAGGTCCGATCAATGCAGCGTGCTTTTGATCTGGCCGATGTCCTGGTTGCCGGCGCGAACGACCATGGCGAATGCATTGTCGAGCTGGCTGACAATATTCCTTCTGAGATAGGTGATTCCATTGCGTCTCGAGATCTGATTGGCGCGTTATCTGAGTTATCCCGCTTGCCGATTGCTCTAATTAATCTCTTGCCAGACCGCGACGGCGGATGGATGAAACGCCGTTCACAGGCCGTCACGTATTTTGAAGTGTTGGATGACCAGCGTGTCGTGGTCCAGATATCTCAGGATCTCGGTCCCGCGTTGGAACAATTCCGGAGTGCATTTCCGGCGTTGTAGCCCCACATTGGATTGCAAACAGCCTGCTCGTGATTGGCAGCAAGATAAGAAACACAACCAGCTCCATTTCAATAACCGAGGGGACCGACCTCCAAGGATTTTCTAATGACTCCAGGCTCACCACGACCTCAGCCCCGAAAACCGCCACCTTTTACCGAAGCAGACCCGGCTCAGATTCAGAGCTCTGTTGGGCAGCTGCATCACTTTTCAGGACTTGTGAACCTTTTGCCTGAGTTCAAAGATCTGTTTAAGTCGACAATGCCTTTGCAGGCCCTAGATGTCTACTTGCACCAGACCTTGGAAGCCGCCGGACAGCCGACCGATCCGATCTTACGAATGTTGATCGAGCAGTTTGTTGCCGCAAATCACAAAATCGCTCGGCTCAATCGTATGAGTGCAGCGGCGACCTCTGTCGAAGCGGCTCGGGCATACGATGCCAGTTCGGTGGCCTTGTTAGGAGAAATGCGCCGGCTGGCTCTGTCAATAAAGACCTACCGCGAGCCAACTTCGCAAACGCACGTCACGCTGGTCAAACAGCAAAACGTGGCGCAGAACCAACAAGTCGCCTATGTGGAAAACCCAAATCAGCCGAGCGAGGACACCAAGCCCAACCTGCCCGAAAAGGGCCGTGACAGCGAACTAGCTAGTAACAGGCTTATTGACCATGTCCCCAGCACCACTGCCTTCGCCCAGTCCACGCCGTGTGGCAGCCGGCAAACGCAACCAATTATTGCGAAAAGGCCTCCGCGAGGAGGGTAGGGAGAAAATCCGTCAAATGGCGCTCACACGCCATCCTTGGCAGTATTCCACCGGCCCGACGTCCCAGGCCGGTAAGGCTCGGTCGGCGGCGAACGGGAAAACGCGTCAAAAGGGACCAGTTTCGGTGCGTGAGCTCCGAGCGGAACTGGCCGATGTCCGCTTACTGGTAAGGAGTATGCGAGACCTGCGAGTCGAGGTGAGCAGTGTCTCGCCGGTCGAAGAGTAATCGAGTTCTTGTGGAAGTGATATCAGTTACCAATCGTTTGACACGTCATTCGCCGAGTATTCCCAATAGGGTTCTTTCCCAGGTCGGCGACCAATTTTAGAACTGGATGTCTGCTATGATTCTCGTCCCCCCATCCGATGCCCAGACCCGACGCGATACGATCATTGATGCCTTGGTCTCAGTATTACTAACTCGCGATGATGTACTGATGAGGAAGTCCATGATTGGTTTACTGTCCCTGGCACCGATGGCCATTCCGCGTATGACGGCGGCAATTGAAGACAACTCCTTGAGCCCAGAAGACTGCGTATTGTTACAACATGCCATTGAGGAGTTACGGCATTCGACTCAGGTCGGAAAACCCACCGACAGCTTATTGGACGCTTTGCTCGGTGGCCTGCGTATTGGGAACAAGGACCTACAGCAGTTGGCAATTCGCGCCATCGCCTGCTGCGGTCCACAATCCGTCGATTTCTTGATCAAGGCCGCCGCCGCCAATATTCGCCAACCAGGCTACTGCCTGCGTTTGCTTTCGGCCGCGGAAGAGGGCGGTCATCAACCTGGCAGCGAAACGCGCATAGATTTGATTCTCGACTTTATAAACGCCAAGAACACGGCGGTCCGCGATCGTGCGATGCAGCTGTTTTATTCATTCGCTCGGCATGCGCAAAGCTGTTAAGCAACGCGAGTCAACGCGGTGCAATGAACCCGAGACAGATATCCATAACCGTCGCGTCCCGGGATTCAACCCGAAGGGTCGATTCCTATTATGCGTAATAAGAGCGATGTAATATTCTCGCTGGCACTTCGACCACGATTTCAAGCGGGCGACGTTCATTTGGACTGACGACATCAAACTGGACAACACCATCATCGTACGGCATGTCGTCAAGTCGCCGCCAGATGGCAAACAGCGAATCGATTACTCAAACCTCAACAACCGCGTCCCCGAGGCGCAGCCGAAAAACCGAAGAGGTAACGCGGACCGTATCAGGCTCGTGGAGCATTGGCAGATGCAGGAATCATGAAACCTACAATCGTACTCGTGTTGTTGTCGTTGTTTCCCGCCCTTTGTCCGGCGGCCGAGCGGCCCAACATCATCTTCATGCTCGCGGACGATCAGGGTTGGAGTGGCCTGTCGGTGGCCATGCATCCGCATGTTCCCGGGTCGAAGGGGGATCTCTTTCACACGCCCAATCTGGAAAAGCTGGCGGGTCAGGGAATGCGATTCTCGTCGGCGTATGCGCCCGCTCCCGTCTGTTCGCCATCCCGCATCAGTCTGCAAACCGGCAAGAGTCCCGCTCAACTGCATTGGACCAAGGCTGCGCCGCCGGAAGCGGGGCACAAGCTGCTCGAGCCGCGACTCATCAAGAGCCTTTCGGCCAACGAAATCACGGTCGCCGAACTGTTACGTCAAGCCGGCTATGCGACGGCCCATTACGGCAAGTGGCACATCAGCGGTGGCGGGCCGGGACAGCATGGCTACGATGAACACGACGGAGACACCGGCAATGAGAACGCGTACCAGTTCAAGGACCCCAATCCCGTGGACATCTTTGGCATGGCCGACCGGGCCGCTGCGTTCATGGAAAAGAATGCCCAAGCGAAGAAACCGTTCTTCATTCAATTGTCGTGGAACGCCCTGCATGCTGCGGAGAATGCGAACCAGGCCACGCTGGCAAAGTACCAACGGCTGGCCGCGGGCGAGAACCCAAAACGCATCGCGACAGCAGCCATCACGGAAGATCTCGACACCGGCGTCGGCGTGGTGCTGCAAGACGTCGAGCGGCTTGGTCTGACCGGCACGACCTACGTCATCTACATGTCGGACAACGGATCGGGTGGCGGCAGGAAGGCTCTGAGTGGCGGCAAGGGGGGCGTGTGGGAAGGTGGCATCCGAGTGCCCCTGATCATTCGCGGTCCCGGAGTCAAACCCAACTCGTGGTGCCACACCCCGGTCGTCGGCTACGACTTCTTCCCGACTTTCTGCCAGTGGGCCGGCATCCTTTCCAGCAAACTCCCCCAGGGAATCGAAGGTGGCAGCATCGCCGGGTTGCTCACCAAAGACGGTCAAGGTGGCGTGAAGCGGCCGCGAGAAGAATTGGTTTTCCACTTCCCCCACTACCAGAGCGGCGACGGTCCGCAATCTGCGATCCTGCTGGGCAACCTAAAGCTGATGAAGTTCTACGAAGACAACCGCGTGGCGTTGTTCGATCTGTCGCAGGACATTGGAGAACGCCACGACCTGTCCGAACGCCTGCCAGCGGAAACGCAGCGACTGCGAGAACTATTGGAGAAATACCTCGCGGCGGTTGACGCCCAATTCCTCACCCACAATCCCAATTACGACCCGAACAGCCCGCCGCCCCCCGAGCGAGGCAAGGGTCAGAAGCCCAAGAAGATGAAGTAGCCACGCTCGCCAGAGCCTGGGCAACGCGGAAATGAGCGTTAGCGCATCCCACGGTCTGGCGACCGTGCATGCTGCAGCCGCTTGGCGTTTCAGTTGGACAGATTTCAGGAGGCATTTACGGCCAACAGTCGCGCCCCGGGATTCAACCCGAAGGGTCAATTCCTATTACGCGTAATAAGACAGAAGTAATATTCTGACAGGTACTCCTACCGAGCTGCACGGCCAAAGGTCAAGAAAGTCTGTTCGTCCGACGAAGCCCCATTGCTGGCAATCAAGAACCGGCACGATGGGCCGTGGGACGAAGCCGAGAAGATGACGGAGTAGTCCGAACGATGTGCGTGCCTCCGATCTTGGTAGCATGAGTGGCATCCGACGCGTAACGAACCGGAACTAATGACTGGCAATCGTCCAAGCAACTAACGATGTACCACCTTTGACATATAACGGGTGGCGCGGTTGCCCAGATGAGGTGAAACCCAGACAGACTGGATTGTTAAGCAAGTCTGCTACCGCTTTGGGCCTATTGAGTAACTGGCCATCATTGCCCCAGGCCGCGACCGTGCGCCACGCGATTGCGCTGATGGCAATCAACGCATCGTCATTGTACTCACCAATTGGATCAGCCATACCACGCAGATCGCTGGGCTTGTTGTGACGCGCGGCAAACAGATTGGCAAATACGAGACCGGCCGCTCCCCACGACTTAGACCAATCGATACACCGGTCGAGAGTTGGTCGGCGCCTTTCCTCAGTATCTCCCTTGGCTGGATTGACTCCGATCCAGAGAACGAGCGGTCCGTGGGTTGCCCACTGCCGGGCGAACGCGTATCTGTACTGCATATCATGCGAAAAAATGTAACAATCTGACACCCCGATGGATGGCGATCGACACTGATAGAGCAGTCCGCGCTCTAGGGCAAACGGCTGTAGGAAGCCAAGCTGTTCTGCAACATCCATGCGTGGGCCTGAGCTTGGATAGTCCGAAGGGTCATGCGAGGACTCGGGGGCTACAAATTCGGCTCTTGCGTGCGCTGATCCAACTGAATTTTCCGTTGACGCTGCGTTTTGAAGGGGCTCTGGGCTTACCGGAGAACAGTTTGTCCGTAGAACGGTGGTGCCATTGGGTGCCAACACAACTGACGCGACGGCTTCACTTCGATGGTTTTCCGAACCGGCTGCATTACGAAACCACAGCTCGTTGCCTCCTCCATCGATTGTTCTGCAAATCCACCCAGCTTTCGCCCATTGCCTCAGGGCAGTTCGTAAGAATGGATCACTTTCAAAACCGGCTCGCAGCCAAAGGTCGCGATAGTTCGATGGGTAGCAGTTGACGCATGCAAATAGTGTCGCGGGCTTAGTACCCGAGCGCGGAAGACGAGTCGCCGGTGCCAGATTTTTCCACTCATCAGCATATCTCGAAGTCATTCGACAAACCCGCTCATGATGGCTCAGCCCCTTAGTCGCGGACTCCAACCGCTAACCATCAGCCGACCTATTCTCTGCCGCCGATTGTAGCTTCGCCAACCGGATCATTTAAAATAGTTGGTGCAATGCCGGGAAGCCGATTAAAGCATTTTGGTTGTTGCTTTAGCAGTCGGTTCAGGTTGCAGATCTGGCCGGTCAGTCACTTCGCCTCGTAGTCGCTCCACATCCAGACAAGTGTGTCGGCCAGCGTCTGTTCGAAAACCTTCCCGTCGCAGTGCCTCGTGGCCCGACTGAATACGTAGCGGTAATCGTAACCTTTGGCTTTGAGGGCTGCTGCGGTTCGCTCGTTGGCCATGACCCAGTTGTGGTAGGTTTCCTCTGGATCGTTAGCCCGGTTGTCGTTCTCGGAAACATGGGTGAAGATGCGGAGTGGCTTCTTGGCGCTGTTTTCGATCAGCTTCTTACTGGAATGATATTCCCACGCGCCCAGCGGATAAGCGCCTTCCTCCGGGGCGTCGTCATCCTGCTGATCGACGAACGTGCCGGAATAGGTAATCAAACGCCGAAACAAGTCGGGCCGAAACCAGCCCATGGTCAGGGCGGCGGCGCCGCCGGAACTGCATCCCATTGCCCCTTTTCCAGAGGGATCGTTTGTGAATTTGAAGTTCGGATATGCCGTTTTGATAGCTTGATTGTTCAGCACTGCGGGCAACACTTCATCGTTGATGAAGCGGGCGAATCGGTCGGACATCGTGTCATATTCCAGACCGCGTTCACTCCCCTTGCCGTCGTTGCCACCGTTCTCGACCGCAATGACGACTAACGGCGGCAACTTACGTTTGGGATTCGTCGAAACTGTCAAATTGTCGAGAGCGTTGCGCACGAGATTCAAATTGCTAGGTCCATCCATGGTCACGAGTAGCGGAGCCTTGGTCCCGTCCTTGTAGGCAGCCGGTACGTAAACAAAAATCTTTCGCTCCGTGCGGACGGGCTTCTTCGAGTCGAGTGTCGAATCATCACCGTGAAAAACCTTGCTGTCTGCCAGTCGCATTGAGAATTCGAAGGATTTTCCTTTGGGGTTCCCTTTATCAGTAAGCTCGGGATCGATCTTGTAGTCCGGCCCAATCACGATGTTGCCGTTACCGTTGCCATCAGGTTGCTGCTGGCCCTTGTCCTCGGAAAAGGCCAAACCGAATGACATGCCACAGAGAACCAAGAATAGAGAACAGTATGGGAAAACAGTTAGGATTCGGGATTTCAGATTCATTATCGAGGTCATTTCCGATGGTGACGATGGAGTATGTTGAAGGTCGACGCCCGATAAGCAACGTGCCGCTCATGGGTTGGGTAACGTGAATCGGAGATTCCGGATCGGGCGGAGGTCGCCCGACATCACATTACCAGATCCTCACAACGGAGCCGTCAACCTTGGTAACCTTAGTTAGAACTTGCGAATCACGGCGACGGCCTTACCCAAAATCTGGATGTCCTTCGAAGTGATCGGCTTCCCTTTGCCGCTGGCCTCTAAGCTGATCTGGTTCGCAGCTTTGTGATAGATCCGCAGCACTGGCGACGAGCCGTCCACCAGGGCAAGCACGATGTCGCCGTTACGAGCTGCTTTACTCCGCGTCAAGACGACGGTATCTCCATCGGCCACATGAACCCCGGCGAGGGCATCCCCTGTTGCGGTGACGGCAAAGTTCTCGCTATCTTCAAACAGGGGAGCGAAGTCCAACTGCTCACCCTTGTCCAGAACGTCCAGCGGATTTGTCTTCGCAAGCCGTCCGGCACTCGCCAAAGCAGAACGAGAGATCGGCTGGTTCGCGAGCTGAATGGCCCGGGCCATGTGAGCCTCGCGAATGATCAGCCCCTTCTTTTCGAGCGCCTTGAGGTGGCACATCACGCCGTTCGGGGATCTGATCCCGAATTCATTTCCGATCTCACGAACGGTCGGGCCATAGCCTCGCACCAAAATCTTTTCCTTCAGGAACTCAAAGATTTCATCTTGTCGAGTGGTCAGGATCGGTTTCGACTTCATTGGGGAGAGTTTTCTTTCCATGGAAGGAATTGAATAAGGGCCAAGTGAAATCCAACGCAAGTACAGGAACAATAGCGAAGGTACCATGTCTTCTCAATCCAGTCTCGTTCCGGTTACTGTAGAGCACATGGCGACCTAGCGGACTGAATTGAATTTGATTCTTGGGTGCCAAAAGTTGAGTGAGGCTCACATGGTTATTGGTGATTTCTACTTTCAGTTCCCGCTGTACGATCTTGGAAAGCCGCATTTTCCGGTAGTTCAAGACCATCTCCCGGTCTTCACGGAACTCATCCACGCGGAGACATGGCAGGACGGCAATACGATCATGAAGATCGAAAACGTGGACCAGCTTTCCCATCGGGCTGATGTCTACAGTCCCCACGTGCAGGGCATTTGTTTCGACCCCGTGATTGTGAATAAGCGGTGGACTGCCAAAGTCTTCGTGAAGTGGGATGATGTGAGAACGGCCATTCTTCGGGAGCGTTCCAATCCGACCATTTGACAGTGAAGCTTTGATGCGTTGCATTGTATTTCATGGACACATGCGGCAAGTTCTGAGACCAGTGAGTGCTCGTAAAAGAGTCGCATCAGGTATCTAACTCGTTTCGGCTGCACACGAAATCCGCCGGTGGCTGCGAGACTCAAACTGATACGTCGCCATCGGTGATACGGGATTTCCAATGCACGAATCTAGGTTGGGCGAACGCCTATCGAGGCGTACGCAGGACGAACGCACGATTTATTGCGCGTAATAAATCGTGCGTTCACTCTTCGTCGATTCACGAGGACGGGGATAGCCGATCCAGTCGCCCGCGACCTGAGTTGTCGTCACCGTGGAAAAGTCGCCACCGGCGAAGGTCAGCCTCAAACTGATCTTGCTCGAGGTCGCATGGTCGGCGACGAATTCCCGTTTGACCCGAGGTTCGGGCGTCTTCGCACCGGGTAAGTCCAGGCCGACCAAGCGGTAAGACTTGCAGGCTCCTCGAAGTCGAACAGCAGTTTGTCAGGCAGTGATGCTGACGGTGTCGCGTGGCTGGTGACTCGCAGCAATGCAATCAGGATTGGGAATAGACACAGGGACGTAGCACCAGCTTCTCCAGTTGCATGCAGTACCTTGACTCTCCAGAGTCGAGCGATTCGGGTGTGCTAGCGGACGTCGTTGCGAGTGTGGATAAGCAGTCCGAATCATTCCACAAGCGCCCCGGGGCAGACGTCACTCACCGCCACGTCCGATCCCGCCAGCAGCCGCCCGACTCTGGAGAGTCAGGCTACGGGAAGTCAAAAGAGTTCCGCCACCGGCGTCTCGCCCTTGTCCACCACGCGCATTGGGCGTCCGGCCGGGGTGTGCAGTTCCTTGGTGTAGTCGATGCCGAGGGCCTTGCAAACCGTGGCCATGAAATCGACGGCAGTGATCTTGCCCTCTTCGACCGTGCCCCCCTCCTTGTCGGTGCGACCGACGGCCTGTCCTAGTTTCAATCCGCCCCCCGCCATGACGCTGGTCCAGGCCTTGGGGTAGTGATCGCGTCCGCCCTGCTTTCCGACCTTGGGGGTACGTCCAAATTCACCCATCCAGATCACCAGGGTTGAATCGAGCATCCCGCGCTGCTGCAAGTCGGTCAGCAACGTCGACATGGCCGGGTCCACCTGCTCAGACAGGGCCTGCACCCGCTTCGCATTATTCGTGTGAGTATCCCATTTGCCGAGTTGAACTTCCACGAACGACACACCCTGCTCGACCAGCCGACGGGCCAACAGGCAGCCTTCGCCAAACGCGTTGCGGCCGTAAGCCTCACGCAGCGCGTCAGGTTCGTTGCTGATATCGAAGGCTTTGGACTTGGGCGAATGCATCAATGCCGAAGCACGTTGATAAGTCGCCCGGTGTGCTTCCAAGGACGGAATCTGCATGCGGTCTACAAAAGACTTCTCCATCTCGTCCAGCAATCGGGTTCGTTTGTCGAACGCGGGCATTGTGTCGGGGACATGGAGATTCTCGATCCCGGCCGCGGCCCGAGCCACTTCCACCGGAGCGTGCAGCGGTCCGGCGTAGCCCGCTCCATAAGACCGGTCGCCGATCGACACGAAGTTGGGCAGCTCGTCCGTCTCCCGGCCCAGGAAGTTTGACGCGACCGCTCCCATGCTGGGGTGAATGACCCCGCCCACGCCGCCGCGATAGCCGGTATGCATGTAGTATCGGGCACGCCCGTGACTCCCTTCGCCGGTGGACATGCCGCGCAGCAGAGCCATGTCCTTCATCTTCGTCGCCAGCTTGGGGAAGTGCTCGCTGATCTGCACGCCGGGCACCGCCGTCGAGATGGGCTTGATCTCGCTGGAAGAATTCCCCGGCTTGGGATCGAACGTGTCGATGTGGCTGGGGCCGCCTTCCATGAACAACAGGATGCAGCTCTTGTGCCTGGCTTTGGATTGCGAAGGCCCGGCGGCCCGCGCGGCCAGGACATTGAGCCAACCCGAGACCGGGAGGCTCAACGCGCCGAGGGATGAGAGCTTGAGCCAATCGCGGCGGGAGAGACTATTGTCGAGTGTGGAGAACATGGCTTGATCCTCATTGAATGCATCTTGGCGAACCGGGCAGCGTCAGTCCCCGGACCGTTCGTCGTAGGCAATGTCCGGGGGCAGACACCGCCCGGCTCGCCTGAGTTGGTTCAAAAGTAGCGCAAAATTCGTGAACTCACCGGCATAAGCCCGGTGGCGGGTGTTTTTTTCGGCCTAGTGATTAAACAAAAATTCACTTGTATTCAGCAGTGCCCACATCAGGTCGCCGTAGGCGTTGGCTGCATCCTTGTCCGTGGCGATGAACTTCTTGGCCCGGGTGATCTCGGCGGGCGTGGGTTCGCGGGACAAGACGGTTGCATACAAGCCAGCGATGATCTTGTCGGGCTTGGTTGCCGTCTGCATCAGGTGCGCGACCGTGGTGGAGGTGTCATTGATCTGCTTGGCGTTCATCAGCCGCAGGACTTGCGGCACGCCGTGGGAGTAGTCGGCGACGATCCCGGCGTCGTCGTCGGATTCGGCGTGGAAGAACTTGCGGAACTCCTGGCGCGGCCCCCCCTGCTGCTTCTTGCCCGCCATTCCCTTGCCTCGACGTTCGGCGTCGGCCACCTGGTGCCCGAGCGCTGTCGCCAGCGAGTCGTATAGCATGTCGGCCGTCATGATTTTCAGCGGCATTTTGCTGTACAGCACGTCGTCCGACTTGTTCTCGGGCGTAGGTTGGCTGGACCGTTGATAGACGTGGCTGTTGCAGATGCAGCGGATCAGGTGCTTCTGATCATATTTCGAGGCAGCGAATTCGTCGGCCAGAAACGAGAGCAGTGCCGGATGCGTGTTGGGTGAATCGGCCTGCATGTCGTCGATGGGATCGACGATGCCGCGACCGAAGAAGTTGGCCCACAGCTTGTTCACTGCGGCGCGGGCGAAATAGGGATTGCTCGACGCAGTCAGCCACTCGGCGAAGATCGGCCGCAGCGTCGATTGCCCCTTCACGTCCGGTTCTTTCCCGCCAAGAAATGTCGCGTGGACCGTCTGGCCCTCCTCGAACGGGATGGCGACCGAGCCGAACGGTGCCGGCGGAGTCTTCTCCGCGGTCTCGCCCTTCTTCTTTCGTTTCTCAGTGAACCCGGCCTGCTCAAACACGTCGGGGGTGGCGTTATCCTTGGCCGCCTTTTGAGTCGCACCCTTGGCGTGGGTCTGGGCGAAGAATGCGGCCGTCCCCCAGAAATCGGTCTGCTTCAATTCCGTAAAGGGGTGGTTGTGACACTGGCAGCACTCCAACCGGACTCCCATGAACAACCGCGACGCGGCGGCGGTGGCTTTGGCCGGATCGGGTTGTCCGAGTTTCGCGTCGTTCACGGCGCTCAACCAAAACGTGGTCGCCGGGCTGTGTTGGCGGTCGCCGGTGGCCGTCAAGATATCCTTGACGATGCCGTCCCAGCCCCGGTTCTGATTGAACCCGTCCGCCAGCCAGGGCTGCAATTCGTTCTTGACGAGTGCCCGCATGTTGTCGTCGTCGGGCTTCGCAATCCGGTGATACCAGATGATGGCGAAGTGCTCGCCATATTCTTCGTCCGCCAGGTATTCGTCGATCAGCTTGCGGCGCTTGTCGGAACCCGTGTTCTTCAAGAACGCCTGAGTCTCGCTGAGCGACGGGATTCGTCCGCGCAGATCGAGACTCACCCGACGGATGAATTCGGAATCGGACGCCAGGGGTGATGCGGGAACCTTGGCCTTCGTGAGTTCCAGATTGATTTCGTGGTCGATCGCGGCGGCCGCCGCAATCGGGTCGCGGGTCGAATGCCGCTGGTCGGTGGCGGCTGCCGACTTGATCGCATCCGTTTTGGACGGCTCCGACTTCTCGGGTTCGGGCTTTGCGGCAGGATTCTTGCCCGGCTTCTTCATCGTCGCGGCCTTCGCGGCCATCATCGACTGGGCACCCGCTTGCAGTTCGGCTCTGGTGATACCGCCATCGCCATCCTTGTCAAACCTGTTGAAGAGGTTTTGGGCGCGCTTGGCGTTCTCGGTCAGCGCCTTGAGCTCGGCGAGCGTGATCTTGCCGTCGCCGTTCTTGTCGGCTTTCTCAAATCGTTGGATGACGCCGCCTTCATCGGCGGCCCACACCAGGGCGACCGAAGCCAGACAGAGGCCCGCAATCAGGGTTTTCTTCAAGAAATCTCGCATTACTGCTCCTCCACGGACTGATTCTGTTCCGCCTGGATCAAAATCCGCAACTGGTCACACGAACCGCCGACGCTGAAGCTGACATGCAGCGTCCGCCGATCTTCACTCAACGTCACGACATCCAGATTGTCGCCCTTCGCCTTGCGATCCAGTCCCCGCGACCGGGCGTCGCTTTGAATAACATCCGCATATCCAAACAGACCGTCCGTTACAGACAAAGCCGGCCCGACGGCGATCACACCGAGGATGGGTCTCGGGAACGTCACGCTGCCATCCAATCGCAAATGCGTGTAATTGCGGGGCGTCGTCAAGGCGTCGAAATGCAGCAAATAACTATCGACATGCAGCGGTGGCCGAAGTTTGCCATCTTTCCCCCGAAATCGGTCATACCGGCCGGGAAGGCTCAGACTGACCGGGATCGGCCGCGGCAACTGGACGTCCCGGCGTTCTTCAAACAGCAGGATGAATTCATTGCTTTCGAGCGCTCCGACTGCCAGCGATTTTGGCGGCTCGCGGAGCAGGCAAATCGCCCCCCGAGTCGTCGGTTCGTCGTGATAATGCTCGGGAGGCGCGGGGTATTTAGACTCGTCGAATTTCAACATTTCCGACGTCCGCTGGTCGGGTGCAAAACGCCGCGTCTGATCGGTCTCCAGTCGTTCGAGCAACCCGGGCTGCTCGTCGCCGCTGGGCCTCCGCGTTTCGACCAAGCCGCGAAACACATGGACGTCCGCAATCCCGGCTCGGTCCACGCTGACGCCGAATTCCGTGCCCAGATCGACCACTTCCACGCTGGGAGTATCGATGGTAAAGCCGTGAGCATTCTCGGGCACCTGCGCCGACAGTTCGCCGAACAACAGTTTCCCACGCGACTTGGAAATCACAGCGAATTCAGCCGGCCCGCGCAGTCGTAAACTGGCACCACACTCGAATTCAAATTCGAGAGTTCCCGAAGCCAGCTTCAGCACCTGCGATTTCAACGCCGCGCCGATCTCGGCCGGCACGCTGCCCGATTCCCAGACGACGTTAGCGGATCGAGTCACCACGGCCAGATGCGAATCGAGGTCACCTGAACCCGCCATCGCGTCGATCGCAGGAGCGACGGGCAGGATGGCAACCGGATTCACAGCGCGGGGATTTCCGCGCGGGAAGACCCCGGATACTCCAATGAGAACTGCCACCAACAGTCCGGCAACCACGACCCACGGTTGCCGAGCCAGCCGGCGCAATAAGTGTCGAGAGTGCAAGGTTCCTGCCAAACCGCTTGGACCTGCGGCGTCAAACGACGTTCGCGGCTTCCAGGAATCTCTTGACTCCCCTCTTCCCGCCCCTGATCGCTGTTCGTGGCCGGGGCGAGGGGAGATAGATTCAGGTCTTGATTCATCAGACTCTGCAACATGCAAAAAAGAACGCTCGCGGTTAGCCGCACACTCCCGGATCGCCGCATCAAATGACGGCACAATCAGTTCCGGTAGCGACTGGCACATCCGCACGTAGCGGGCAAATGCCTGGCGACCATAGGTACTCTCTTTCAACAGCGTGTCCAGTTGGGCGAATTCGTCGTCAGTCAGGGCAGCGTCCGCCCAGGCTGACATTAAGCCGTAAAGCTCTGGTGGTAGGCTGGAGCCTGGAGCCTGGAGACTGGAATGATTGCTCATGTTCCGGCCTCCCATGACAGATTGCGTCCGGCCGCCAGTTTCTTCTGGACGCACAAGGCCAGCACGCGTCGAATCCTCTCCAAGGCCCGGTAGAGCGACTTGGCCGTCTGCCCGGTATCCTGGGCCAGAGATGAGATGGTCGTCTCGGTGGCATACCGCAGGCCGACCAGTTCCCGATCCGCCACCGGCAGCAGCGACAGGCAGTCGCGCAGCGCAAGTCGCTCGGATTCCTGCTGTTCGGCAACGGGTTCAGTCTCGCGAGCCAACGCTTCAAACGTCTCCGGACTGAAGAACCGGCGTTGAGACTGCCACTTCTTGCGATACTTCAGGGCCTCGAAATAGATGAATTTGCAGGCCCAGGCCAGAAAGGGATCTTCGACCCGATAGTCATCAAACTTGCGCCACAGGGCGACCGAGGATTCCTGAATGACGTCATCCACCGCCACGGATTCAGCCAGCAAAGTCAGCGCATACCGCCGCAATTCGCGCTCATGTCGAGCAAACAGGCGGACAAACAGTTCCTGGCGGTCTTGAAGTTCCACGGCAAACCCGGCGGATCACAATTCGGTTCGACACTCGCTCCATAGTATAATCCCCGACACCGCCTGCGATTCCGGATGGAATCCGAAAAGATTTCTGAGATTTGAACTTTTCGATCAGTTCCCTAATTCCAATGGGGTTTCGAGGAGCAACGTCAATGGGCTCCTCTGAACCAAAGGAGTATGAACGTCTTCCTGAATGGCTGATCTTCGTCCTCAGACAGTGTTTCGTAGTCACGTCGTTCACATACTTATACAACGCCCGGCGGTGAATGAGACCTTTTCGTCTGGTTGGATTTGTGGTGCATGGCCCTCGTGACGGTCAGGATGTTTGTCGAAGTTTCCACGGGCTGCAGGGAAGCGAAGCAAGGCTTGGTTGCGGGTCCAACTGACGGAAGTCGAGCAGCATGTCGTGAAGGCGGAGCGCGAATCGCGCCCCGATCCCGGTGTACGACGCAAGTTCTGGGTGCTGTGGGTGCTGCACTGTGGTGCTCTGCGTGAGAAGGCGGGGGAAATCGTCGGCGTGAGCTACGCTGCACGTAGATAACCGGGCGACCGTCGAACGCTAGCTCCGCGAGTATCGAGCCAGCGGACTGGACGCCCTGGGGAAGCGGGGGCGAGAGTATCAGCCCACCAGCGAACCGGCCGCGCATACCGACGCCATCCGCGTGTCGTTCGAACCACATCCGGCTCTGACCATTGCTGAAGCGTGTCAACGAATCGCAGAACTCACGGGCGTCCGCTGCCCACCGACGCAGGTGCGCCAGTTCCTGAAAGGTCTGGACCTGAAGTGGCAGCGGGTGCGCGCCATCCCCGTTCCGCCCAAAAACAACTTGGACGAACACGCCGCCGACCAGGCCGTCTTTTACGACGAGTGTTCGGCGACAATTATCCCTCCGCTTCGTGTTGTCTCAGCGGCGAATGTTACCAGCGAAAGCGGGGTGTCCGATAGGACATGTCACTTGCGGCATGCAACCAGAAAGGTCAATTCTTATTACGCGTAATAAGACGGCAGTAATATTCTCGCCGACGCACCTGCGGGCAATTTAAGTTCTCAGAGCTTGCAGGTCGCTTCAACTGTGATAGTGAGGGAGGGGCAACGCTTCCAATCGGGAATTCGCAGATCTCAGCTCGACGATTCAAGAATTCGAACAAAACCGCCTGATTTGGTTTCTGCGTAATAACAGCCTACCAGATTGCCGTCACATGGGATCCCCCGAAGGGAAGTGACGAATATCGCTATGGCAAACGCGTTCACCCTGCAAATATCCGCGAATGAGCGTCAAGTGGCAATCAACCTGAGTGGATATGTGCCAGTCAAAAGTCGTTTATGCGTAATAACTTCCCTCACGGTCGGACGGCTGAAATTGATCAATTGCACCACCGTGCCTCCTTTGTTGGTGTACACACACCTGAATCTACATAGGTGGACCGATCGACTATACAATGCAAATACCTACCTACGAAATGCGCCAAAAGTTGAAACCGTGCGCGCTGTCAAAAAACGATGCCTGAACACGTTTTTCGACGCTTTCCCGAAATTTCCAGCCTGAACTCAATTTGTGGCAGTGGACGGAACATGGAAAATCGTTGATTTCCGTTCCAACTCAGCTGGCATGGTTTGTCGGCAGGAAATTGAATGTCAGCGTACAACGAGTAGACGACGCTATTAAGTCGGTTCTGCCGATGTCTTGCTGGTGGAGTTTTGGTGGCGGGTCATGCTGGGTTGGTAGTGCAGTATTACGCCGGACGACGAGTTCGAGCCGACCCTACCCGAAACTGTTCAATCAATACGTCCCCGTCGCCCCGCAATAGTCGAGCCCGCTACGACCGCTGTCCTCCACCGGGTGGCCCAGATTCTTGAACTTGGGCCACCCAGCAAACAGAGTATTCGCTATGAGCTGGCGGCACGAGCGAAAAAAAACCGAGTGAAATCACTCCTGCCCGCTCGCGAGATTTCTTAGGAATCTGCTGCCGACTCGCGATCGGACGGGTCTAGTTCCTCTACAGTGACAGTCGGCACGCTACGGCAGATCACGAGATCTTCAGGGTGGTCAACGTCGGCCAGTGGAGTCAGTTGATGCACTTCACATCTGTTGTATCGCGCGATTTCGAGGGTCTGTCGTAGTACTCTGTTCGTGCCCCAGTCAATCGCTTGGAACAACTCGGGCCGGCTCCTGCGCAAACCGATCAGATAGTACCCGCCATCGATCGCCGGGCCTAACACGATCTCCAATGTCAACAGTGACTGGAATGCTTGTGAAAGAATCGAGGTGTCAATCTGCGGGCAATCTGTTCCGATCACTACGACTCGCTTAGCCCCGTCGACAAACGCCGCGGAAACCGCGTACTCCAAGCGTTCTCCCAAATTGTTCCCCCGTTGCTCCGAATATCGAAAGGTGGCTCCGAACACATGACGCATGGAATCCGCATTCCCACCCGCGAAGCAAACTTCCAGTTCGCACGGATACGCCGCACAGAAGGTCTCGGCGATTTTTAAAGTATGCTGAGTCAATGCGGCTTGCAGTCGCGCGGCACCTTCGGGCCCCAAGGCAGGTATTAACCGAGTTTTGGCCTGGCCGGCTATGGGAAACCTGGAAAACACGATCAGGTGATCCGATGGCCGCAAAGTGGGTCTACCGAGCGCTGGGCTCGATAGCGGCGCAAGTGGATCCGAACTCGGAATCGTCATGAGAAGTTCTTGCTCGTTACTAATCAGCGTGATGCACGACCGCCTTCGTGCATCGTGGGATTTGTTATGGAACTGTTGTCAACAAGTTGTCCCTGACAACTCGAACCTGCCCCCGCTGTACATCCAAAGCAATGCCGGCCAGTGACAATACGACGCCCCGTCAACAGCGAGAGTTGGGACGTGTTCAGTTCGCTGATGTTGCGCGGTTGGCCTGTCGCCAACGGAAGTTCGAGCATCTGATTAAAGTCACAATCAGCCAGGTTGCCTTGCCAATCGACTGACAGCGTTGTGCGGCACATTAGTCCTTTGATCGTCGCCGGATTAAAGGCTTCCAGGAGCTTGTGGAGATAAGCGTCCAGCTGCCCCGCACGTATTAGATCGTCCAGGAACCGATTGATCGGCAAGTTCGTGATGGTGAATAGCCGCGTGAACTCGATTTCGTAGCGCGCTCTTAACTCGCGCCGATAATCGGTTTCCAATTGTTGCTGATCGGGGGGCAGCGTGGGGCCGCTGGGATTGAATACGAGAGTCAAGAATTGTGGCGAGCCAGGCTGACCGTATCCCACGGAATTGAGTCGCCGTAGGGCAGCAATTGAGCGTTTGAAGACCTGATCGCCGCGTTGTCGATCGACATTCTCTGCCAGATAGCACGGCAGCGACGCCACGATTTCCGCCTGGTGTTCAGCCAGGAAGTCTGGAAGATATTCATAGCCTGGTGCCATTAGAATTGTGAGATTACAGCGATCAATCACCCTGCGTCCCAGATTGCGGGCGCCCGACACTAGTCGCCGGAAATGGGGATTCATCTCCGGCGCACCCCCTGTGATATCCAGCGTGGGAATATTCGAACGGCGCAAGACATCAAGGCAAGCCTCGGCAGTTTCGCGGGACATCATCTCCCGCCGATCTGGCCCGGCATCCACATGGCAGTGACGGCAGGCCTGATTGCAGAGCTTGCCGACATTGATCTGCAGGACTTCCGTTCCTCTCGCTTGCAGTGGCGCTCGGCCGCGGGATGCCAGTACCTGATCGAAACTCGGATCAGTTTCACCACGTGACAAGATACGTCGCTGTTCGGCCGCATCCGCGAGTGGGCTTTCACGGCGACTCAAAGTGAGTTCAATCATTTAAGGACCTCTCCATTCAATCTGTTCGGGATGAACGGCCGCCGAAGCCAGCCAGGCTGGGTTGAACTAACAACATGTGCCGCCCTCTCCGCAGGACGGTCCAGCGGGTTCAGTGGTCTGGCGATTCTCGGCACCCTTCGACTCACGAGCTCCACGAATTGTGAAGGGTCGGCAATCGAAAGGCTGGGCATCCTCGATGTCAATCGATTCTCGCGGTTCGATGGCCACGAATTGACCGCGATACGGAGGGCGTTGCAATATCTGAAACGTCTTATCACACACTGCCACTCGCACGCCGCGGGGATACACGTGACCGTCGTCATCCCTCACTCTCTGGAAAGGTCCGCGATAAATCACCGCTTGATTGCGCTCCAGGCAGGGCCCCAGTTTTCCCTTGCAGGCCGCGACTGTGATCGATCGGAACTCAATTCCCGCGACTGTTCGCCAAGGAACGTGTTGTCGTTTGACGATCTCGATTCCGTGAAAACCGGCGTTCTCAAAGGCCGTCAAGAACCGATCCTCGCGGAACGCTCCGGAGACACATCCAGACCAGAGATGGGGCTCCCGTTGCAATGACTCGGGTACGTCTTCATCCGCAACGATATCGCTAATCGCCACGCGACCATGCTGCCGCAGGACGCGGAACATCTCTGCGAACAGGGCTGGGCGATCCTGTGTCCGGACCAGATTTAGCACGCAATTGGAGACGACGCAATCGACCGAGTCGTTTGCAATCAGTGGTTGCTCGCGGCGTAGTCGTTCCTCAATGTTTCTGAGCGTCAACCAGCCGGCGGTATCGTTGACCGGGTGAACTGCCAACTCCTGGCTGAGCGCGTCAAGATCGAGTCGCAAGTCCTGGATCAGGCCGTACCGGAAGGCGATATTGTCAAACCCCAGACGCTGAGAGACCGTCGATTGGTGCCGACGTGCCAGGGACAGCATTTCACGATTGCAGTCGATACCGATCACTCGCCCTCGAACACCGACGATCTGGGACAAAACATAGCACAGCTTGCCGCCGCCGGAGCCCAGATCCAGGACTACCTCACCGGGCCCGACATAGGGCGTAGGATCTCCGCAGCCATAATCCTTGTCCAGGATCTCATCCGGAATCACGGCTAACAAATTGGCTGGATATTCTACAGCACAACACAATGCGCCCTCACATCGTTGAGCTGCAGCAGCATACCGTTCATAGACAACGGACTCTGTTGTCGTAGCTTCTTCACCCGTATCCATCATGCGCTCCTTGATCGATCGATGTGGGCTGGAGACCCACGCGAGTTGAGACCTCGCTCCCAGCCACGCTGACGCTCAACTCTGAACGGCGTATCCACGTTCGCCGACTCCCGGACTCCCACACGAGCCAGCCGAGCCAAATTCCATGCTCCACCGGCACAACCACGAAATGAAAGAAATGCTCGCCTCGATAACCAGTTCCTGACAGCACGAAATTGTTGAAGTGGGCGGTCAACCAGAATCGCAGGTAATAAAACATCACCAGTCCAGAAACAGCGAACCAGGCACGCCCACGGGCGAATGGCAGCAGCGGCAAGACCCACGTCCAATACCAGGGGTTCAATGTGGGAGAGAGCGCCCAGAACCAAGCGAGAGTCAGAAAGACCGCTTCCAACCACCGGGCGGGTGCAGAACTCCGTTGAGCATGCCCAGCCAGCCATAACGCCGCAATTAAGAAGACTAAAAGTGTCATTCCACGCGTGAGGAGAAATGCTACCTTCGTGGAAGTTTCATCGAAGGCGAAAGCCAGGGGAGCCACGACTGCATCACGGATGTGCCAGGGCACAATCGCAAACCAGGGAATCGGCCGTGCCATGACATGTTCACTCTCGCATGTCGCCGGGTCAACGTTCTCCAAGATGACCATAAAGATTAAGTCATTAATCTCCCAGCGAGTTAAGAACGTCGCCAATCCGCTGCCCGCACGCGGTGGATCGGTGTTTGCAGTCTCACCGACCGACGATGTTCGTGACAGCGAATTTCGGGCATTGGCAGCGGGGCCAAATACGACGGGAGATGTCTGCGTGGGAACGGCGGCACTTGGACTGAGCAACATGGGGGCCAGCAGCAGCGCTGAGGTCACCAGGGCGCTGAGAGCACAGTACACCGCTGCTCGCCAGGAGACTCGCTTCAGGGCGACAATTACCACGAGCGGCAGCACGACAATCGGATACAGTTTTGCAGCCACTCCAAAACCTAGCAGCATGCCTGCCAGGGCCAACCACCGCGTTGCAATCGAAGTTCCCGGCGTGAGGAGTCCATAGATCCAGCAGGTGCAGGCAGCCGTGGTCAGGCAGACTGCAATCGCATCCAGATGCCCACTATTTGCAAATTCTTTGAGTACCAGCGGAGACCAGGCGTAGAGAATGCTCCAACCCAAATGCAGTCCCGCGAGGCGCAGTAAAGTCAGCATCAGAATGACCGTCGTGAGGTCGAACGTGAGTAGCGCGGCTTTCATGAATATGACACGTTGCTGGACGGTCGCCGATGCGGGTGTCAACCACGACGCCACTGCGAATACCGCTTGTCCGACAGGTGGATAGACCGTGGTCAGCTCAGCAAAATGAACTCGCTGAAGAATGTCTGCCATGGGGGCGGAATGATCACGCAGTGCCACCAGACGCTGTAAATCGTCTGGTAACGTGCCTGTTGAATCGGCCGCCAAAACTTGCTCTGGGCTGTACCGGAATGGATTAACCCCGGCCATCGAGACGGCGCCGTCCCACAGATAGCGGTAGATGTCCACTTCTTGTATTGGTTCAGAGAGCAATAGGATTCCGCGAAACGCCATCGCGACAAACAACACGAGCACGACAATTCGACGTGGAGAGTCAATCTGCAGCGCCATCTTCAGGCTCACTAAGTGCATCACGAAGCAGATCGTGAACAGTCCCAGCATCAGCAATAGCGGCCGTTGTTCGTTCGGGACCTCATATGCAAACCAGCGACTCCAGAAGGTCATTACGCCATACAGAATCGCCTGGGCGGTCGCGAGCGTCAGCAGCACGGTGTCCGGACGTGTGAACTTCCAAACCAGTCGATCTCTGGCTCGATCAATTACGGACGTCATTTCGCCCACCACATCTGCCATCGATAGCGAGCGATCGTGTAGAGAATCTTGGCTCCGGCTTGAATCGCACCGCGTAGTGTGCCACTAATTTTGCTGACACCGATGCGGCATCGATACGGAACGGGAACTTCTCGTATTCGCAGCCCGGCTTGGGCGGCCTTAATTTGCATCTCCACCGTCCAACCAAAGTTGGTGTCCTGCATATTCAAGCGACACAGTGCGGTGTATTCCAAGGCTCGAAATGGTCCCAGGTCCGTGTAATTTGTGCGCCAAAAGTGCCGCATTAAACAGCAGGCGAGCCGATTTCCCAGTACGCTCTCGAGCGGCATCGCACCTGTTTCGCGGACTCCTTGCAGGCGTGAACCAAGAACGAAGTCCGCTTCGTCGTCCTGAATGGGCCGCACCAGATGCGCCAGCAAGTTGGGGTAATCGCTGTAGTCACCATCCAGGAATACGACGATGTGCGGCGCCGGCTGGTTGTCGGCGATGGATTGACGAATCGCTGCCATCCCCGCGAGGCAAGCGGAACCATAACCACGTCGCTCTTCTCGGACCACTGCCGCGCCGTGAGCAGCCGCAATTTCACCTGTCCCGTCGGTCGAACCATTATCGACAACGATGACCCGACCCACCCGGGGCAGGTCGCGCAATACGAACGGCAAGGAACGGGATTCGTTGAGCGCCGGAATGATTACGGTCACCGACGACAAATCGCGGTCTGCTGGATTGGTCTCGTTGACCGCATGTTCGCAATTCGCAACTTGCATGGTTTCACGCTCCTGAATTCGCATGGACATTGACGCCGTGACCACCCAGCCAGGGTCCGCTCATTTGTTGCTATAAACGTAATCGCGGCCATCGGCCCGGCTGTGGCAATTGATGCAGGTCGGCGCTTGTCCGGCCAGTTTCGCCTGTCCGGCCCGCGCGATCGCGCCGTTCGGCAAATACTGAGCCCAGAACCAGTCGTCATGGACTGGATCAAAACCCTGGATCCGGCACATGACCGTCACGTCGAGCAGTTTCTTTTTATCTTTACCGTAGTTTTCCTGAAGCAGGATCGAGCCGTATCCCGGTGTTTTGGGATTTGCCACCACGTTTCGATTGACAAAGGTCTTTACGAACGCCCCATGTGGCCCTCTTCCCTTTGAGAAATCGTCCATTTGCCCTGGTGCCGGAGCCCAATTGGAGTATTGCGCTGCGACGAGATACTGCGCTAGCCGCTCCGCGATCAGTACGACGCCGCGCTCTCCGTTGTCGGAATCGCCCCCCGCCTGTCCAGACAGAATCAGATTTTGAGCCAGTCCCAGCGGATCAATCCCGGGGCCACCACTTCCACCACCTGCCGTCGGGGCACCCCCACCACTAAAACCGCCCCCACCAATCCGCGTGCCACTTTGACCAATGGCATTTTGTGTCGCGAGAATTCGAATCAGCAGGACACAGCAGGTCAAGGCGATTCCCAAGCCCAGTTGTGCGGATTTGTTCCACATGCGCAGGTTCCTCCAGCCGACCGTCGAGACGTCGGAATGTGCGACCTCAGTGATGGTGAACGTGAGTTGACGGCTACAGACATTTCGATCAACGAAATTGAAGACAAGTTGCGCCCTAGTCGACGCTTTTAGAGGTGCCGTGACAAAGTGTCCGTCGATCTACGCCCGACTCACCATGGGCGGCCTGTCGTGCCAAGACATTTTGCGAGCCAGAAGTCATCTCAACTCACTGTCAGGAACTAGTCGAGATAGCTGCGGGGGCGTTTTAAGCGGCCGTGGTTGATCTCCTGCTGATTTGGATGCCGCAAACTTCAAGCGGTTTCAGACGTTCCGGAAATCAGGAGTTGCGTTCGGCTAATGGCTCTCGGGCGTTCCCAGGGTGGCGCTGGCTGCTTCCACAACCTGAGTCTACATGAAGCATGTTTTTCAGCGAGACATCTTTTCTTTCGGTTCCATAATACCGGAAATCGCCCGCAGTGAGTGTCAGATAACCCATTTATGGGGCCAAATCCAGGAAATGCTTCCTGTAGACCCAGGTTGCGGTAGCAACCCGGGCCACCCTCCGGGACGCAATAAGTTGCTGGCAACCCGCTCCGGGTCGGGTAGCTTGCGCTGAACTTCTTCCGAATAAAAAGGCTTGGCACGCGGGTCGCTATGTCTCTCTCGTCGCTGTGATTTCCACACGACGGACAGATCGACAATGCTCATGATCACCCCCGTTCCGGGGTCGCAAAACATGCCGTGCTTTCGGCTCGGAGGTCGCTTGGTCAGCCCGTGGATCGACGCCGTCTCCGGACTGCAGGCGTCGCAGGCTGAAGTTCGGCTCGATCTGTCAGTTGTCCAATTCATCGACTCAGAGGGCCTCACGTTGTTGCACGGGTTGCAACAGCAACGAGCTGTTCTGGAACACGTCACCCCTTATTATTGCCGAGCTGCTACGAACGAGGCAACCATGATTACTGCGTTGACTTCCACGGAAACTGGGAAGCGAAACGTAATACCGCGAGGGTCCCAATAAATTCTGTTACTGCAAGGCAATGGCGGCATCCAATCAGGCACTGGGGGCGACTCGAAAATCGAAAACTACCGAGCGCCGCTGGCAGCCATGTCGGATTGACCTAACAAGCAAGTCCGGATCGTCGTCTGCGCCGAGTTTGGTGGTGTTCACTAACCGGCTAAATGTGTCAGTCTCCCAATTAGAAAAGTTCAGAAAGAAGAGATCTCGTCATGGTTCGCAATGAAATCACTCGTCGTCGTTTTAACCGTTACGCATTTGCCGCGCTGGGAGGCATCACTGCCGGATCGTTCGCAGTGTGCCTCACGGGGTGCAGCAACCAACCGGCCGGACCTTCGATGCCTGGTCCTCAGCAGTCGACCGCCGCGATGCCCGCCATGGAGAAGACTGCCATGGAGAAGACTGCCATGGAGAAGACTGCCAGCACCGACATGCATTCTTGTGCTGGTATGAATAG
>JAKFVC010000185.1 GCA_021732415.1 Planctomycetaceae bacterium
ACCCCAATGGATCACCGTCGAACTGCTTGAGCACACCATCCGCATTTGGCAACCATTTTACCCAGACCAGTTGATCTCGGAGGATGCCTTGGAGATCATCATGGGAGCGGATCGCATGTTCGAGTTGCTGTCGAAGGGACATGGAGATGAAACGATACGTCGCACTGGCGAGAGTCAGCAGTCGTGAGCAGGAGCGAGAAGGCTTTTCGCTGGAGGTTCAGGAAGATGCCCTGAAACGCTACGCCGAAACACACGACGGGACGATCATCAAACTCTTCAAGATCGCAGAGACCGCCAGTAAGCGAGACGAACGCAAGACCTTCAAGGAGATGGTCGCGTACGCCAAACGCCACTGCGTCGAACTTGACGGCTTGCTGTTCTACAAAGTCGACCGAGCCGCTCGAAACCTGTTTGATTACGTTGAGCTGGAACGTCTCGAATCGGAATACCAAGTTCCGTTCATTTCGATTTCGCAGCAGACGGACAACAACCCGGCCGGTCGCATGATGCGACGCACGCTGGCCAACATGGCGAGCTTCTTCACCGAACAAATGGCTGTTGACATCAGCTTGGGAATCAATCGGCGTGTTCAGGAAGGACTGTTCCCCGGCCGTGCTCCCTATGGTTATCAAAACATCAGGGTCAATGGTCGCCGCGTCATTCAACTGAACGAAGCCGAAGCGACAAATGTTCGCCGCATGTTCCATCTCTACGCCTTCGAGAATCACACGCTCGAAGGCGTCGTGAAGAGGTTCAAAGCAGATGGTGTCGTGTATCGGCCTGGCAATCCCGATTGGAGTCGTACGTCAGTCCATAACATGCTGACCGACCGAGCCTACATCGGTGAGGTTCGCTACCGGGGCAATTGGTTTCCTGGAAAGCACGTCCCGATCATTGACCGGGCGACCTGGGACCGCGTGCAAGCACTACTCGGTAACCAAAAGCAGGTCACGCATACGATGACTTTTGCTTCGGACCTGATCGAATGCGGGCACTGCGGGCACAAAATCACGGGTGAATGGAAAATCAAACAGACGAAGAGCGGACCTCGCGACTACCTCTATTATCGCTGCACCAAATACAACAAGCCGGATCATCCCCGCACCCGCGTGACGGAAGCTGAACTCGACCGGCAGGTACTCGCCATTTTCGACAAGATGCGGATTGAAGACGAAAACGTCCGCGACTGGTTTCGTGCAGTGCTGGCCTCGAAGACCAAAGATGCCCAGGCCGACACGCGAGCGCAACGGGCGGAACTTCAGAGGCAGGAAACCCTCATCGCCGCTCAGCAAGATCGTCTGCTCAATCTCCGCATTGACGGACAAATCGATGACGACACCTTCAACCGGAAGCAAACCGAACTTCGCGACCGACTTGCGTCGATCATGCTGCAACTGGAAGTTCTGAATCGTACTCGCGACGAAAACGCCGAATTAGCATCGAGGGTGTTTGAACTTTCGCAAACCCTGCGAAATAAATGGCTTACGTCTGGCTATGCCGAAAAACGTAAGATCCTGGAAATCGTCTGTTTGAACTGCCGTCTCATCGACGCAAAGCTTTGTCCTGAAATAAGAAAACCCTTCGACGTACTCGTCGAAGGGCTTCTTGTTCCCGAAAGTGGAGGCAATAGGAATTGAACTCAATTGACGGAACGCTGGCGCGCGTCGGTCCGACACACCTGATTCAGCTACAGTCCCGCCGACCGTCCAAACACCACTACAGGCTGCTCACAATCTATTACGCATAATAGACCGGGAAATGTGAGGCCGGTCGATGTGACCGACGCGTGCGGGGCTGCCAAAGAACAAGGGAAACGACCGTCTATGAAACAAGACATGTTCGTCATTGTGTTGGAGTGGCAACTGAACCTGATCAATATGAAATCTCAGTGGTGGTATAAGCGTGACCGGCCGAGTTCGGCGTGGGCTCCTTTTTTCCCCTGAATGTGATCGCCGCAGGAGGCCATCAAGGTCATGCGTTTCCCCCGGAATCTGCCAGTTCCAGCCGACCCTGCCTGCGGGGCGTTCTTCGTATTCAGAGAGCGTTTTCCCATGCTGTCGCTCACGTAAACTCAAACCGGCTGGGCACTGAGAATCACTGGAAAATGCATCGCGTTGTCGTGCCAACATGTTTGTGCGGGGGCGGCGAATTCATTACTTCCACTCACTGGCGAATTGCAGCGCACGCAGGCGGACGGTTTCGCTGATCGTCTGGTCGGATATAATGGCATTCGGCCACTTTTCCTGGTCCTGCCCTTGGTCGCGCAGGAAATGAATCAGACTGCGGGCTTCTTGCTCCGCACGCAGTACCGGTGTCCATGGGCGCGCATCCCACACCTTCGCCGTCCCATCAAGGCCTGCTGATGCCAGCCGGTTTCCATCCGGGTCAAACACCACACTCATGACCCCAAGCCTGTGCCCTTTCAGCGTGAGGGTCTCCTGACCATTCGTGGCATCCCAAACTTTCACCGTTTCATCTAAGCTGGCCGACGCCAGTCGCTTCCCGTCCGGGCTGAACACCACGCATGTCACAGCGTCGGAGTGCCCTTTCAGTGTGAACTTCTCCTGCCCCCTTGTGACGTCCCAAATCTTCACCGTCTCATCATCACCACCGGAGGATGCCAGCCACTTCCCGTCCGGACTAAACACGAGGTCACGGATTTCGGAGCTGTGCCCTTTTAATGTGAGCAGGTTCTGGCCGCTGATGGTGTCCCACACCTTCACCGATCCATCTTGGCTGGCCGACGCGAGCCGTTTTCCGTCAGGGCTGAACTCCACAAGACTCACATCGCCGATGTGCCCTTGCAATGTGAGTGCCTCTTGGCCACTCGTGGCCTCCCATGTCTTCACCGTTTGATCGCCACCCGCCGACGCCAGACATTTACCGTCAGGACTAAACGTAACATCACTCGTTCCGCTGGAGCGCCCTTTCATTGTGAGTGTTTCCTGACCAGTCATCGCGTCCCACACTTTCACCATGTGATCGTTTTCGCCATTCGACGCGAGCCATTTTCCGTCAGGGCTAAACAAAACGTTACGGATGTCGCCAGTGTGCCCCTTCCATGCGAGCAGGTTCTGGCCACTGACGGCGTCCCATACCTTGATTTTTCCATCGTCGCTGGCTGACGCGAGCTGTTTCCCGTGCGGTCGGAGCGCGAACCCACGCCCTTGTATGGAGAGCGTTTCTTGACCACTCGCGGCGTCAAACACCTGTACTGTTACCGCAGAGTCCATCGCCACACGATTTCCGTCTGCGGAAAACGCTACGCCCAAGGCCGGGTTTCTCGTGTTCACGCCCGGTATGATGGGCCCTTGCAACACGAGTGTCTCCTGACCGCCCATGGGATCCCATATCTTCACAGTCCAGTCACCGCTCGCCGACGCCAGCCATTTTCCACCCGCGCCAAACGCCACACTCGTGACGTAACTTGCGTGTCCTTCTAACGTAAGCCTTTCCTCGCCACTTGCGGCGTCCCACACTTTCACCGTTTCGTCGAAGCTGGCCGATGCTAACCATTTCCCATCCGCACTGAACGCCACGCTCGATATACCGCTGCGGTGTCCTTTCAACGTCAACTTTTCCTGTCCACTTACGGGGTCCCACACTTTCAGTGTGTTGTCCTGACTTCCGGAGGCCAACCATTTGCCATTCGGGCTGAAGACTACCGTCTCGACTCCATTGGTGTGTCCTTTCAGCGTGAGAGTCTCCTGACCACTCATGGCATCCCAAACCTTCACCGTCTCGTCAGAACTTGCCGACGCGAGAAATCGTCCGTCCGGACTAAACACGACACACTCGACCCAGCTTGTGTGCCCCTTCAAAGTCTGGGTCTCCTGACCGATCTTGACGTCCCACAACTTCACGGTTTCATCGCCACCAGCGGACGCCAGTCGCAGACCGTCTGGGCTAAACGCCGCAAAGCGGACGCCTCCGGTGTGTCCCTTCAAACTGAGTGTCTCCTGACCGCTGTTGGCGTCCCACACCTTCAACTCACCCAAAGTATCAAAATCGCCGCTTGCCGACGCCAGCCGTTTACCATCCGGACTGAATGCTACGCTGTTAACCACCGACGTGTGTCCTTTCAGCGTGAGAGTCTCCTGACCGGTCGCAGTATCCCATACCTTCACGGTCTTATCGTAACTGGCTGACGCCAGCCGAGTCCCGTCCGGACTGAATGCCACAGCGTTGACCTCATCAGCATGCCCGTTCAGGTCACGCAGCGACGAATGACAGAGTCGGTCCCAGTAATGCCACTCGAAACCGCGCAAATCTGCGTCGGGCGTCCCAGGTGCATATCGTGCCAGCAATTCAAGCGTGACACCGACATGGTTCGCCTCCCAATTGCTCTGGGCCAGGTTCATATGTGCTGCATACAGATGCTGACGAGCATCATTCGCCTTAGCATCGGCGCGATCCTTTTCAATAGATGCGGTCGTGGCGTTGGCTCGGGCGACCCTGGCATTTTCATCCGCTGAGCGGGCGTAGGCTCGCGCCGCAGCCGCATTTTGGTCGGCCCGCAGCGCGAAATACGCCGTTCCCACCATCCCGACGATGAGCGTCAGCAGCACCAGGCTGGCGGCGATCATCGGTCCTTTGTGGCGACGTAGAAATTTTGTGAACCGGTAACCCGCGCTCGGCGGTCGCGCTTCGACTGGTTCATCTGCGAGATAACGCTGAATGTCGCGGCTCAGTGCGTTAGCCGTTTCATAACGCCGATCGCGATGCTTCTCCAGACACTTCATTACCACCCAGTCCAGTTCGCCACGCAGCATCGCCATGAGCCGCTTCGGTTCCGTCTGCCGTAACGCCGCCAGCGAGGGGAGCGACTCGTCTGTGGATAGCCGCGTACTCGGCCGGGAAGGCTCTTCCTCACGGACGATGCGGATCATCTCGACAATTGCCGCGTTCTTCAGACGCCTGGCATCAATCGGACGCAGCCCCGTCAACAATTCGTAGAGGATTACCCCCAACGAATAAATGTCCGCCCGAGTGTCGACGTCCTCGCTGGAAAATCCTGCTTGCTCAGGTGACATGTACTCCAGCGTGCCGACCACCGCCCCGAACTGCGTCGACATCGACTCTTCGGTGAGCTTGCCCCCCGTCGCCTTCGCGACACCGAAGTCGATGACCTTCGGCACCGGCCGGGCGTCGATCATCGTGACCAGAATGTTTGCTGGCTTGAGATCACGATGCACGATCCCCTTCTGATGAGCATGCTGGACCGCATGGCAGATCGGTACGAACAGTTCCAGCCGCTCCTTCGGCGTGAGTTTCATCTCGTCGCAGAACTTGTTGAGCGGCAGGCCGTTGACAAGTTCCATCACGAAGAATGGCTGACCGGTGAGGGTCATTCCACCGTCGAGTACACGCGCGATATTTGGATGATCCATCAGCGCCAGTGCCTGACGTTCCTGCTCAAACCGCTGGATTACGGCTTTCGAATCCATGCCGGTCTTGATCAATTTCAGTGCTACCTTGCGTTTGACCGGTTCGGTTTGCTTGGCGACCCAGACCTCGCCCATACCACCTTCTCCGATCCTCTGCAGCAAAATGTAACGGCCGGCGATCACCAAATCTGGTTCAGCGTCCGCACGGGGCCGGTAATCGGCGGTAGATACGAATTGGGCGTCATCGGGTTGTCGGACAGATTCACCCTTCGCACTTTCGTTCGGCACACTAGGGGCAGGGATGACTGTTTGCCCCAAATCCGGTGGTGGTTTGTTGAGCAAGCCCCCGGATGCCTCGTGAGCCGCCAGTAGCGCGTCGACGGCCGGACGCAGGTGCGGCTGCCCGGCACACGCCGCGTCGAGAAAGGCGGCCCGCTCGCTCGATGGCTTCGCCAATACTTCGTGGAACAGGGTTTCCTCGGTCATGACGGCTTCTCCAGCGAACTCGGAATATTCTTCATTACCAATGCGACGTATTTGCCCCCGCAGCATCTGGAATTTCATCCATTTTTGTTAAGTGCATTGCCTGCTTGAAGATTCCGCAGCAGCCAAGCCCTCACATAAGTCCAGTAGCGGTCTACGGTACTTGGGGAAATGCCGAGGACTTCGGCCACCTGATCTCCCGTCAAGCCCGCAAAATACCGCAACTCGACAAGGCGAGCCTTTACCGGATCGAGTTCGGCGAGTTTGGACAGGGCGGCATCCAGGGCCAGGAGCTCATCCACCGGTTCTGGGGCGGCGATCTGGTCCGGTTGCAAAAACTTCCGCTGCCTTCCGCCGCCGTGGATTTGGCGTTGCTTGCGGCGGGCGCGCTCGATCAGGATCCGACGCATTGCGGTCGCTGCGGCTGCGAAGAAGTGCCCCCGGCCCTCGAATTTCTGGCTCCCAACCAATCGCAGGTAGGCTTCGTGGACCAACGCGGTCGCGTCGAGAGTGTTGCCGGGCTTCTCTTGGGTAAGTTTCGCCGCCGCCAACTTGCGCAATTCCTGATAGACCAAGGGCAGCAACACTTCCGCCGCAGCGGGATCACCGTGTTCAACCGCCGCGAGAATTCGGGTGACGTCACTCATCATCAGATTGTAGCCCAGAAACATCGGCGGTTTCACTGGCCGACCAATCTATTCGGTCGCGGCATTTGCCAGACGGCATTCCGACATCAAGATGACGATGAAATATACCCATATCGGGATGGATGATCAGGCCCGGGCATTAGGGAATTTGCCAACCGGCTTGCTGCACCGGTGCTGCATTTCTGGCGTCTATGAGGGTCATTTGGTGGCAACGAATGTCGCGACGGCCAGCGTCAAAGAAGGAGAAAACCCTTGCAACTGCAAGGGTTTAGGCGTCGATTGTCAGTCTATGGCATCGGCTGACAATTTGGAGGCAATAGGAATTGAACTCAATTGACGGAACGCTGGCGCGCGTCGGTCCGACACACCGATTTCAGCGGAAGCCCCATCGACCGCCCAACCACCGACGCCTGAACACCGACAATCTATTATGCGTAATAGACCGAGCGACGGATCAGGTCGGTCGATGTGACCGATGCACCAAGCGAATGGCTCTCCGCCGTGGATAACAGATGACCGAATCGCAGTTCAAATCCCGTCACCCCGATTACATTGCAGTGGCATTGCATTGACGTTGCGGTGGTGTAGGTAGCAAGATCCAGAATTCATATCTCGTCTGTGTACGTGGGGCGTTCTGTCACCGTTGATAGGAAGGCGCCTCAACCTGTGCTGCGGTGAATCTTGCCGGCGAGGTTCACTCAGGGTAGAACTATGCAGATCTACGGCGGGTCGAACCACCGCGGGTTCGGATGAATCCGCAAACGGGGAAGACAATGAAAAATTCGAAAGTGATCGTCGCCACAACCTTGCTGTTATTGGCCAGTCTGATGCTCTGGGCCACCGGAACGTTTGCGCAGCAAGCCAAGCCGGAGCAACCGGCCACAGCGCATCAACTCTCGGAGGCAGACGAAAAGGCGATCCGGGAAATCATAAAGGATCAAGAAACGGCATGGAATAAGCACGACATGAAGGCATTCACCAAGTCGTTCCGGGATGATGTGGATGGCATCAACATCGTTGGGATGTACTGGCGAGGGAAAGCCGAGATTTTGCAACACCTGACGTACTATCACAAGACCAATTTCAAGGATCTCGAAGAGACATTGGACGAAGTCAACGTTCACTCGATCGGCGACGGGTACGCGATTGCCATCGTCATCTGGAAGGTCGGTGCGTTCAAATCGCCGAGCGGTGTGGAAATTCCCGCCTGCCGCCACCGGAGTTCGCTCGTGTTTGCGAGGGGCACCGATGGCTGGAAAGTAGTTCACTTCCACAACACGACTATTGACGAGGCGGCCGTGAAGGGTGCCGCCCAGCGAAAAGACGGTGCCGCCGAAGACGACATCAAGGCTCTTCAGGGAACGTGGGTAGAATTAATGGTCATCCAGGACGGCAAAGTGGAAGTGGACTCGAAGGAACCAAAGAAAGACGGGACCGCATCAACGCTTGCCTACGACGGACACAAGTGGGTGGTCAAGTTGGGCGACAAAGAACTGGCCAGTGGAACGTCGAAGTTTGACCCCTCCAAGACGCCTAAGCACATTGACCTCATCCATTTGTCCGGCCCACTCAATGGGAAGACCACCTTGGGCATTTATCAACTTGTCGGCGATGAGTACACGGCCTGCATCGCGGCCCCAGGCAAGGACCGCCCGAGAGAGTTCTCCAGCAAGGAAGGCAGCGGGCAGAGACTCGTTGTCAGCAAGCGAGAGAAACGCTGAGTCCTCGGCCGCGGACGTGTTTCAGGTGAGGATGTGCTGTGTCGGTCGAGCGATTCTACGACGAACTCGCGTCGTTCTACCACCTGATCTTCCCAGACTGGGAGGCCAGCATCCGGCGGCAGGCGGAAGACCTGGACGCGCTCATCCGCGAGCGGTGGGGGGATGCCCGCCTGTCCATCCTCGATGTCGCGTGCGGGATCGGCACCCAGGCGCTGGGGCTGGCCGCTCTGGGCCACCGGGTGACCGCATCCGACATCTCGGCCGCCGAGGTCGAGCGGGCGGGGCGGGAGGCCCGGGACCGGGGGTTGGCGATCCGCTTCTCGGTCGCGGACATGCGTCAGGCGGCGGCCCACCACTCGGAGCAGTTCGATCTGGTGATCGCGTGCGACAACGCGGTACCGCATCTACTGACGGACGAGGAACTGGTCGCCGCGTTCGGTCAGTTCCTGGCCTGCACCCGGCCTGGCGGAGGTTGCCTAGTCACGGTGCGGGACTACGACCGTGGGGACCGGACCGGCGTCCAGGTGAAACCGTATGGCGTCCGCGACGAGGGCGGGGTTCGATACCTTCTCTGGCAGGTGTGGGAGTTTTGCGGGCCAGTGTACGACCTGACCATGTACTTCGTGGCCGACCGCGGCGGCCAGGACTGCACGACCCAGGTGATGCGGTCCCAGTACTACGCTGTCGGGATCGACAAACTGATGGAACTGATGCTGCAAGTCGGGTTCGTCCAGGTGGAGCGGATCGACGGCCGCTTTTACCAACCGATCATTCTGGGGCGGCGGAGCGCTGAACCAGGTTTTGCAGCAGACTGTGGCCGCATGTAGCGGCTCTGAGACACATAGCTCGCCGACCGGCCCGAGCTGCTGAGCTGGATCGTTACGGTCCGCCGCCATCGGGTTTTCCGGCGAGAACACGCCGTAAGCTGGCTTCACAGCCTCGGGCGCCAGCTAGGAAAAGTTCAATAGCCGTCTTGTCAGCTCGACGATTTTCTGAATTGAGCCCTTCGGCGAAAACGTCGAAGGGCTTTCTCTTTGTTGTGACTAGGTTTACGTCGCTCAAAGTACGGTTCAAACAAGCGGTGTTTTCGAGCCAGAGTGCGAAGTACGGTTCATACGACTTCTGTTCACGCAGCAAAACCAGAAATGGGAGATCGAAGTGGAACTTGCGGATTGCCGGTGGTGACGGCTTACTCATCCCTTCTGCGATATCAGTGTCGATCTCGGCCGTAGATTCGAGTTTCGCGCCGCGCTCGTTGAGCACGAATGCGGTCCCCTGCTCACCATTAACGTCTGAAAGCGAATTTAAATCGGCCGTTCTTTGTGTGATCGAGATCGTCGCGTTCAGTGCAACTTGAGCAACTCGCCGACCGAACTGCTATCGATCGCTCCAATCAATATTGGTCCAGCCGGGCCGCCGCCGTCTGCACAAGAGTGCGTGTATTGTTATCATGCAGACTATTCCAGGATTGAACCATTCGACAGTCTAAGTCTCGGAGGCTTGGCACGCGGAACCTGTGGCCTTCGGGCCGCCCAAGAATCAGGACAGTGGTGATGCCGAATCAAAGCAGCATGGACACCGACGAATTCCCACTGCCCGCCTTGCGCGAGACTGGGGCGCAAACAAACTCATCACTGGTCACGGTGGACTTGGCCGGAGTTTCTGATCAGGGAAAAGTTCGTGACAACAACGAGGACACGTTCTTCATCGCCCGCTTTGACCGTACGATGCGGACCTTGCAGTCGAACCTCCCCCTCGGCGAGTATCCCACTCTGTGCGCCGAAACCAGCTATGGCATGTTGGTGGCAGATGGCATGGGAGGACACGCGGCTGGCGAAGTGGCCAGCCGGACAGCCGCACTCGTCATGCTGGATCTGGTGCTCAAAACCCCTGACTGGATCATGCGGTTGGATGATCAGCTGGTGGGAGAAGTGATGCGCCGTACCGAGCGGCGACTTCAGGAGATTCAGGCGTCCCTAGCCGAACAAGCGCGGGTCGACGCGGAACTGTCCGGCATGGGAACCACTCTGACGATCGCCTGGAGCGTGGGGAACGACCTGATCGTAGCTCATGTCGGCGACTCGCGCGCCTACTTAATGCGCGACGGACAGTTGCAGCAATTGACGCACGATCAGACCGTCGCACAGGCGATGGTCGAAGCAGGGAAAATGACTGCCGAGGAGGCCACGCGGCACCGCCTGCGGCACGTACTGGTCGGTGTTCTCTCGACAGTCGGAGGCAAGACTCCCGTTGAATTCCACCACATCCGCCTCTTCGACGGCGACCAAGTCCTGCTGTGTAGCGATGGACTGACCGAGATGGTTCCGTATGCTGTACTGGCCGAAGTACTTCGGCGGCCGGGCCCCGCTATGGACGCCTGTTGTGCTCTTCGCGATCTGGCTCTAGAGGGCGGCGGCAAAGATAACGTCACGGTGGTCCTGGCACGTTATTGTTTTCCGGAGCCTTGCTAGGCAAATCGCCCGCAGTAACTGAGCTGCACTTTGGCACTGCCACCGACTTGATCAACGGTGATCTCGATCGGATCACATAAAACGAATGCAGCGTCGGTCCGACAAAACCGGATTCAGCGACAGTTCCATCGACCGCTCAAACACCAATCCGGAACGCCCATGATCTATTACGCATAATAGACCGGAATACGTTGAGGCCGGTCGATGTGACCGAAGCGAGTTGTATTAGGCCAAATCTGGCAGTTTGGAAAGTCGTCTACATCGCAGTGACTAAACGTCACCAAGGCTTCTTTTGGAATAGGAACAACTATTACCAGGTGGCAATGACAAGCACACCCTTGAATACTGTGGGTTGCGCATAAATTGATTCCGGCATATCGACATCTCGCATGAACCGGACAGACACCTGCGCCGGTTCATCACGGGCTCGGCCCAGCAATATGGAGGTTTGCGCTTGAATACAAAGGTGACCCGGTCTCCCGCTTCGATTGCAATATAGAACTTGCCGTCCGCAACCAGAGTGGGCGACCAAACCATTTCATTCGAGTCGTGAGTATCAGTTCGGCTGGTTGGCGATCGCATTCAGTCAATGCAAAATGCTGGAAATGTTGATCGCGAACAACAAATCTCCGCCGCCAACCTCGCTAACGGGGCATTATCGGGTGTCGCACTAAAGATCGCTTCGCGATCGATCCAATCGCCTCAGCGCGACACTGTGCATCCAACGGGCTTTGGACGTCGATGGCATGCCGCAAAAATTGGCGGCCCGGCCGTTCGAGACAACAGGGCTACCGGCCCGTGCTGATTCCTATGAATTAAGGCTTCTTGCGAACCTGAATTGTTTGGGCGATCAGGCTGGACTGACCGACCGTGTTCGCCAAAGCCACGTTCACCTGTCGGGTTAAGGCCTTCAAACCCGCCCCTTTCGTGGTGAATTTGATTCCGCGCAGGAACGCTTGAATCGAAGCAGACGCGGCATTCGGTCCGAGATCAATTTGCAAGGTGAGATGCCCATTGGCAAACTTGAGACCAGCACTCGTCCCGAGTCCAGAGAAGGAAGGGACCGTCAACAGATCGAAGGGTTTCTTCTTTCCGGGAGCATTCATGCTGATAGCCAAGGTTCCCCCCGCCAAATTCGTCCCAGCCACCGAAACCTGTGGCAGAACGATCACGGCCGGCTGCTTCTTGATCCACGTCACTGGAGGTCCGCCAAGATCTAATTGCGGCGGTACAGTCTGACTTTGCGTAGCGATCTGGACCTGATGGTCCTCGACCTCGCCGTCATTCGCCATGCCTGCGGCGGCGAGGCCACCTGCCGTCGACAGACGGAAGCGAGCAAAGCTGGTGCCGACACTGGCACCAGTGGGAACTGCAAAGGTCACGGAATTGGTACCCGCCGTCAACGCACGGTTTGTGGCGATCTGTTCGCCTGCATCCGCGAAATCACCATCGCGATTGAAGTCGATCCAGGCATCCAGTCTCCCGGCCGCAGAAGCCGTAACTGAGACCGTTGCATTGGAATTAGTCAGCAGAGTTGCAGGGATGACGACTCCGTCTTCATCATCGGTGCTATTGATGTCGTCACCCGTAGCGTTGGCGTTGGATTGGGCGACAGCGTCTGCGTCACGGAGCGTTCCCAGTCGTAGACCAGATGCCTTGTGTCTGGCCCCATCGCTGGCCAGCAACGTGCCATACGAATCGGGCGCGTCACCAAAGTCGAAAGAATCCGGAATGACTTCGCCAATCGTCAGCGTGGCCACTTTTTCCGGATTAGCCGGCGAAACGTTCAATGGATTCGCGAGAATCAATGATACCGATTTGTTGCCACTCAACCCCGAGACACTCAAAATTGGAACTTCGAAGGACTTGGGGGTCGCATCGCCATCGCCGAAGATGACGTATCCTCCGACAGACGTGTAATTGACTCCATCCACGGCAGAACCATCCTCAGTCCCCACAGCATAGACGATCACTCCTTCGCTACCACCAGTCCGCTGGACTGTGATTGTGGCTGTACCATTGGAGTTCGGCATCTGGTAGTTCGGCGTGCTAAACTTCAAATCGCCAGTCGATTCCTGTACCGTGATCCAGCCGAGGGCGATCCGGCCATCGGATGTGGTCACGATCACGAGTTGCGGAAGACCAATGAGTGCGATGTCAGGCAACCGCGCGACGATCTGGTCGGAACGAACCGACTCCAATCCGAGTCCGCGTCCATAGAGTGGGATCGGATTTCCTTCCAGGTCAGGTTGAGGTGCCTCGCCCTGTTCGCCGCCGAATGTCACGACCGAGCCGCCCAAAGAGAGCGGCAAGTTTACACCGGCGAGTGCATCGCCCGATCCCGTCGCCAGGCTATCGCCCGCATTGGATGGCGTCAGGAGAACGCGTGACCCCGGCGCAATGACGCCCCCCGGAGAGGCAGCTTCAATATTGAGCGGCATCAACATGCCCGCTCGTTGCAGCGCGGCAAGCTGATCTGGCGTGAGACCCTCAAAGCCCAAGTCCAGGACCGCGGCGGCGGCATCCAGGACATCAGTCGCCAGGTCCAGACGAGTGTCCGTGGCTGAGTTCGGTTCACCCGCCTCCAGCAAGAGTTGACTGTGCCATAATAGAAAATGGGCGTAGAGCGTGGCATCAGTCGCAGCGCCTTCGGGCGTTTCAGCTAAGGTCTCGGCCTCCTCAATCTGGGCTGACATTTGCTGCAATGGTCCCGCGACAAATGCTTGGCGCACGGCCTGCAAACTTCCGCCGCCACGGCTGATGGCGGGAATCCCCTGCTTGATCCAGATGGAGCCCCCGCCTCGGCTGATGGCTGAGGCAGTTGCCTGGCCCACGAGACCGCTGCTATCTTCGGAAATGAGTGCCCCCCCGCCACGACTGATCACCGAACCGCCACCTCGGCTGATGGCAGAACCGCCGCCTCGGCTAATCGCCGATCCACCGCCACGGCTAATGGCTCCGGCGCCTGGGGCCACGATCATGTTCCGGTCCCCCGTCCCCAGGATGTTGCCGGCTTGCCCTGTGATTACGAAATTGGTCAGCGGTAAGGCAGACGCCGCGCCGACCCCAACGATGTTGCCTCCAGCGGAGACTTCGATCAGGTTACCAGCCGAACCTGCCGCGATAATGCCTGAGCCTCCCGGTTGGAGCGGAATACTCGTGCCAGGTTGTACGAGTCGGTAGCCGTCGCCGAGCAACTTGCGGACCACTTCGCCGCGCGTGCCGTCAGGCAGTTCATAGATGTCTCCGACCGACAGAAAGAGTCGAGGATTGCTGCTTAACCGAATCTGGATGGGCTCCAGAAGTACTTTGCGTTCGGCCGCGGCTTTAGCGGCTTCCAACTCCTCGCTGAGAATCTTGATCTCGGCCTGAGGCCCGCCCACATAGACTGCGATCACGTTTGATTCGATTAGCGAATTCGTGTTCAAGTCACGCACGACAACCTTGAACTCGTAAGTTCCCTTGGGCATGGCTGGGGTGAAATACTGTAGTAAAGTAAAGTCGTCGCCCTTCGCCGTGAAGTAGGATTCGGCCGGGATTGGTGTGGCCGGAAGGAAGATGGCACTTTCCGGATCACGCATCAGCAATCCAGGGAACGCGGCCATCGTATGATTGCCTGCGTCGATCCGCAGCACGATGCCGCTATTCGGCTGGCCCGGATCGGGATGTCTGACGCTCAGCGCACTGCTGGTTAGAGTGATGGGTTGCGAAGGCTCGGAGCCCGTCACATGGAACCGGATCGTCATCGTCGACGAAACGCCGGTGGTCAGATCAAGGCAGCCGAACCGGGCGATCAGGTCCTTTCCGGCTTGAGCCGAACTGGGCGTGAATTCCAACCGGAGTCGCGCGTTAGCAGCGGTATTCCGATCGGAAAAGACCTGTGTACCGAAACTATTGACGAGAATGGAGTTTTCCAGTCGGCCGATCTCATAGATCATGACGTTGCGATCCCCGTCGGTGCCGTAAACGAGCGGTTTGACGTCATAGCCGTATGTCGTGCCGGGATCGACTGTGGCAGACAAGTCACCGATGAGCGGGGCGCTGTTGCCGTTGATCAGCAGCGGTATCGGACTGCCACTCAACCCACCCATCACGTCGGTGACCTGAAACTGCTGGTTCACGACGGCTCGATCGTGTCCTTCCAGGTCGCGGCCGACTACGTCCACCTGCGCCAGGCCTTGGGGCGTGCTCGCGTTAATCCTGTAGGTATAGAAGAATTGCGTGGCAATCTGGGGCTGCGACGGCGGTGTCGGCTGTCCTGCCAGTGGGAAGCTCGTGAGATCCGGAATAAAGTCGATCGTGACCTGGCTGGTGGAATTAGTGAGGCCGAAGCGAATCTTCACGACGAGCGGCGGTGGGGCGGGCTCAGGATAGGTCACCACGATGGTCAGTGTGCTGAGGGGCCCGACGCTCAACTGGGGGGCAAATTGCGTTTCGGCTCCAAATGCGAAGGGCCGTGCCGAATTGAAAGCCGAATCCCCGAACAAATCGACCGTATAGTCGGCGTCCAACTGCTGATAAGGCGGAGATGAGGAAACAACTTGCACCACGAATGGCTGATTGACATTGGGATCATCGGAATACCGAGCGGTAATCTTATGGAAACCGAGATCCAGAGTGCCCACATAATTTGCGTTCGGACCGCCAATGATCAAGACCGCTGTACCTGATGCATCAAGATCTAACGTTTTCAAAGTTGTGACGATACTGGCCGTATCAGGATTATTATCGTGGTCATAAGAGTCGATGAACGTCACTTGGCCGGTCGTAATCTTCAACTCTGGCGATGCCTGCATGTAGACATCGGCTGTAAACACCATTTCATCATCCGGCCGAGAGTACGGGTCCGCTGTCGTCAGACTCATCTCAATATTCAGTTGACTTGCGATGTCAGTCAGCGTCTGGACGCCGTCCTGGAATGGCAGGGGAAATTGACCTGAGTGTGGCACATTCGTTGATAGGGCCAAATCGGGACTGTCGTCCCCGTCGAAATTCCCCACGATCAAGTCGTTGGGGCTGCCCTGAAAAGCCAGTTTTTGCGGTCCGGTGAACCCGCTGCTGCTCCCGAGCAAGAGATAGAGCGGATTTTCAGCAGCTTGATAAATGAAGTTGTTTGGCGCGAATACGACGTCGTCGAAGGTATCGCCATTCAGATTCGTCGACGCAGCGGAGTTAATTCCAATCCGAAAATCCTCGGTTGTACTCGTCTTCAACAGCAGTTGATCCGAGACTTGGACAAATCCTGAGTTGGTATTTTGGTACAGAACGACGTGGACTTGCCCTTGCAGGAAAGGATCCCTGACCGTGTCGCCATAGGCGATAACGACATCGACTTTCCCATCGCCAACGAAATTCCCCACTAGCACAGGAGCCGACGCCGTAAATCCCAACTCCAAGTGGCGATTGTTGGATTCCGGCGCCGCATCCAGCAACGAGGCGATTGAAACGGTAGAGCCTTCGCTGAAACCATCTGACGTGCCATCCCCATTATAGACCGTCAGACTTTTCGCACTGGGATTCCACAGCAGGATATCCGTTTTTCCATCGTTGTTCATGTCCCGGACATCGGCCACGACCGAGTGAGGAGTTGGAACCGAGAAAATGTTGGTGACTGTGAATGATCCATCACCATGACCGAGCGCGACCTGCACAAACTGGTCAACGCTATTGCCGTCGAAATCAATTTGTCCCCTCCCGACCAGGTCCAAATGCGAGTCTTGTGTCGGATTGACTGAAGCTACCGTGAAATCGCCCGGTAGGCTTCGTGAAAACTGTGCACTAAACGTTCCGTCACCACTCCCCTTGAAGAATTGGGCTTCGTCCCCGGTACCGCCCGTCTGAGAGAGAACGACATCCACCGCCTGGTCTTCGTTAAAGTCGCCGACCCCCAGATTCTGGCCGATCTGGAGATCGAAATTGAAGTCTAATCCCGTCAAGCTGCTGGTATCGACGAAGCTGCCGTTCGCTTGTCGCTGGAAGACATGAAACCGACCATCCGTGTCCCAGTCACGCGTCAGGATCTCATCCTGACCATCCTGTCCAATGAAATCGCCAGTCGCCACAAATCTGGCACCCTCAAGAAGCGGTATCGCAGTTGAGGTCAGCAAACAACGTACTTCAAGGACTTCAACCGCAGGACGAATCCCATGACGTCGCACAATACGCCGGGATCGCAAGTGCTGCCTGAGGGCCCGCAACCATTGGCGCCATGGAAGTTCAGTCATTTGACAAGCTCATTTCAGTTAGACCGTAACACGCACCATAAGCCTCGGGCTTGAGCGCGCAGGGTTTTCGACAGGACGGTGAGGAGCGACTACTGTTTCTGCGTTTCTCGCTCTTTCCAGAACTCAGCCGCAGGCATGTCGTTGATCGATTGAAGCGTGTCAATCGTTTTTACGATTTCGGCGTCGCGGGCCGACTTAATATTCAATTTGACCGTGCGTAGTGGCATTCCGATCAAATGTGACAAGTCCGTAACTTGAGTATTGGTCAAATAGACGTCGAACAGCTTCATACCTTTGAGCGGCAGTAGGTCTGACACCGGAGTCGCTTCAAAGCCCAATGACGTCAAGTTCATCGCCCCGAGGGGAGATAAGTCGGAGACCTGTGTCTGGCTAAATGCCAAATTGGTGATTGGCAGATCTTTCAAAGGAGAGAGATCCGTAACTCGTGTGTCCGTGCAGTTCAGGATGGACAGCTTCGTGTGGAGCAAGGGCGTCAGATCTGAAACGTGAGTGTGAGCACAGCGCAGAACAGTCAACGGAGTTCCCGACAGCGGTGACAGATCGCGTAAAGGATTGCAACTGACGTTCAAATGGGTAATGGACAACCCTGCCAAAGCTGACAGGCTCGTGAGTGCTCCGAATCGCGGCTGACTTCCAATACAATCGAGCTCTTTGAGACCTGGAAATGCACGCACCGGCAAGATATCCGACACCTGGTCGGCGACGATCCGGAATTCTGTGACAACTCCTAAAACGACCTTATAGTTCGATTGTCCATCGAACCGCGGATTGCGCCGCTGGAGTTCCGCAATCACGGCTTTGATTTGCTCTTCTGGTTTAAGCGACTGGACTGTGGTTATCCAGGCTCCATCTAAAGTCGGCGGAGTTCGCTCAACGCTGGCAACGTCAATTGGAGAGACGATGCCGGGATGTATTCCCGGTAACGGGGCGCTCGTAACTTGTCTTCCATTTGAACTAATGTGTATGTTGTCTCCAACCAGTTGGATCTTCAGGATTGTTTCACCAGTTCGATCAATTTTAAAAATGTCCGTTTCGAACTTTAGCTCACCTCTCTGGATTACAAGCCGGTGTTCACCCGAGTCAATCTCGTCGCTTCGAGTCCCGACCTTGATTGGCTGCTGGTCGACTCCCGCGATAGTCAAGCCGTCGCGATCAAACTGAGCTCGAATCTGGCTGTCGTTGATCTCAATCCGGACGAGTCCCTGCGGCGAAAGCCAGAACAGCACGGCGAGGGCCAAACACGTGATGCTCACCCCGACTGCTGCCATCGACGTGATGGAACGGAAACGCGGCCGGACTTGCGATTGTCGCGGCGGGAGCTGTCCGATCCCTTCGCGGAAAGATTCAGTCCGTCCATTTCGCACCGATGAAATCAGGCCGCTGAGGTCAGCCGGAGCTGCGAACGGTTGCAGAGCATGAGCAACATCTGCAGGCGTGCTGAATCGCTGTCGGGGATCGGTCGCTAGCATCTTGTGAATGACGGTCACTAACGCGGCAGGGAGATCTGAACGCCGCTCAGTGATGGGAGTTGGCTTACGAGTCACCAATGCCGTCAGTTTCTGAATGACCGTGTGATCGCACGTATCAGCAATTGGAACTTGGCTCGTCAAAAGCCGGTAGAGTGTCGCCCCCAGGGAATAGACATCTGCCCGAATATCGACGGAACGCGTGGCACCGACTTGCTCGGGAGCCATGTACTCGATAGTACCTTCAATGGGCTGAATCGCTGTCGATCCAATTGCAGATCGGTTGATCTCGCCGAATAAGGCCAATCCAAGATCCAGCACTTTCACTTGTCCGTCTTTGGTGAGCATGAGATTCGACGGTTTGATGTCGCGATGGACCAATCCCAGTTCATGCGCGTATTGCAGACCCAAAGATGCTTGGCGAATGAGTTCGCAGGCCTCGGCGGTCGGGAGAGGCCCAAGTGATCTAACCAGTTGCGACAGGTCGACCCCTTCGAGAAATTCCATAACCAGGAAATGCCGGCCATCGACTTCTCCGGCGTCGTGCGCGCGGATCAGGTTCGGATGTTCCAACTGTCCGATGGCCTTCATTTCGCGGGCGAAGCACTCAATTGCGGCATCATTCGAGACCTTGTGCTGGGCGATCAGCTTGATGGCAACTGTTTTCCCCAGCCGCTGATGAATCGCTTTGTAAACCGTCCCCATCCCTCCTTGTCCGATTTGGGATAACAACTCGTACTCACGCAATTGTGGCAAGGAAGCGAGGAAACCGATGGACGATGATTCATGGACTGGAGAGATCGAACAGTCTGCGCCGAGAGCCTTGACAACTGCGATCCGCTGCTGAAACTCGGCTTCATCGGCAAATCGATTCTCGGACGGCGGTTGGCGCAGTTGCAGTATCACTCCATCGGCGATTGTCTCCAGATTGCGTAGCGTCTGTTCGCAGTCGGAACAATGCTCGATGTGATCGGAAAGGTGCTCCATGAGTGCTTCGTTGAGCAAGCCCTGCGAAAACGACGAGAGCTGCTCTTCGGCGGGACATCGAGCACCTTTCATGACAATTTCACCGCGCTTCCGAAAACCTTGAGCTGACCCGCAACGCGACAGCATTCAGGGCCGACATTGTGACGACGAGCATCCCCCACGTGACACGCGGGAATCCTCTACAAAGTTTAACGAGCGCCCATAACGCGGATTACAGAAAATCGCTGCAGAAAGTTTGTAAGTGTCGCAGAACGCGATACTTAGCTTGGCGCACGGCAGCTACGGACATCCCCAATTCTTGGGCCACGCCCGCAGCGGCCTGTCCGTCAAATACCAGACGTTCGAAGCAAGTCCACGACTTGGCGTCGAAGTCTTCTCGAATCAAGTCGGCTGCACGTCGAATTAAAGCGCTTTGCGAAACGGAACAATCCGGCAAGAGCTCTTCCTCGGCGACATCGGACAATTCTAGCAGTCGCTGCTGAATCGCTTCGCCGCCTGGAACAAGAGGGAGGTTCCGCTGCGATCGGATCAGATCGCGCACCTTGTTCCGAGTAATGGTCCACAGCCAGCCACGAAATGAACAGTTTTCCTGTCGGCGATAACTCGGTAGAGCTAGATGGACAACCTGGAAAACCTCCTGCATCACATCCGCAGCGTCTTCACCTTGCAGTCGAAATGTCCGCGCCCAACCGTAGATCACATCGCCGTACAGTTGGACAATCCGTTGCCAAGCTTCCGCATCATTTTGTTGCGCTCGTTGCAGTAGGCTGAACGAAGTCGTGGAGGTATGCGGAGCACTAGGCATGCAAATCAGTTTTTCGCTGAAGGAGTCCGAACAGTTAACTCCATCTGTGATCGGGTTCGCAACCGCCAACAATTTCCCGGATGTATTATGTGGCTGACCTGATTATGGATGATGCAGGCACTCTTGGCCATCGCTTTCTGATGAAAATTCGATTTCCTCCGATTGGGCAATTAGAACTGGTCCCAGATAGCGACTACGGTGAACCAATCCATCTGGCTTGCTGAAGAAGCATTCACGACGACCCATTCGAGATAAAAATACGCGGAGGCGGGCAAATGATGAATCCGCTTCAGAAGCTAGGTTTTAACTCAATTACGGCTATTGACGTGCAGATCGTTTAACTGCGACGAAGGTGGTTTCACTTACAAACAGAGTCTGCGCGTCGGTCCCACACACCGAAGTCACTTCGGTCGATGTGACCGAAGCTCGCTGGAACATGGAATGCTGGCGGTGCAAAAAAGGGGCAAACCATCTCATCAACATCTGCGAGTCCCTGGACCTGACCCCTGATCTGCCCGTTGGGCATTGGGCTTTGATGAACCCATAAGCCACACGGTGTCTGGCGACTACAAATTGTCCTAACAACTGGTCTGTTCAGTTCGTCTGGCAATTGAGTGATCTTTCCGGGACAATGTTGCGGTCTCGTTCTTGCCCCGTACCACTGCCTTCCGACGAACTAACCCAATGGCCTTGCCCCTCGAAAAATTCGTCCAGCAGCTTGAGGACAGCGGAATCCTCGCTGGTGACACGATCCAGGAATTCCTTCCCCCCACCCGCCGGTGCCGCCAACATCATCAACAGCAGGCTGGAACTGGAGAAGTTGAGCGATCCCAAAGAAACCTTCCTGTCCGATCGACTGCGGCAGAAGTCGCTGGTGGAGATTCAGACCGCCAACGGCCAGTGGGTTCGCGACATCTATGTCCCCAACGGGGCGAATCTCGAGGGAAAGATGCTCCGCATTCGCTCGAAAGCCGGCTACACTTCGACCATCCATTACAGCGGCCGTTCAGCGGTCATCTCCCAAGACCAGAGCCTGCTGTTCAAGTTCGTGCGCGGCCAGTGGATCCTGGAAAGCGAGCTTGCGAATCAAGGTCTCACCTATGCTACCGAGACCTGGAGCGGAGTGCTGCCCGCCGAGTGGATCGTGCCCGGCCTGAGCTTGCAGATTCGACAGGGCAACCTCAGCGGTGAGTTGACGGACCTCCAGGTCGGGGCACCCAGCGAACTGCTGATTCATACCATCGACATCGGAATGCTGACACCGCCTCGCGAGCAGTTTCTATTTGCCAATGATCCCGCAGCGCACCGGGAGTATTTCCAGACCGTGCCAACCGGCCGGATGATCGTGAGCCAGTACGCGCCGCTGTTCTTACGCGAGGTGATGTTGCCGAATGGGACCTTGCTCACCGACAGCGATCCGAGCAAGGGAACCTGGCATGCCGGCACGATGCGCCAGACCATCGGCAAGGAACTCATTTCCCATGGCATCGACAACGCCAACTATGGAATCAACAGCTCTGCCGGAGAGGGAGAAGACAGCCATCCTTATCTGGTGGCTCAGTTGACGGCACACAACAGTGTCGGCAAGTACGCGGAGGGCGTCGTGGTACATGGTGGCTCGGGCGGCGGTGGCATCGTCACCCTCGACAATTCGCTGGGCAATGAGCTCAGTCACGAAGTCGGCCACAACTACGGACTCGGTCATTTTGTCGACGGCTTCCGAGGCTCGGTACACCGCAGCGCCGACCACATTAATTCCGCTTGGGGTTGGGACGCAGATAAGAACCGCCTCATCCCCAACTTCTCGCCGATTCGCAGCGGGAAGGAAACCTGCCTGGAGGGCCAGTGCCAAAGCCCGTTCGATGGCCGCACGTTTGGCACGGATGCGATGGCTGGTGGCGCACCACTCTCCGGCTTCAACCGCTTTACTCTCTACACACCCAATACAGCGGCGATCATCCAGCAGTTCTTCGAGAGCAAGGCGGTGTTTGATGCGAACTCACCGACCGGCTTTCGTAAGTGGAATGCCGGCACAGGCCAGATGGAGCCATATAGCCACAAGATTGACGTTGGCAAACAGATCACCGCTGAAGTGAGTGATCTGAGCGAGGCCAAGATTGCGTCATTGCTGGCCGAAAATGACGTCATCAAGGTGGCGATGCAGGATGGCAATTGGACTAAAAACATTCAGGTACCGGCCGCGACACCCGCCAGCCGTGGTCGCATGGTGACGATCGATCACGGAGCCGCTTACGATAGTTACCTTTCTATCAATGGCCGGCAGGTCAAAGTCTCCCGCGGCTTCCAAAAGAGCTTCACATCCGACGGGAAGCGCTGGAAAGAAGGACCGTTTGCGGACTCGAAGGTCGAACGCAAGCCGCAGGCCTTCGGCGTCCCGGTGACGACGTTGGTCGGTTACTACGATCCTCTGGGCGAATTGAAGAGCTCCATTTATCCGGCGCTGCATGGAGCATACGGCTTCACGTACAGCGATGATCGCAGCCAAACGAACGAGGCAGACTGCCATCTGGTCGTGGAGACCCGCGACGGACCGCTGCATTTTCGTCTGGCTAACCATCGACTCAGCGCGAAGTTGATGAACAAGTTCCACGTAAATATTCCCGAGGCAAGCCAGCCGAAGAGCGAGGCCGTGGTTTGCCGTGGAAAGATCGTAGATCAGAAACCGATTGCGGGGCTGGCGGAAAAGCTGACCGTTACAGTCCACGGCAGCTCCTCTCACACTGCGGCACCGATCAAGGCCCGGCCTGTTTCCGGCGCCGCGCCCTGACAAATTCCGCTTGCAAGTCAGTCCTGGTTCAGTCTGATTGAAGCAGATCTTGGACGCGGGTTGGCACCGGTTGTTAGCCGGGGTGACGGTACCGCCGTGCAAATCGACCAGACGCCGGATTAAGGCAAGCCTCACACCGAGACCTCCTTGAGCATGATCGAGTGACCGATCCACTTGAGTAAATAACACGAACACCTCAGAGAGCCTGCTGGCAGGGACACCTACCCCGGTGTCTGTCACGCTAGTAACAACGCTTCCGGCGTCGACATTTGACGCACGATATGCACTTAAATATATCCGTATTCGCCATACGGATTCGAAAGTGAAACACGTGAATCCGTGGACCGCTTATAGTTTCACAGACGACAGCGTGGCGACATCGGCACGATTAGAGCACTGATTTTTTGATGGGCATGTCCCAAATACGAAATGCTCAATCATTCCGTCGGCAGAAATCCATCCTGGTCCGAATACGAGCACGATCAGCGATGCCAGCAGGAACAAGAATGGCGGAGCACTCACAAACGCGTCGGGATTGTTGAAAATGCTGCGTAGCTCCTGCGTGTGAGCTGTCGCATAGGCCACGAGCATGGTGACGATCAACGGGATCGTCGTAATTCGTGATGCCAGACCGATTAGCAATAAGAGACCGCAGAAGCATTCGGTCGCGCCGGCCATATAAGCATTGACCAGCGGCAGCGGAATGTGCAGACTGTCGAAGAATCCGGCGGTCCGATCGATGTTCATCAGTTTGCCCAATCCGGCCAGGAAGAACTGATAGCCCCAGTACAGTCTTAGTGCCAGTAACGCGACAGGTTGCAAAGGGGCTAACAAGCCGATTTCGAATTCATAAATGCGACGTACGAATGAGACCACGTTTTGCTCCCGATTTAAAGTTTCATGAGTCAGTAGTTAGATGCTGTGTGTTGACAGCGGTTACTCAAGCAGTCGCGACTGCAATATTTGTGATGAAACCTGCACGCGTCCAGTCTGCGAACCACCGCGCAATGTTGGTCACCACTTCTGCTTCGGCGGCGTCATCCCTTTCGCACAGAGCATCTATTGCGTCACCGAGTGCATCGCCTTCGTGGAGGCTCTTCAAGAGAGCGAACTCCATGGCATTCAGCGCATGATGTTGGACCGTAAAGTTCTGACGGTTGAATGCCACAAATGTCGGGCGGGGCGAAGGGACTTCCATCAGCTCACCCGATTTGACTGCAGCATGATAGGCATTCACAGGGAAGGAATAAGAACACAGCCGCAGCGAAAGGGCACACTCGAAAGTCAGTTCATCGAGCTTATCCAGGGGATAGTCTGATGGAACGAGTGGGGCAGACGACATCATCTCGCTGCCAGGACCGTCAAACACGGCGCTGATCGTCCATTCAAAGTGCGCCAGATCAGCCAGGAAATCCGCCCAGTCGGGTCCCTCCGCCGCAGCATCACGCGGTGGACGCGTGCCTGCCAGAAAGCCCGGAAATCTTAATCCCAATTGACTCAAGGTATAACTCGACGGCGGATGAGCTTGGAGATATTCGAGGACGAATTCATCGAACAACTCATCACCCACCGCGCCCCGCAACACCGGAAACTCCTCACGCAAGCACTCTTGCAGGCGTGCGTAATAGGCGTTCCAATAGATCTCCAAGCGACTTTCCGCTGACCACCGATTGGTCGTGGCGATGATGCAGTCGGTTTGGTCGCTACTGGCCTGAAGCTGCAATTGAGCTTCCGCAGACTGCGCGCCCGCGACGACACCGTGTGGATGAGTAATGACTGCTAACATCCAGGACTCGATGCAATGCAAGGCAGACATGGCCGTCTTTCAGTTTGCGGGACCGCGCTAAGTCATAATGGTTTCGGCGGCGATCGTTGTGGTGTCACCTGGCAGCGATGCCGTCATATAGTCGCGTGCTTTGAGCACTTCAGCATGCACGACGGGAAAGTCCGGAATTAGTGCGTCCCATTCCAGTAATGTTGACACACCGCCCGTTAATTGGTGAGCCAGGCGATATAATTCCCATACTGGATCAATGACCGGATGGTCGTGGGTGTCAATGATAAGGTGGACCCCATTGTCTAGACCAGAAAACGGATTTTATTAGAGAGACTGGCAACGCCAGTTTCTCCTCCCTTTCGCGAGTGGGGCCGTCGGCGCAGCGCAGGCGAGCGCTAGCGAGACGGAGCGAAGCCGACGGCCCCACTCGCGACCGCCGTCCCTCTCATCCCCGGGCATCGGGGCCGGGTACGACGACCTTCCCCCGATACACGTCCCATGGTGTGGCATAGCCCAGACTCTGATGCAGACGTTCTCGATTGAAGAAGGTCAGGTACGACTCCAACCCTTGATGTAACGAGCGGACGGTCTGGTGATCGTGACGATAGACGTGCTCGTACTTCACGCTCCACCACAACCGCTCAATGAACACATTATCCAAGGCCCGACCTTTGCCATCCATGCTGATCCTGACTCCGGCTCCTGCCAGACGCTCCGTGAACCCCACACTCGTAAACTGCACTCCCTGATCCGTATTGAAAATCTCTGGACGCCCGCGTGACAAAGCCTCCTCCAGGGCCTCAATACAAAAGCTGCTTTCCAGACTATTCGATAACCGCCAACACAACACACAGCGGCTGTGCCAATCAATGATCGCCACCAGGTACATGAAGCCGCGAGCTAACGGCACATAGGTGATGTCCGACGCCCACACCTGGTTCGGACGATCCACCTGCAGACCACGCAGCAAGTACGGATATTTCCGATGTCCCGGAGAACTCATCGACGTGTGACGCCGGGGATAGATGGCCTCCAGCCCCATCACCTGCATCAGACGCTGAACCCGCTTCCGGTTCACTGCATACCCCTGCACCTGCAACCATTCCCGCATCCGGCGGCTCCCATAAAACGGAGTCTCCAGATACTGACGATCAATCACCCGCATCAACTCCAGGTTGGCTTCGGTCTCCGTCGCAGCGGTGTAGTAGTAGGTCGAACGATTCAACCCTAACAACTCACACTGGTCACGAATGCTGAAGGCTTGGTCCTCGCGATCTACCAGGCATCGTAACCCCTCGCCACTCAGGCCCAACTCACTCAATTGAGCCCACTTTTTTTTTGAGCCACTCCAGCTCCATCTTCAACCGACCTATCTGCGCATACAATTCCTCAATGGAAGCTCCCTCTGGTTCCTCCTTTCGCGGACGCCCCACATCCTGGAACAGAGTCGACGAATTCTCCAGC
>JAKFVC010000245.1 GCA_021732415.1 Planctomycetaceae bacterium
CTCCCCGGAGTACCAGGGCGAGGGGAGCACGAATCTTCATCTATGCTGCTTCTTGCCAGACCTTAATTGCGATGATCACGCCTTCTTCGCCTTAGGTTTCGCCCTCGATTTCGCCGCCCTCGTTTTCGATTGTTCCGCGGGCATTTCTGGTGCGTGACTCGACTTGATCAAGTCGATCAATTCGTCCGTCGACAGTTTACCCGCCTGGTCTGAGCCTTCCATGATGCCGGCGACCAGATTTCGCTTTTTCTCGTGCAACGCGAGGATTTTTTCCTCGATGGTCTCTTGAGCGACCAGGCGATAGACCATCACTGGCTTGTTCTGTCCGATGCGATGGGCGCGGTCGGTGGCTTGGTCCTCCACCGCCGGGTTCCACCACGGGTCCATGTGGATGACATAGTCCGCCCCGGTCAGATTGAGCCCCGTTCCGCCGGCCTTCAGCGAAATCAGGAAGAAGTCCCCCTGCCCCTTTTGGAAGGACTCGACACGCTCGCGACGCTGTTTTTCGGGCGTCTGGCCATCCAGATAGAGATAGCTGATTTTACGCTCGTCGAGGGCTTTGCGGATGATTTCCAGGTGCGAAGTGAACTGGCTGAAGATCAGCGCGCGGTGTTTACCCTCACGGATTTCTTCGATGGTTTCCAGCAGGACGTCCAGCTTCGCGGATGAGCCCTTCCATTTTTCATCCACCAGTCGCGGGTGGCAGGCTAACTGGCGCAGTCGCGTCAGCATGGCCAGCACCTGGAACCGCGATTCATTCTTGCCCGTGTCGATTCCTGCCAACTGCGTTAGAGCAAACAGCCGCGCATCTTCGTAAAGCTTGCGTTCCGCAGTCGACAACTCGGCAGTGAGAATCATTTCTGTTCGCGGCGGCAGTTCTTTCAGGACCTCGTCCTTGGTCCGTCGCAGGATGAAGGGGCGCACCGTTCTCGCGAGTGCCTGAGAACGCTCGGGAAGTTTTTGTTTTTCGATCGGATCCGCAAAGCGTTCGCGGAAGCGTTCCCAACTCCCGAACAATCCCGGCGACGTGGCCCGGAAGAGGCTCCACAGGTCTCCCAGTTGGTTTTCGACCGGGGTTCCCGTCAGCGTCAGACGCCATTCGGCGTTCACTTCGCGAACGACTTGGGCCGACTTCGTGCGGCTGTTCTTGATGAATTGCGCTTCGTCAAGAACCAGCGTTCCCCAGCGAATCTTGGTGAAGTACTCGGCGTCTCGCAACAACAACCCGTAGCTGGCGACGACAAGATCACCCGACCCGACTGATTCGAGAAATTCGCCTCGTTCGGTATCGCGATACAAATGGGGCCGCAACGTGGGAGCGAAACGCATCGTCTCATTGACCCAGTTGAAGCCCACCGAAACGGGTGCCACGACCAGCGTCGGCCCGACCGCTCGACGTTCCACCAGAACCGCCAACGCCTGCACGGTTTTGCCCAAGCCCATGTCGTCGGCCAGGCAACCGCCCACACCCCACGCAGCCAGGCGGCTCAGCCAGCGGAAGCCATCGACTTGATAGTCACGCAGATCGGCCTTCAGGTCCGCTGGGACCTCGGGATGGTGATTCCGGGCCAGCTCCAACTTCTGCAGTGCATTTCGCCACTCGGCTGCCGCTTTGATCGTAATCTGCTGATCTTTGAACAAGTCTTCCAGCAGCGGGGCGGCCGTAATATCCAGATTCATTTTGGATTGATTGCGGTGCAGCAAATCGTCGAGTGCCGCCAGCCGATCGCGGAACTCGGCGGCAATCATGGCCCACTTGCCACCCTTCAATTGCACATAGCGGGACTTCCCCCGCAGTGCATCAAGCACCGCCATCAACGGGACCTTGACGCCGCCGATATCAATCGTCCCTTCGACACCGAACCAGTCGTGATCATTGCCGATCTCCAACTGCATATTGCCCGGGGTGATCTCACCCACGACTTCGGGACGCGGGATATTGGAGTTGCTCCATTCCACAACCCAGGGGCGATCCTGATGAGCTTGGACTTCGGCCAGAAAGTCGAGGGTCGCGTCGCCTGCGTCGACCATCCAGCGCCACGGCCGATGCGAATAAAACCGATCGAGCTGCAGTGCCTGCTGGCACTCCGCGGCATGCGTTTGCTCCGCGATCAGGTCCCGCTCGACGGCCTCGCGTTCGTCATCGTTATAGCGAGCAATGGTTGTCGCACCCACTCCCGGTTCAAAGTACGTTCCGCCAGCGACGGGCCGAGCCCAAAGCTCCACCGCGAGCCCCCCGTCCGCCACGCGCGGTACCAGACGCAGATGAATATTCGAATCGCCCACGATGGTGCGCCCCTGAATTTCTTCGGGGTAAACCACTTTGAAACTGCGTTCGAGTTCCGTCAGCCTCCCGAGCATTTCGGGGACGGCCTTCTGCGGAATGGGAATCGGCTGGCGCTGCAATTGATCGACCAATCGGACGGACGCCTCGGGGCCCTCCCAAAAGAACAACTCGTTCTGCTGCCAGTTCATCGCGATGACGCCATGCTGAGGATCGGCCTCGTACGCGGCACAGTCCGACAGCATCCGTCCGCCGATGCGCGGGCGAATGATGAATTGTTTGTTGGCATCCGGCGTCAGCACGAGTTCCATTTCGCCACGGATGATTTGCAGTGGCGTATTCAGTTCGGCGGCATGAAATACCAACGGATGACCGGTCAGAATCTTCAGCAATTCCCAAACGTCGGGTGAGTTGTTGCCATAGCCGTAGGTCATATAGGAGCGATAGTCGCGGGCAATGCCGAACGTTTTCTGGGCCAGAGCACAGACTTCCCGGTCGATGGGGGCCAATTCGTTGATGGGTTCTCCGGCCAGACGCGACCAGATCATCTTCTTGCCTTTGCCCCAGCCGCCGTTTTTCAACACGAACTGTTCATAAACGTTAACCATCAAGTGGCTGCGTTCCACCTCAAACTTGTAGACCAGGCGCCGCACTGCGCCCGCTTCATCCGGAGTTTCGATCCCGTTATTTTCCGGCACCCGCGTTCGCTGCAGAAACTGATCGAGGGGATTCAGCAGATTCTTCCAGGCGTGTTCGGCTCCCCCCTTCATCATCCGGGTGAGCTGGGAATTCTCCTGGGAAAGCTGTTGATACAGGACCGATGTCACGGCCCAGGTGTGCCTGCACAGGTCATATCCCAGACTCGTCGGACAGGAGCAGACGATGTCGGTCATCGGCTCGCCTTCATCCGGTTCTTCGTCCCAGATGAACGTGACCAATGCCGGCTCGCTGCCAGTCCGCACCGTAGCTTGGATGGTATGCCCCGGCAGATCAACGTCCAGCCTAGGATTCACAGCCGAGAGAAACGGCCGTCCGGTCTGTGCAAGCGACGAACCGTGGCAATGCAGCAGATCCTGCACATCGAGTCTCAGCCGTTTCAGAAAATCGGGCTGCGTGGTGAGCTGCGGCTGGGGGCGATTGATTGCCATGGAGACTGCCTTTCCTTAGCGTTGAAACGGGTATCCACCCTTCACAGGCAAGCGGCTTGCGCGGACTTCGTCTCCGTAAATTACCCGCTCGGGAATCCGTGATCAATTTGCACGAGCGCCCGGATGCAAATTTTGTGACTATCTGTCTCAATTTCACATCGTGAGCGGCACGGCGCTAGCCGCCGGTTTTGCGGGTCGATTTTGCCCCGAAAGAACCGGTGGCGAGCGTCATTCCGCTCACCAACACAGCCCCACCGCAGATCGAATTGGGTAGATTTTACGCAAAATCGCAGCAAATTGTGAGATCCCGCCACGTTGAAGTCCCCCCGTTCCATCCGCAGGATCGCTGCGATCCGCGTCTCAAGCACCATGTGGCGGAATTGCCGAGGAGGCATTTCAGGCTGGACAGGTCCAATTTTCGACTTCGGACTAATGCCACTTTGGGCGATTTTTCTTGACGCCACTTGCTCGCAGTACGATGCTATAGGAGAGTCGCAGGACTCTTTATCGGGTAAAGTCTGTCGTAGCCGGACTCTTCATGGTCAGGCACGCTCATTCCAAACACCAGTCGACACCAATTAGAAGAATACGTACCCGACTCAGAGAGTCGGGCTACGGCCAGTCAAAAACACCAGCGGATCAAGCCAGGAGCACGCTATGCCTTTGGAGAACAGCGAACATCAATCAGGGCGGCAGCCATCTGGACATGGAGCCGCCCGCATCAACCAATCCTCGGGCCGAGTGCCCTGGATTCGGCAGGCCGGAGGTGTTGTCACAGCATTGGCGATGATTGGATTGGCTGGCTGGTGGCCGGTTGCCTCCGCCGCGGAAGCTCCCAATCTGGAGCAGCAAGTTGCCGATCATGTCGGTGCCGGCGAATTCGGCGCTGCGTTAGATGTTGCTGCGAAAGCGCCGACCGCCGATCAGAAGACGGCATTGATCGAGAAGGTCGCTCAAGCCCAGTTGCAAGTGGGCGACACGGCCGCCGTCGAGGCCAGTGCCGGATTGTTGCCCGAAGGGCCCGCCCGTGATCGCTTGCAACAAGCGGCCCGTGGTCGTGGTATGGCCGGTGGCGCAAACCTCGCCAATCCGCAGCCGTTGATGATGATGATTCAGCAGTTGACCGGTGGTCCCCCAGACTCACCGTGGATGGAAGCGGACGGCGAAGGCGGCAATATTTCCTGGGAGCAGAACGGTGTGTGGGTCGATGCGAACGGGATCCTCGCCCGCCGCCTGACCGCCGATCAACAAGGTCATCTGGCCACGTTGGGCCTGAAATCCCGAGCTGCCGCCCTCAATAAGGACATGGCCGCCCCCAGCAGCCTGCGATTTGTCTCGCTGGCCCGCTTGGAAAAGGCCGTTGCCGCGCGGATGGATCAGAACTTGCCAATCCAGGAGACGATGCGGCACATGGCCGGATTGTCTCACATTCAATATGTGATTGCCGTTCCGGAAGAACACGACGTCCTGTTGGCCGGTCCCGCTGAGGGCTGGAAATACAACGACAAGGGTGTCGCGGTCGGTGCGACCAATGGTCACCCGACGTTGCATTTGGACGATCTCGTCACCGTGATGCGAACGTTCTCCAAAACGGGCGACAAGATCTTCGGCTGCTCGATCAATCCTCGCAAAGAGGGACTGAAGGCCGTTAAGGAATATGTCGAAGCCTCACAGAAGGCTGGACCGCTGGCCCCGGGTGGAACCAAGAGTTTCCTGTCCGACATTCAACAGCGGATGGGTCAGCAAGATGTGGAATACTACGGAGTCCCCGCGAATTCTCGAGTCGCACGCATCCTGTTGGCGGCCGATTATCGCATGAAGTTGATTGGGATCGGCAAGCTCGAAGGTGGCAAGGATATCCCCAGCATCTTCGAATTGATCCCCAAGATGGCCAAGCACGAAGCCATGCCGCTGGACGCGCTGCGCTGGTGGTTGACGATGAAGTATGACTCGATCCTGCACAGCCCCGATCGTCAAGTCTATGAGATCCGTGGCTCGTCCGTGCAAGTCCTGTCGGAAGACCAGTTCGTCCAGGCCGACGGCACCCGGATTCATACCGGCAAGGCCAGCCCGGTGAACCAGTTGTTCGCCAAGAACTTCACTGACAATTATGCCGAACTGGCCAAGCAAGACCTCGTCTTCGCTGAGCTGCAGAATATCTTCGACCTCGGCATGGTCGCCGCCTTGTTGCAGACCGAGCACCTGGCTCAGAAATCGGAGTGGAACTTCGGTAGCTTCGCCGCCAACGGTGCTTACAAGCCGAAGACTGTCGCTCCGGCCAAGACTGTCGAATCAGTGATCAATCATAAGGTGTACCGCGGCAACGACATCGTCGTGCAAGTGGCTGGTGGCGTGCGAGCTGACATCCTGTCGGTCGCCCGCAAGGCCGAACTGCATCGCGAAGCCGGCGAGTTGAAAGACGTCCCCGCGAAAGCCGTCAAGCCCGGCAAGTTGCCCGCAGGCCGCTGGTGGTGGGACGCGGCGAAGTAAGCCGCAGTTGGCAGGAAGTTTTTAGAAGCAATCGACACCCGGTGTGGAAACATGCCGGGTGTTTTTGCTTTTTTGAATAGGCTGGGAGGGCGAGGCTCCCGCCGAGCCTAAGCGAGCTTTAGCTCGGCGTCCGCCGGAGGCTAAATGGAATGCCTCCGGCGGACGCCGACCTGCGGTCGTCCTAGGCTCGGCGGGAGCCTCGCCCTCCCATTAGCCGATTCGGCGGCGATGACCAGTCACATAAGCCCCGCCTAATGCGAATAGACACCGACTGCCGACTATGTTAGAGTGAATCGCCTGCTGACGTCGCGTACATGCCTGGAGAGAACCCCCATGTTTTCTATCCTCGATCTTCCCCCGCATCGCCGCGGACTAGCGTTGTCCCGTCGTGAATGGCTGCGCGTGGGAGGCATCGGGTTTGGTGGGCTGTCGCTCCCTTCCCTGTTAGGTGCCGCGACGAAGACGGGGACCGCGACTGCATCCGAGACCGGCTTGGGTTTTGGCAAAGCCAAATCGGTGATCGTGGTGTTCCTTGGTGGCGGTCCGCCGCAGCATGAAACTTGGGATACCAAGCCCGAGGCTCCGGTCGAGATTCGTGGTCCTTTCGGGTCGATTGCCACGCGGACCCCCGGTTTCTCCGTGGGCGAATTGATGCCGCAGACGGCGTTGCTCACCGACAAGATCGCGGTGCTGCGGGCGATGGTCACGAACGACAATGCCCATTCGTCGAGCGGCTACCACATGATGACGGGCGTGCCACACGTCCCGCCGCATGCCGAAAATGCCACCTCGAAGGCCCCGAATCTGGCGCCGCCGTGGGGTTCGATCGCGAAGTATGTCACGCCGGTCACCAAGCACGCCTTCCCACCAGCGGTCACCTTACCGACGCGGATTGCCAACGTCGGCGACATTCCCTGGCCGGGACAAATCGGTGGCGTTCTGGGTCCCAAGTATGATCCCTGGGTCCTGACGTGTGATCCCTCCAAGGCGAATTTTTCAGTCCCCGGCCTGGCCCTGCCGACTGATATGTCGACCGTACAGTTCCAGAACCGCCTGTCGTTGCTGGATCAAATGAATCGCCAGATTGATGGCGTGCTGCGGTCTCCGGCGATCGACAACTTCGACCGGCAGACTCAACAGGCCGTCGATCTGGTGAGCGGTGCACAAGCTCGCAAGGCCTTCGACTTGAGCCAGGAAACTCCGGAGACTCGTCAACGCTATGGTGACTCGCGCTGGGCGCAGAGCCTATTGCTGTCGCGACGACTGGTGGAAGCGGGGGTCTCGCTGGTGCATGTCAACTGGTGCCAGATTGACGGCGAACCGAATGCCGGCAGTTGGGACACGCATGAGAAGCACAACGATCTCCTCAAACGGCTCCTGATGCCGATGATGGATAAGGCTTTTTCAGCCTTGATGAACGATCTGACCGACCGGGGAATGCTCGACGAAACCCTGGTCGTGTGGGTCGGTGAGTTCGGCCACACCCCGAAGTTCAACGGCAACGCGGGACGCGATCACTGGGGCAGTTGCTTCTCCGTCGCACTGGCGGGTGGAGGTGTTCGTGGCGGCGTGGTCCATGGCAAATCAGACGCCCACGCGGCCTTCCCAGTCTCAGGCCGAGTCGAACCTCGCGATTTAATTTCGACGATCTTCCATTGCCTGGGACATTCGCCCGACACCGAACTGCACGAAACCGAAGGCCGCCCGATTCCCCTCAGCCGCGGCCGAGTGATCGAAGAAATTCTGTAGCCGAGTTGACGGGAGGGTGAGGGACCCAGAGGGTACCCCGCCGAACCGCTTAGTCTGGCGGGGGCCGAATGACGCTTGCGGTTCGGCGGGGTACCCTCTGGGTCCCTCACCCTCCCATCCACCATCACGGCTTGAGCACCGGCGGCAGCGGTTGCCCTCCGGGAATGAATTTCATTGAGATCGAATTGACGCAATGGCGTGTGTTCTTCGGCGTCAATTGCTCGCCTAGGAAGACATGGCCCAGGTGGCCTCCGCAATTGTGGCAGACGATCTCCGTGCGATATCCGTCCTCATCCTTGTGACGATCGACAGCGCCGGGAATTTCATCGTCGAAGCTGGGCCAGCCGCAATGGCTGTCGAACTTGCTGTCCGAGTTGTAAAGCGGGGCCTGACACTGGCGGCAGATGAACGTGCCGGTCTCTTTCAAATCGGTGTATTCGCCGACGAAGGGCCGTTCGGTCCCTTTGTTCAAAATGACGTAGGCTTCGGAGGCGGTCAGTTTATTCATGTTACTGCTCGGCGGAGTTTTGAGGGGGGGATGATTGGTACTCGTCGTGGCCAGTCCCAGAATCAGGATGTGACCATAGTTAAAGATGAGTGTCCGAGCCCAATGTTGCAGCGATTGCTTCCCTGATGTCGCGGTCATTCGTAGTCGTCCCGACTCGATAGAGTAGATGATCAGCAGCGCGCGTGCTGGCTTCATCGGACTAACGAATAAAGGTTACTTCGGATGGTGGGTACACCGCAACCTCTTGTTCGAATTGCGGCGGCCGCTATTTGGTGGGGGCATTTCGAATCCGCCCCCGTTGGGCTTGCCCCAACGGAGCGCTGACTGGTCAGCTACCCATGAGTTTTGCAGAATTCTCAACCTTTATGTCTCCGATACCCCCTGCCGCCAGCCAGTCACTGCTGTCGCAACGGTTCGCTTACGGCGGCAGGGGGCATCGGAGACCACGCGTTGACGGTTAAGAACGCTTCTCTCTAGTAGCGGGGCAGTCAGCGCTCCGTTGGGACAAGCCCAACGGGGGCGACAAGATACCGCATTTCTGGACTTCACTGTGACACAGTCACCCAGAATACCGGCGGCTAGCGCCGTACCGCTCACGGATGAGTTGAACTCAACCCGCGGCCGAACCGAGACGGCCCTTGACGAAGTCGATCAGCGTGGCGAGGCGATCCAGATCGTCGGCTTCGACGTGGACTTCCACGATCAACACCTTTAAAGCGTGACGCGCTTTGGCACGGGCCAGATCTTCGAGAAGTTCCCGTCCATAGACGACGGTTCTCGTCCCGGTGGCGATATCCTGCGCGATGATGACCGCCGCCGCCGCCAGTGCGGATCCGGAATCACGCTTGTTTTTTAACAGCGTGGGCAGCGGAATCGGCTTGATATCGGAAAGTTTGGCCATATCTGTTCGCCCGACAAGGACTTCGACGCTTCTCAGGTCGAGAAAGCTTACAGATCCTTATCGACGATTTGGCCTCGCGAAACAAATGACTGGACGGAGAACCCCTACAACATCCGGTTCAAAGCTAAGCAGGTGCGGTTGCTCAGCGGAATATTCCCAAATCTCGCTGCAGCCCACCCAACTCAACAATTTTGCATCCAATTCAGAGAAAGCTGATGCCAATTACCGCGAACTGGAGTACAAATCAGTTTCCACGAGACGGTTCGCATTAAAGGTCACTGATGCATTTTAGGACGCGAAGGCAAGTCAACTGCGAGAAAATTGTCTACGCGTAACCGAAGCGATCCAGACATCAACTCACATCGCCGCTATCTTGTTTGAATACATCGTGGATGCACATTATTTTCGGAGAAACAGGACATGGCTCGGGGACTCAATCGGCGAACGTTTCTCAAAGGCTCTGGCGTACTGCTGGCGTTGCCGTTTCTGGAGGCAATGCGGCCGGCGTTTGCCCGAGCAGCCGATGCGGTGCCCGTTCCGCGGCGGATGGTCGCTATCGAAACGAACATGGGCATCCTGCCGCAGTTCTTTTTCCCCGAACAAGCCGGCAAGGACTATAAGCTCAGCCCGTATCTGGAACGACTCGCGGCACATCGCGCCAATTTCACCGTGTTTTCCGGGATCAGCCTGCCCGGGGTGACCGGTGCTCACGCCGCAGAGAAATGCTTTCTCACCGGCACACCGCATCCCGAACGTGGCGGCTTCCGCAATACGGTTTCGCTGGACCAGTACGCCGCCGAACACATTGGCAATCAAACACGGTATCCGTCGCTCACCCTGTCGATGACGAACGAAGGTGGCTGCACGCTGAGCTACACGCGCAGCGGGGCACCGATTTCTGCCGAACGCAGCCCGAAGAAACTCTTTCAAAAGCTGTTTGTGCAAGGCAAGGCCGAAGAAGTCGCCGCCAATGTTGAAGCCCTCCGCCAGGGGCGCAGCATGCTGGATTTCGTCGGCGAACAAAGCAAGCGTCTGAACCGATCTCTCTCCAAAGCCGACCAACAGCGGATCGACCAGTATTTCACCTCCGTGCGCGATCTGGAGCAACGGCTGCACAGCTCGGAAGCCTGGGAACACAAGCCGAAACCCGTGGTCACCGCTCAGCCCCCAGAAGAACTGGATGATGCCCGCGAGTTCGTCAAGCGGACGCGGCTGACCTTCGATGTGATGAAGCTGGCATTGGAGACCGATTCGACCCGGCTGATTTCGTTGTTTGTCGACACGACGGTCATTCACAACATCACACACCACGGCAATCGCCCCGAAGTGATTGCCGACCTGCGGGCCAAAGAGGAAGGCCAGTTTGATGCGCTCAACGGCTTCCTCAACAGCCTGGTCGAGACCAAGGAAGAGGGGCAGCCGCTCCTCGACCGGACGATGGTGTTGTACGGCACCTGCATGGGAAGTGCGAACTCACACTCCAACGTGAATCTCCCGGTGTTGCTCGCGGGCGGCGGATTCAAGCACGGTCAACATCTGGCGTTTGATCAGCAGAATAACTACCCGATGACGAATTTGTACGTCTCGATGCTGCAGCGTCTGGGGATCGAAACCAACGAATTCTCGACCTCAAAGGGAACGATGACCGGGCTGGAGATGGCCTGAGTGTCATTACCGCCCCCGTGGCCGACGCTGCCAGCGTCGGCATACAGACGCTAGCAGCGTCTGCCACGAGGTGTGCCCGCGTCCAAAATCAGTCCAAGTCGCTCCCGTCAACAACGACAATCTGTGCCCGCAATCGTACCATGATGCTCCGAATCGCCATCCTGTTCCTCGTCCTTAGCGGCGTCTCTGCTCAAGCTGCAGAGACGCCTCCAACCACGTTCTTCGAGCAACACTGTTTCGGTTGCCACAACGAGAATGCCCCTGCGGGCGGTCTCGATTTGAAGGCGCTGAAGCCCGATTTTTCGAATGCGGAAAATTTCGAACGCTGGGTCAAAGTGCATGACCGCATCGAATCCGGCGAAATGCCTCCCAAGAAAAAGCCACGTCCGCCCGTCGAAGAAACCACTGCGGTGAAGAAATGGCTGCATCAGTCGCTCGTGGCCGCCGACCGCATTCGACTGGGCACAGACGGCCGGACTCCGTTGCGACGTCTGACCCGGGTCGAGTACGAAAACACCGTGCGCGACTTACTTGATCTGCCGGGGATACCGCTGCAAAGCGGTCTCCCAACCGACGGCTCGGCTCACGGATTTGATAAGAACAGCGACGCGCTCGACATCTCCCACGTCAACATGGCCAAGTACGTCGAAGCGGCCGACAACGCTTTGAATATCGCGATCGCGACGCAACCCAAACCGCCCACGTCGGCAACGCACCGCGTTTCTCTTGCAGGCCAGTACATCGTGCGGCACATTCTCGGCAATGGTGATGCCGTGCTGTTGAAGAACAAGCAACCCGATCCGGACTACCCACCTGCGGGTGACGAGGTGATCGATCAAGGTCCCGCAGAAAAGAAGGGCGCATTCAATGGCGGCAGCAGCGTGGGTGTGTTTCGCCATGAGGACGAATCCTTCAATCCCTACTACCAGGCGTTCACAACGCTCTACCCAGGACGATACCGGATTCGGGCCTCGTTCTGGAGTTTTCAATGGGATAAGGGAACAGTCTTGCCGTCGCGCGGTGTCGAAGCCGCTCGCCTGTCGGTCGTGCAACTGAACGAGACCGGTCGCGGGGGCGGATACCCGAGTTATGTGCTGGGTTACTTCGATGCCCCTTCGCTCGAACCCAAGGAGCACGAGTTAGTCACCTGGCTCAATTTCAAAGAGACCCTCGGCTTTAATACGGCCTCGCTCGCGTTCGTCGTCAACTACAACCGCAAGGGCCGCGCGATGGCCTTCACGGGGCCCGGCATTGCCAATGACTGGTTGGACGTGGAGGGCCCGCTGAACGACATCTGGCCACCGCGGGGTCATCGTGCCTTGTTTGGCGAACTCCCGATTGTGGAGTTCAAACCGGAGGCTCATCCAGGCGTGCAAGCCCCCAAACGCCAGGTACTGAGGCAAGTGGTCGAGAGTGCGAAGAATCAGCCCGATCCCGATGCCGGCCTCTGGACAGTCCAAAGTGAAAAGCCTCTCGCGGATGCCGATCGGCTGCTCGCCGATTTCCTGCCCAAGGCCTTCCGGCGCCCCGTCGACGCAGAAGTGCGTCAGGCCTACGTCGCTAAAGTGGATGAACGCTTAAAGGCCGGTGACTGCTTTGAACTGGCCATGCGCTGGACTTATCGAGCGGCGTTGTGCTCGCCCGATTTCCTGTATCACGTGGAAACCAGCCGCAAGACCGAGACCCAGCCTGCGCCGGTGGATGACTATGCTCTCGCTTGCCGACTCTCTTACTTTCTGTGGAATTCGCTGCCCGATGCGGCACTCACCAAACTCGCCGAATCAGGTCAGCTCCACAATTCGGACATCCTGCGTTCTGAAGTCACCCGCTTGTTGCAGGATCCGAAATCGCAGCGCTTCATCGAAGATTTTCTCGGCCAATGGTTGAAACTCCGGCAAATCTCCATGACCGATCCTGACCGCAAACTTTACCCCGAATTCAGCAACTACCTGCAGGATTCCATGGTCGGAGAGACGCGAGCGTACTTCCGCGAGTTACTCGATAAAGATCTCGATGCCACGCATCTCATCCGTTCCGACTTCGCCATGTTGAACGAGAAGCTGGCCACGCACTACGGTATTCCAGGGGTCAGCGGCTCGGTCATTCGTCGAGTCACATTGCCAGCCGATTGCCCACGTGGCGGGTTCCTGACGCAGGCTTCGATCCTGAAGATCACCGCCAATGGGACCACCACTTCGCCCGTGCCTCGCGGTGCATTTGTGATGGACCGGCTGCTTGGTCTGCCACCCGATCCGCCGCCGCCGAATATCCCGGCCATCGAACCGGATGTCCGCGGAACGAAGACCATCCGGGAACAACTCGATAAGCACAGGGCCGATGCGACGTGCGCCTCGTGCCACGCCAAGATGGATCCCCCGGGCTTTGCACTCGAGTCCTTCGACGTCATCGGCGGCTTTCGCTCGCGCTATCGCTCAATTGGTGAAGGTGATGCTGCCCCACGAGGATCGATCGATCCCTTTATTGGTATCAACTTCAAACTGGGCCCGGCCGTGGATCCGTCCGGCGTGTTACCGGACGAGCGAAAGTTCGCCAGTATTGCCGAGTTTCAGACGCTGCTGGCCGCGGATTCCAAACGGCTGCTCACGAATCTCGCGCAACAGTTCACCATCTACAGCACAGGACGCGATCTGGCATTCAGTGACAGAGAACAGATCGCTGCGATCGTGAATCAAACCCAGCAGAAGGGCGGAGGCATCCGCACGCTGCTGCACGAACTGATCCAGAGCAGTTTGTTTCTTGCCAAGTAAAGCCGAGCCCTTGTGCTGACGCGATTCCAACGAATTCCGTGAGGGCAATTTCGACGTAATGGGAGGGTGAGGCTCCTGCCGAACCGCAAGCGTTATTCGGCCCCCGCCAGAATATCCGGTTCGGCAGGAGCCTCACCCTCCCATCGAGTTGAATCACGATTTGGATCGGACATCTTCGACAATTCTTCCGAGTATCGTCTCCCACCGAGGCTCTCGCGGAAATATGAATTCTACGTTCAATCCACTGCGAAGAATCGAATTACAGTGGAAGATCGGCGGCGTTCGGGCTATCGTTTCTAATTGCAGCGACAGTACAGTGACTCACGTCCGTATGCGCGAGTCTCACCAGCACCTGGTTCTCCCAGAATCTCTTAGAGGGCACCACGATGAAAGCAGCATTTGGCACAGCGGGTTTGCGTTGCAGTCTGTTCGCGATATTGATGGCCGGTTCACTACTTGTTGCCCAGGACAAGAAGCCCGACACGAAGGCCCCTGCGACGGGCGGGAAAAAGACCGTGAACCGCTTGCCCAATAACTTTGGCAAGTTGGAATTGGCAGAAGATCAAAAGAAAAAGATCCTCGAAATTCAGGCCGGCTATGATCCAAAGATCGATGAACTCAATGCACAGCTTAAGGCTTTGAAAGAAAAAGAGCTGGCCGAAGTGGAAGCAGTGCTGACTCCCGATCAGAAGAAGAAGCTGGATGAGATCAAGGCGGAAGCCAAGAAGAAGAGTGATGACGAGAAGGCCGCCAAGAAGGGCAAGGGTGGCGACAAGAAGCCAGACGATGCCGCCGCGACCAAAGAACCCGGTAAGAAGACCGATGGTGAGAAGAAGCCTGAAGGTGACAAGAAGCCTGAAGGTGACAAGAAGCCGGCTACCGAAAAGAAGCCGTAATTTTCGCTGTACTCGCGACCTCAAATGCCTGCCGCCGGTGGACGACCTCGAAGGTCACCGGTGTGTGGGCAGGGTCGGGCTTCACCGTGAATTTTTGGGCGGGAATGTTCGAAGAAATCCGATCCCAATTGTGATTCGAGTTGATGGGAGGGTGAGGCTCCCGCCGAACCGCATAGTCTGGCGAGCGCCGAATGACGCTTGCGGTTCGGCAGGAGCCTCACCCTCCCATGACGTCGAAAAATCCTTCGCGTTATCTATGACAACGCCAACTTCTTCAACTTGCTGAAGAACGTACTCCGAGGCATTCCCAGCAGACGGGCGGCCTCGGCCTTGTTGCCGCCGCATTGTTCGAGCGCCGCCCGTAACTGGCGCAATTCTGCGTCGAGCATCACCTCGGCATCTTCTGGTGTCGCCACCGGTCCTGCGGGCCCGGCAATGCGTTTGGCCTTGCGATGGTCCGTCGACAGCCAGGCGGAGGAACCGTTCAGGATTTCCTGCGGCAAGTCATGGAGCGTGATACGCTCCCCCTCGGCAAGTACCACGGCCCGCTCGATCGCGTTTTCTAATTCGCGGATATTCCCCGGCCAGGCATAATGCTTCAAACGCTCGAGGGCCACCCCTTCGATCTGTTGAATCGACTTGTTCAATCGCTGGGCGGCTCGAGACATGAAATACATCGCCAGCTCGATGATATCATCCGGACGATCCCGTAACGGCGGCGGCGTGATCGTGATCACGTTCAACCGATAGAACAAATCTTCTCGAAACCGTCCGTCGGCAATCAGCTTTTCCAGGTTCTGGTGAGTCGCCGTGATCAGCCGTACGTCGACCTGCACCGTTCGCGTGCCACCGACTGGTTCGAATTCGCGTTCCTGCAACACACGCAGCAGCTTGATTTGTGTCTCCAGCGAAATGTCGCCAATTTCGTCGAGAAACAACGTGCCTCCATTCGCCATTTCGAACCGGCCGGCTCGATCACGATGAGCGCCCGTAAAAGCACCTTTGACGTGGCCGAACAGTTCGCTCTCCAGCAGTCCGGCCGACAACGCACCGCAATGCACCTTCACCATCGGCCCTTGTTTGCGGTGGCTGTTCTGATGGATGGCTTCTGCAAGCAATTCCTTGCCCGTTCCACTCTCTCCGCGGATCAACACAGAGGCGTCGCTGCCCGCCACTTTGCGAACCGTTTCCAACAGCCGTACCACCCCCGGACTGCTGCCGCGAATATTCTCGCACTGAAAACTGGATTCCGTGCTGAGTCCATCAGTCGATTCCACAGATTTCACCGGGACTACCAGCGTGTGTGCGGCCGAGATCTCTGATTGCAGCAGCGAGATCTGCCGTTGCTGCTCCGAGATTTTTGTGACGTTGTGCTGCAGTTCTTCATTGAGACGCCCCACGACTTGATGCACCTTGGCACTGTGCATGGCGACGCCGGCGACCTGCCCCATCGCCGTCAGAAATGTCAGGTCTTCCGCACTATAATCGGTTCCCAGGCGTTTCTCACCCAGCAGCACGACACCCTCAATCACGCCATCGACTTCCAATGCTTGTAGTAAGTCGGCATTGAGATCGATCAGCGTACGCCGAATTTGCGGATCGACATCATTCAAACCTAACGTACTGCGCTGGAGCGAAGGTGTTTCCTGCAGCGCAGCAATCAGTTGGGCCGTCGCGGTGAACTGTGCAGGGACCTCTTTGCCACCTTCCCGGGCGACCAGTCGAAACTGTTGATGCTCGGCATCCAAGAAGTACAGGGCGGCATGACCCACCAGCAGGACGTCCCGGCAGGAGGCCAGCATTCTTTCCGCCACGGCCGACGGTTCCATCAATTGGCCGGCCATCTGATTCATCTGCTGCAGGGCTTTATCCAGTTGATACTTCTCGCGATAAAACCGCCGATCGATCAACCGCTGGGCTCGATCACGCAACCAGCCCAGCAAGATCACGGCGACCATCAACAATGCTGCGACGACAAGGGCCTGACGAGATGACCGGATGTGCTGAAAAATCGCAATCAGAGTCGATGTCGCAATCAGAGTACTGTAGACCCCATTCGCGATCGCACTCACGACGAAATAGAGTGTCTCGCGACTGAAGAACTGTTCGACGAGCATCAGCTTGTGCCGTGCGATGCCGACGGCGTAAGCCATCATGAACAGCAAACTGGCGAAAAACATCGGCAGCGTCCCCTGCCCCACCGCAAATGCGACGCGATCAAATTGCGCGAGATAAAAGGTATAGCTGACGGGAACTGTCGAGATGGCCCCCGCCCACAGAATCCAGGCGACTTGCTGGTGCTCCAGGGTATTGCGTGTCGAGAAAAAACTGCGGGCCAATGCCGCCAGGGTGCTCATGAAGTAAATGCTGGCCACCACCATGTAACCGAAGATGCATTTACGCTGGATATCCAATAAGGACTGCAGATAGGAAGGATCTGCCTGTGTGTGAAACAGCCATGCCCCGTAACACAACAATGACACCAGAACGATCACTCCCATCGCAGGAGGTGCATAGAGTGCGAGCAGCGTGGTTCGCGGCCGAGTCGCAATGGGGCCCTTCGGATAGGGAAAGATCAGGAAGAAATGCAATGTCACCGAGGGGACCAGCACCGCGCAGATCGCGAAGGGAATATTCAGCCAGAGGGTTCCGGCGATGACCCACCAATGGTATCCACCGACGAAAGCGCCGACTGTGACCACGCACATCGCAAAGAACACGCGTGCCGCACGGTCAAAGGGACGCGTCCAGAATGCGACCGCGCCGACGGTAAAGATCACCAGTTCCAGCAGAAACCAGACCAGTGGCAGGCCGATCTCACTGGGTGACAGAGATTGAACCTGTAGCCACGTCCGCTGCAGTTCGGGTTGGCCGGGCACTTGGAACCGGGCTTCAACCCAGCGATCGCGGTCCAACCAATAATCGGTCTCGATCTCGACAAATGAGGGAATGGAATCGCCTAATTCAGAAGGATTCGACCCAGCCAGCAGCTTGCCATCAAAGGGTGTCTCACCACGCAGGCGCTTCAGAGCGTTCGTGAAATGCAGGAAAGTCGAGATCTGTTGCCAGCGAGATTCCTTGACATTGGTCCCGCCAAGTCCAATCAACTGATCGCCAGCTTTAGGCTTGTATTGCCCGCGATGTTTCATCGTGGGCATGACGGTGCGAACGACCGGACCGACTGTTCGGACATCTTCGGCGAGGAGAAATCGCAGCCCCAAATCCGGAGTGGTCGCCGCAAAGCCTAAGACGAGCAGAGCGTAAACTAAGACGACCCCCCCCGCGCCAGCCAAGCACCAACGACCAACTGCAGGCGAAAACATGAGGTCAACCTTGTCCGAATAGCGCCGAAACAGAATTGTTCAGCGCCTAACAATCACTTCGGCGCCGATTCCGTGTGCCAAACTTACCAAGTTCGGCGCCGAAATTCCAGGCTACTTCATCCAAAGTTCACAGATTATGATCGCCACAAGGTCAATCTGTCACGCTTCAATTTGGGGTTTTTGCGGAGAAAACCCAACTATTGTTGCCGACTCAAATTGTTCGGCGCTCGGCGCCCAATTAGTTCTTGAATCAAAATGTCAGATTTTGGAAATCGGCACGCTACTTGCTTAGCATGTTAATCAACGTAAGTCAGTCAAACAGAAAGTGATTCCTCGGAATCAACAGAAGTTTGACTCCAATTATGCCCAGCCTGACCCTCGGGTAGGTTCGCATGTTTGGCAGTTTGGGAAATATTGAGGGTCCCCCTGATTTGTTGGCCTACCCATTCAATAAATCAGTCTCAATCAGACACAACCCCAGACTGTTAAGCCGGCAACCCCCGAGGGTTTTTCTATGCGCTGAGGTATCGTGGGACGGGTCTCCAGGCTCGTCCGTCCCCGCTGTTCTCCATGTCGCTCTCCAACATGATTGACCGACCTGGCGTCTGACACTGGGAAAAAGTTCGTGAGAGTAGACTGTGGTGAGTCACGTCAAATGCGCTGGTGACGGACGGGCCTGGAGACCCGTCCCACGACACGCTAACACAATTCACACGCTCACGCTGGCGAGTTCGGCACTGATCGGACATACTACGCCGTCCGGTATTCGGGTTCCCAAGTCTTGATCAGGGATGATGTTGGAACGCCGCGCGGGGGTCACAGCTGAAGCTCAGCGATGACGGTTCCCGGCGTTGTGCTTGACGTCGAATCACGAAGCTACCGATTTTCGTATTAGTCAAACAATCCCTCGGGAACGATTCGGCAGCGTCCCGGGGATCCGAACCAGTTGAGGTTCGTCCAGCGTGTGTGATTGCAGGACTCAAGTAGCAGGACAGCAGCAGTTTAGCCTCACAACAGCCATTGCGGCTGATCGGGTGATGCTCAACGTGAATGGTTACGAAGTGCGTGACCTGTCCGAACCCGCGCGGATTCATTTCTCCGCGGCTACCGCTCTTGGCTCTCCGACCGTCTCGATTTCCAGTCCCCTGGCTCACAATAGCCCCTCGTCCACGCCCCGCGCCAGTGCGCCGGATGACCGACGAGTGATTGCTGTGGCAGTCCCGAAGACAGGTGTTTCGACAATCAGTCGTCTCGGAAGCATTCCTGCAAATCAATCCAACCTGGCTGTGCCGTTCTCACTTTGCTGTCCCGCTTTCCCGCACCCCGGTTACGTTGTCGAGCGTTTTTCCGACACGCGTCCGTGCTCTGGTGAGCTCCAGAAATCTGATGAACGACAGCCAGTTCGGCGCATGCACCCAACTGGGAGCAGTTTTCATAGTGGTGAAGTCGTGAGCATTGAATGCTCGCGTCGTTCGCGTCGATGCAAACTGCAGGAGCTACCCTGCTGCCGACGAAAGGTCGTGCATGAAGAAGGAAATGCTGATCAACGTCCTCCAACCGGAGGAAAGCCGGATCGCCATCGTTGAAGATGGGATCCTGGAAGAACTGTACGTCGAACGAGTCAGTCAGGAAAGCTACGTCGGTAACATCTACAAGGGACGCGTCGTCAATCTCGAGCCAGCCATTCAGGCGGCGTTCGTGGACTTCGGTGTCGGACGTAACGGCTTCCTGCATGTCAGCGACGTCGAATATCAATACTACAAGCATTTGCTCGGCAAGGAAGAGCGGACGAACCGTCGCCGCCCAGCGAACGAACGCAGTGTCCGCAACAAGCCGCCGATCCAGGATATTTTCAAACGGGGCAGCGAAGTCCTGGTGCAGTGTATTAAGGAAGGGATCGGGACCAAGGGGCCGACCCTCTCGACATACATCAGTATCCCGGGACGCTACCTCGTCTTGATGCCAGGCCTGCAGCGCGTGGGTGTCAGCCGAAAGATTGTGGATGAAGACATTCGCCGTAATCTGCGCGAGGCGATGGATGAACTGAACCCTCCCGAGGGCTTGGGCTTCATCATTCGCACCGCCGGTATCGACCGCACGAAGAAGGATCTGCAGCGCGACATGAACTACCTGTTGCGTCTCTGGAAGACGATCGTCCGCCGCATCAAAAAGATGAAGGCGCCGGTCGATATCTATCAAGAGAGCGACATGATCATCCGGACGATCCGCGATATTTATAACGCGGAAATCGACCAGGTGCTGATCGACGAGCCGGCCGCTTACGAGCGGGCTCAGGAGTTCTTAAAAATCGTCCTGCCGCGACATGCGAACCGCATCAAGCAGTACGACGGCAAAGAGCCTCTGTTCCATAAGTACAAGATCGAAGAGGAAATCACCCGCATTCAACGGCGCGTTGTGCCGCTGAAGGGGGGCGGTTCGATCGTCATCGATCAGACGGAAGCTCTGGTGGCGATTGACGTCAACAGCGGTAACTTCCGTGGCGACAACAACGCCGAAGAGAATGCTTACCAAGTCAACCTGCGAGCGGCCGCTGAGATCGCTCGGCAGATTCGGTTGCGGGACTTGGGTGGTGTGGTCGTCAACGACTTCATCGATATGCGTGAAGAACGGCATCGTCGTGGAGTCGAAAAGGCCCTGCGTGATGCCGTGCGTCGCGATCGGGCTCGTACCAAGATTCTCCGTATCAGCCCGTTTGGTCTGATCGAGATGACTCGGCAGCGAATCCGTCCGTCACTGCGTCGCAGCACGTTTGAGGACTGTCCGCACTGTAATGGCAGCGGACTGGTTAAGACGGCAGAATACCTGGCCATCGAAGTGATGCGGCAGTTGATTTTGCATGCTCATCAGGACCAGGCGACGAAGATTATTCTCGAAGTTCACGAGCGGGTGGCCAATTACCTCAACAACCGCAAGCGAAAAGACATTGCGCAAGTTGAAGAGCAGGCCAATGTTGTGATCAGCATTCTGTCGCGGAATGATGTGAAGCCCGAGCATCTGGAATTCCGATTCTACGATGAATTGAACAACGAGCTGAAAATTTCCAACGAGACCTCGAATCTGAAAAAGTGATTTGCTATAATATCCCGCTTCCCCGCCCGCAGTAAAACCTGTTGGCGGGGGAGCGCCATTTGTAGGGACAGGTTGGCGAACACTGGCAGAGCCGTCAAATATCGCGAGTTTTTCGCGATCTCAGGCTTCGGGTCCAGTTCGTTGAGATTCACCAATTGCTATAGCAGTTAAGGACTTGAGAAGATGTTTGCAGTATTTTGTGACGGTGGTCGGCAATACAAAGTGAACCGCGGTGATCGTCTGGTGATTGACTATCGCGAGACGCTGGCTGTCGGTGACAGCATCAAGTTTGACCAGGTTTTGCTCGCCGGTTCAAAGGCCAGCAGTAAGATTGGTGCTCCCGTGATCGAGGGTGCCGCGGTGGAAGCTCAGGTTCTCGGTCATCGTAAAGGTGACAAGCTCGAGATCCAGAAGTTCAAACGCCGCAAGAAGATCCGTCGCCACACGGGTCACCGCCAAAAATATACAGCGATCCAAATCGTTGCTTTGAGTGTTCCCGGCTTGGCAGACGAAACGCCTGCTCCGTTGGCCGCGAACTAAGCGATCGAGTGTTGAGATAATTCAAGCCGATTCAAAAACCGCATGGTTGCTTTGGCATCCGTGCGGTTTTCTGCTGCGCTGAGGAGCGGTATTGCATCCTGGAGGGATGCCAGAGAGTAGCCGGTGGTTGAGGAGCGAAGCGACGACACCACCGGAAATTGTTCCCCACCCTCCCCTCGATCCTGAAGGGATCGCAGAGCATTTCGAATCGCGGCATGATCCAAGGTCATCCCCTCTGGCATCCCTCCAGGATGCGAAACATGATGACGACCTAACCGGTGGTGTCGTCGCTCCGCTCCTCAACCACCGGCTACTCTCTGCGAACCCTACAGGTTCGGAAGACAGTCCGGACGATATTAAAACTGCGTAACTTGACCGGCTTCCGCTCACGGAATGATCTTCATGAGCCACAGTGCACTCAGAAAGCTGATGCCATTGAAGAGTCCGTGCAGGACGACGTTGGCGAGAAAGCTGCGCCGGCGATAGTAAACGTATCCCAAAATCAGAGCTAATGGGAACAGCGGTATCCAGTCGGAATTCTGATGGATACACGCAAATGCCGCGGCCGGCAGGATGATGGACCAGACGGCTGGGATCTCGCGCTCTAAGGCGCCCTGCAGGGCCACGCGAAACAACAGCTCTTCCACCAAAGGGGCCAGCGCTACCAGTTCCACCGCAATCCAGAGCATGGCCCACCAATCATCGCGCGATTGCTTGAGCAACTCCAGCATGGGATGAGGCGCTTCGGCCCGCCAGCTTTGGAGGGGATACTCCAGAAGATGAACCGGCAACTGGGCGAGCAACACGCCCCAGACGGCAAACTGCAAATCAGTTTTCCAGCCGTGTCGCCGTAGTCCAAAATCTTCCCAGCGACAAGGGCACCAGATCCCCAGAATCAATGGGATGAGGGCCAATTGGGCCAATTGCGATCCGGCGAAGAGTTGCAGTTTGCGGAGATCAAATACGGTCGACTCGGGTACGTCGGCGACTGAGCCGCCGGTTGCAAACTGATGTGCGACTGCTCCGACGCAGATCAGCACGATCAGAATTGTGGCGACCGCTTCCCACGGACGCCAGGGCACATCTCGACGCGGTTGCAGCGGCCAGGACCAGCCACTGCGGAATCCCTGACGGAGCAGGTTGATCCACAATCCCGTACTCACGGCCAGCAGCGCCAGGGTTAAGGCCCCGGCTCGATAATCCGATTGCATGCCGTCAGCTTCCGATCACGATAGCAACGATTTTGTAGAGGAATTCGTGGGAATTCTGGACCTTTATTCGTCTGCGGCGGAAGTCTTACGAAATTCCGCTATCGCTCCAACCGCATTTTGGAACACGGGCCAATGGCGCTGAGCGGCACGCGGAATTTCAGTTCTAACGACACACTAGGTTGAATATGAATCCATACCCACAAAACCAATGGATTAGATTCAGGACGGAACCCCCAACATTTAAGAAGAGGGAGTTTTGGCCACAGAATGACACAGAAGAAACACAGAATCAGACGAAGAATTCTGTTCCTAACTTTCTGTGTTACTTCTGTCTTACTTCTGTGTCATTCTGTGGCTCAAAAAGCTCATCACAGAAGATCATATGGTTCGTTACGTAATTGATCCATCAAACACAGCTCGTGGTTTTCGCTTTGGCAGCTATTTGGGTTTCAAATCGGGTTCTGGCTCCCGCTGTTTTTCGGGCTCCGGTTCTTCTTCGAGTTGCTTGTGCAGTTGATTGGCCTGTTTCCACTTGGTCTTGTATTCGTCGAAACGGTGCTTCTGGTCCCCCTCGACGGAATCAATCATCAACTTCCAGCTCTCTTCCCGCACCAGCAACTGCGATTGTATCTGGTGAATCAGTTCGCGGCGTCGGGATGGAATGTTTTTTAGATTGTCGATGTGTTCGCGCACTTCAATCCAGGGGGGCAAGATCTCTTTCCGCACCAATTCGATTAACTGCTCGTAAGTCATCTCCTTCGCGTTCACCTTTACCACGGCAGCATTATATTTATCGATCATCTTCGGAACGATCTCTTCGTAGGCCACAAGTTCCAGGAAGAGGTCGGGCGGTGGCGGCGGATGTTGCAGGACCAGCGTACCCAGGGTCAGCAATGCGATGGCGCCTGTGACGAGGTTCTTCTTGAACCGTCGCTGGTAGTTATATTGATCCAGTGGCTGACTCAGCAGCCAGCCGCAAACCAGCCCGCAAACCAGCCCGCCCAGATGCGCGGCCTGGTCGATCCCTTGAATGCTGGCTCCCAATAGCAGATTGCAGCCGAAGCACATCGCCAGGCTTTTACGCAGTTGAGCCAGCGAGGCCGGAGGGAATGAATCGGTCCGATTCCAGATGAAAGTCGCGAAGGCACCGAGCAACCCGAAGATCGCTCCCGAGGCCCCCACGGAAACAATATCCTCGTTCCACCACAGGCTGGCGACACTGCCCGCAATGCCCGAGGCGAAGTAGATGATCAGGAAACCAACGTTGCCAACCAGGCGTTCCAGCAGTTGGCCGACGCTCCACAACGCCCACATGTTGAGGCAGAGGTGCAGGATTCCCGAGTGCACGAAGACACTCGACAACAATCGCCACGGCTGCCCGTTCCAGGTCAAGGGAGCATAGTCGGCCCCCCATTCCAGCAACTGGGGAACTTGCGGCTGCAGAGGATCGACGCCGCGGCAGATCATCAAACCGTAATACGCCACATTCAGCATCAGCAACGTGGGTGTGACCCACATCACCGGCGTAAGTTTTCGCAGCAAATCTTGAAACCGCACCACAGTGCGCTGGGGAGCTTGTCTGACTTGTGCCGCCGCACTTCCGGCACCCGGATCGGGCAGCACCAATGGTGGCACCGTCGGCGCAGGTGGAACCGGGGCAGCGCCAGGGGCCGCGAATAATTGATCGAGCTGATCTGAAGGAGATGGTTCCGAATCCGACATCGAGCGCTCGCGAGGTGTTCTGTGTGCCAAGGCTTCCGATACGAACCGGCTGGAGCCAATTCTGGATCGTTCGTCCCCAAGTCAAGCAGAGATCGCGCAGTCCAATTGCCGCGCAGTCCGCAATTCTAATCGCAACCCCCGTTTCAGCAGAAGCCGAATTGTGGATTGATGTGATTTCAGGGGGCCACGCGATTTCACTTTGACAAAACAATTCTTGGTTTCGGTCGCGCGGATCGCATACAATCCGGGTTCGTGCATTCGTCGAGTACCGATTCGTGGTGAGATTTCAGGAGACTGATTGGATGCTGCGATGGGGTGGTTTTCGAGGCCATGACTGCCAGGGCGGTTCGCGACGGGCGTTCCTGCACGCGGGATCGTTGGCTGCACTGGGACTGTCGCTGCCGACGGCTTTGCGGATGCAGGCTGCCGCTGCAGATTCTCAACCACCCCGATCGATGATTCTGCTCTGGCTGTGGGGTGGCCCCAGTCACCTCGACACCTTCGACATGAAGCCCCAGGCACCGCAGGAATTTCGCGGGCCCTATCGACCGATCGCTACTAATGTGCCGGGTATCGAAGTCTGCGAGCTGTTACCGCGACTGGCCCGGTGCGCTGACAAATATGCCATCGTCCGATCGTTGCATCACGACACCAATGACCACGGCATCGGCGGAACCGTTGGTCTAACCAGTTCCATGGAGGGCGGAGCCAGCCTGGGAGGCACCATCGTTCCGGGGCAGCTTAAGCCGACCCACGGGTCGATTGTCGCTCGGATGCGCGGCTTCCGACCCGATATCCCCAGCTTCATCGCCTTGGGGGGCAACCTCAACCAGGGACATCGCCCGATTCGCGGCGAAGGGGGTGGTAGCCTGGGGACGCTCTATGATCCCTTTCGCCTAGATTATGAAACCGATGTCGGCGTGAAGATCCCTGACCTGGATCTGATTCCGGGACTCAATTCCTCAACTTTGAATTCTCGTCAAAGCCTGCTGGCCGCGATGGATCAGCTGCCGCGGCGGCTTGATAACTCACCGTCAGTCCAACGGCTCGATCAGTTCTATCAGCAGGCCTTTTCGCTGCTGACGTCGGGAAAAGCTCGAAAATTCTTCGAGCTCGAGGGCGAATCACCGGCGGTCCAAAACGCCTACGGGCATTTTCGCTTCGGTCAGTGCTGCCTGATGGCCCGGCGGTTGATCGAATCGGGGGTCCCCTTCGTGCAGGTCAACTGGAGCTCTCACGTCGAACCAGTCGAAGACGGCGGCGACGGGGGCTGGGACATGCACGACCGCAATTTTTCGATGTTGCAGGACCGCCATGCGTGGATGCTCGATCAATCGGTTTCTGCTCTGCTGAACGATCTCGATCAACGCGGCTTGCTGGAACAGACCGTCGTCATGGCGGCGGGGGAATTCGGCCGTACGCCGCGCATCAACGGCAAAGCGGGACGCGATCATTGGGAACGTTGCTACTCGGCATTGGTTGCCGGCGGCGGCTTGAAATCCGGCCAGGTCGTCGGTGCCAGTGATGCCCTAGGAGAACGCCCAGCGGCTCGCCCAATGAGTCCGGGTGATCTCGCCATGACGATGTACGGCCAACTCGGCATCGGTACCACGCAACTCACCGCGGTGGGGTTGGCTCCGCCGGGTGAAGTTGTCGAGGAGTTGCTGTGATGGGAGAGGCTGGGAATCTCACAAATACTCGCTCCCCTC
>JAKFVC010000134.1 GCA_021732415.1 Planctomycetaceae bacterium
AGTTGCGGGGCTCGCTTCGCTCCGGTTCGCTAGCGCTCACCTCCGCGAAGCGAGCCCCGCAACTCCAAGAGGGAATGTGACATTTCTAAAGCGGCAGACCCTGTGACATTTCTAAAGAGGTCTGACACATGCGGTTCCCACCTTGCTTGTCACTAATTGCCCCATTAGGCTAAACAAGTCACGCCGCTCGCTGGCCGTCTCAAGCTGTCGGCGTGGCGGCTCACGGGTCATTTCGATCGATTGATTACAACCGCGGATCTCTGCGGCCCCAGTTTCTATTATTGGAACGGCGAAAGCGACATGCTGTCAGGCAACCCTTTCGACTATTACCGTTACTTTCCGATCACCGCCCGTGATCGAGATTGGGGGCTGTATCTCACGGGTGCCGGTCGCCAGACTGAAGGACCGGGCATCGAACGCGACCTCCATCCGACCGGTTATGAATACACGTGGGACAGTGGTCGAGTCTTTCAAGATGTTTACTCCGCCGTGCTCTTCGTGGAAGGGAGCAAAGTTGAGTTTGAGTCCGAAGTCGCCGGCAAATACGAGGTCTCGAAGGGGGACATGGTGCTGCTATGTCCCCACGTATGGCATCGTTATCGGGTGAATCCCAGTGTTCGGACGACTCAATTGTGGTTTGCCTTTGGAGGCAGCCAGGTCAGATCCTGGCAGGATCACCAACTCTTTTCGCCTCAGAATCCGGTCCTGTCCATCGGACTTGTGGATGATGTTGTGAAGCCTTATCAGCGACTGTTGGGGTGTCTCGGTCAAGATACTCCCGGCCTGCAGCAGCGGTTATCCGGCTGCGTCATGGAGGTCATCGGCGCCGCGCTGGCCAACCAGCCGGAAGAACCCGCCTGTGCGTCAGCCATTCAGGCTGCCAAGCGCATCCTCGAGCAGCAAGTGGAGCAACAAGTCGACCTGAAGGACCTGGCGGAATCGGTCGGCCTCAGCTACGAGAAATTCCGCCATGCCTTCACCGAAGCCACAGGCATGGCCCCCTATCAATACCACTTACAACTGCGAGTCCGCCGCGCCCAGACGCTCCTGACAGGGACCGACCTGACGGTGCAGGAGATCTCGAGTCGGCTGAACTTTACCGACGCGTTCCACCTCAGTAAGGTCTTCAAAGCGAAGACCGGGGTGTCACCTACCACATGGCGACTTAGGACAAACCAAGCCGGTATCGGATAACAAGGAAACTAGGCGAGCCCCGTCCCGTGAGGGGCTGTTGATTTAATCGGCATGTAAACACAATGGCAGTGTAACTACTCTGAACGGCGATGCGATTTAAGCATCCAAACCTAGGTTCAACGGGTAACAACTGCCGCGAAAACGAAAATACACGATTGGGACTTGATTAAATCAACTAGCCCTCACGGGACGGGGCTCACCTAAGCAGTTTTGGGCTCGCGACTCCTCGCGTATCACGCAGTAAAATCCAACCGAACATCTTCAATCCGAATCAGCCCCTGGCTACGCGGCCCTCCACTGGGGACATCGAGCATCCCGGGCGAAGTCTTCTCGACGATCACCGCAACGCCGACACCATGCTGGAGTTGATTGGCCCCGCCATTTTGACTCTCCAGTCGCGTCGTCACCGAGAACTGCCTGTAGTTCGCTTCATACGGTCCAGCGAATGCCGGCGTGAATTTTTGCGAGGCGAACTCAGTGATCCGCAGTGGATTCTGCTGGGCGTCTGCGTAACCAAAAATGACCAGGCGACACGTAAAATGCTGCTCCCATACGTCGCGGTAGTAATCCGGGCGATCCATGGAACCGCCCGATGAGAAGATCGAAAAGTTGAATTTCCCCGGCCGCGGATTGTAGATCTGCTGCACGAGCATCGCTCGCGCCCCCTGAGGAATCTGCCCCTTGCCTTCACCCGTCCACAAGCCGTATCCAATACCCACGTGGTGTTCGCCACTGCGTGAACGAGGCCCCGGCACACGACCGCGAAGCACGGTGAATTCGTCGGAACGATTCGGATCAAACGTCGGATAGGCCTGCCAGCCACGGACCGGCTTCTCGATCGAGGCCAGCGGGGTGGACTCTTCGAAGTCACCGTTGACCAGCAATTCGTTCGAGGTCTTCACAACTTGCGGAACGAGCCCTCCCGGAGTCGTTCGCAGACTCGTCGCCGGCTGGGTCCCAAACAGCATTTCAAGCGGTTCGCCCTCAGTCGCACGGATCGGTCGACCAAACCGATCGGGGAAGAACGCCTCTGATCCAATGCCCAGCAGATGCAGGATGGTCGCGGTGAGATCCTGCGGTTGGACTCGTCCTGAAACGGGAAACGCCCCAGTCTTGTCGCTGGCACCATGGACTTGAGCGCCGCTGATACCGGCCCCCGCCAGGACGAAGCTGAAGACATTCCCCCAGTGATCCCGGCCACCCGACCCGTTGAACCGTGGAGTGCGACCCATCTCGCCGATCGCGACAACCAAGGTCTCATCCAGCAATCCGCGCTCGTCGAGATCTTCAATCAGGGCCGTGAAACCCAGGTCAAACTGCGGACACAGTACATCTTTCATCCGCGGATTGTTCTGAGAATGTGTATCCCAAAGCGGGTTGCCGGCACTCAAATCACCCGGCTCACGCGGCCAGTTGACGAACGCCATGCGGACACCCGCTTCAATCAGTCGCCGGCCGAGCAGCACTGATTGGCCCCACTTCCCGCGACCATAGCGATCGCGTGTTTTGGCCGACTCCTGGTCCAGCGCGAAGGCCCCGCGAGCCGTTCCCGACAACAACAGTCCCATCGCCTCTTGCGTCAGCCGATCACGCTCCTGAATCCCGGCCGTCTGCAGATACCGGGCGGACTGATCGACCTGTTGCAGCAGATTCCGACGCGCATTCAGCCGCAGCGCCGGGACGTCCGCAAGGGACGAGAAATCATCAATGCGGAATGCCGGGTCGGCTGGATCGCAATTAAAGATCTCCGGATCCCAACGCGCCCCCATGAAGCCGCCATTCTGGCCCGGCAAGAAGACATTGGGGTTGGCGACGAGTGGCTCGGGCAGCATCACACTGGTGAACGGCAACGTCGTACTGGGCTTCAGCATCTTGACGATGGACCCCAAGGTGGGCCAGTCATCGGGATTCACCGACCGCATATTGGGGCCGACATACTTATGGCCCGTATTCACCCAGTAACCACCCGATTCGTGATTCGGATCGTCAGTCGCCATCGAGCGGACAATCGCCAATTTATCAGCGATCCGAGCCACCCGCGGCAGCAGTTCGCAGATATTGATCCCGGGGACATTCGTGGCGATCGGATTGAAAATCCCACGAATCTCCGCGGGCGCATCCGGCTTGGGATCGAAGGTCTCGTACTGCGACGGCCCCCCCGACATATACAACCAGATGATGTTCTTCGCCTGACCGAATAACGGACCTTGAGCCGACTCGGTCGCCGCACGAGCACGGCTGGCCAGCAGCTGCGGCAGGCTGAGACCCAGCGTGGAAATCCCACCGATCCGCAGGAGCTCGCGCCGCGCGATAGCACGCTGCCCATTCGTCGTTTCGTCGATGCTGATCAACTTTTGCTCCTTCCGCTATCTCGAACAGAGACGGCGCTCCACCAGTACTTTTATTCCGATTTCAGGTCAAAATCAAACTTATTGTGACCCGATTTCAAGGTCTGTGTCAGAGTCGAGCTCGAATTATACTTCGCAGGAACGGCCTCCACTGTCTCGTCGACGAAGCCTGTCGGCGAAGTGGCCGGCGGCATAACCTTGAGCTGTTTTCCGGTCTTCTTCATCGCGCGAATCTCGACTTTGTGCTCCCCCAGGATGGGACCACCGGCCGCGGCGATCGAGTAACTTCCCTTCTCGATCACATCACCGCTCGTCGGGCCTCCCTTTGGCCCCGTCGGAATAAAAGCAATCGTTCCCTGTTCCACAGGAGCTCCGTCAAGCTTGACGGTCCCGCTGACAGAGGCTCGCTCTGGACCACTGCTGCCAGCACAGCCGGCAATTGAAACCAGGTACAGTCCGCCGCTCAGCAGGCAAATCCCCAAGACACAAGACTTCATTAAAACTCTCCCAGAATCTCGCCGCCTTGAATGGTCCCCAGCGCACGCCAGATCCCCAAGTTGATGTTGTTACTAATGAATCGGACGGCGCCATCAGACAACAAGACCTGAACTCCACCCACATGACGGCTGCGAGATGCCGCAGTTTCATTGGCCACGTTGGAATCAGCAGTAGCGGGAAGATTCAGGGTTGGCGCGTTGGTACACCAGCTTGTCGGAGTGATGTCATAACAGATGTCGGCTACGGACGTATTGGGAGTCTGCGCCACGAACAGTTGAGTTCCCGGCGACTGATCGCTCCATAAGACGCCTCGCGCTTCTGTGGCCGAGGCTCCCGTCAGATATTCGGCAACCATCATTGTACCGCTGGTGCCATCCGTGATATCGCGGATCTTCGCCCCGCGATTCATCCCAAACACAGCCTTTTTGAGCGGATCATTCGGACCTGTGCCGGAGAAGATATCACCTGAATTGAAACCGGTGAAAATGCCCAGGTAATTGCTCTTGGAAAAGCTTTGACTCGCAGTGACCTGAAATCCGCTCCCCATTCCGTCACTGGGACACAAGATCGAGGGGATGGCAGAACCGGTTGCCACCTGATTGCTGGTGTACCAGACGGGATTCGTGCCGGATGAGAAATTGAACTTGTTGTAGATATTCGCCTGATCGAGATACGGCAGAATATGCACGGTATATCCGCCAGTCCGCGGAGCCGCGTTGGCGGTGCCACCCAACCAGACGGTGCCCGGCGGCAGGCTGCCAAACGTATCATGATAATTGTGCAGAGCCAGGCCAATTTGCTTGAGATTGTTCTTGCATTGAGACCGCCGAGCCGCCTCGCGGGCTTGCTGTACCGCTGGCAGCAATAGGGCAATCAACACTGCGATAATGGCGATCACAACCAACAATTCGATCAGTGTGAAACCGCGATGCCGTCTTTCAAAAGCCATCAGTTGATCTCCGCAATAAATGATTTGGAGAAATGGAAGTTCTCTATCCAACTTCACGCCGAGCAGGTGGATCCTCCACTTTAAAATTCACCGATAACCTCACCACCCCGAATGGTACCGAGCGCTTTCCAGGTACCCTGATTGATATTGTTGCTGACGAAACGCACGCCACCGTCGCACAACAACACATGCACGCCTCCGACATGGCGACTGCGAGAAGCAGCCGTTTGATTGGACACATTTGTATCGGCGACGCTGGGCAGATTGAGTGTTGGCGCATTCGTGCACCAACTGGCCGGGTTGATGTCATAACACACGTCGGCCACAGTTGTGTTGGGAGTCTGAAACATAAACACCTGGGCGCCCGGTGATTGATCACTCCAGGCGAACCCACGATACTCGTCAGAAGTTGCTCCGGTCAGGTATTCAGCGACCATGGCGGTATTACTCGTACCGTCGACAATGTCGCGAATCTTGGCACCGCGATTCAAACCAAACACAGCCAGCTTTGTGAGATCGCTCAATTCGATTGCGGAAACAATATCACCCGTCTTCTGACCGCTATAGATGCCGGGGTAGTTGCTCTTGAACCACTTCTGTGTGGCATCAACGGCGTGTGTGCCCCCCATCCCGTCACTGGGGCAGAGCAACATCGGCACCGAGGCCGCCGTAGCCGTCCCATTGACGCCCCCGAACCACATGATCTGCGAGCTCGGAACTACGAAATTGATGCTGTTGTAGAGCGGCCCCTGATCGATGTACGGCAGAATATGAATCGTGTAGCCCGCTCCACGCGGATTGGCATTCATCACACCTCCGGGAAACATCGTCCCCGGTGGCAACAGGCCGAACGTGTCATGATAATTGTGCAGTGCCAGCCCGATCTGCTTCACATTGTTCTTACACTGCGACCGCCGGGCGGCCTCGCGAGCTTGCTGCACGGCTGGCAACAACAAGGCAATCAGTACGGCGATAATGGCAATCACCACCAGGAGCTCAATCAGTGTAAAACCCCGACGACTTGAACGAGATACCAAGGGAATGTCTCCGACAATGAGAATTGTGAATAAGCGCATTCAAGCCAGAAACAAATCAGCATACTCTATTGCGTTACGTCGAGGAATGGAGAAATTGGAATCAGCTGATGTAACTTGTGGCGTGCAACAATCATGCAGTTAGACATCCGCCCAGACACCCACCAAGGAGCCAACCCCAGGAAAGGACAGCTCGGGGTCGGGTAAATCACGGGACCGCGTCCAGCTTCACAAACCCGTTGCCGAAAATGCCTTGAGAAAATCACCTCACTGACGGATCCGGGCTGGCATTGCAATTTTTCGCTTCATATAATCGGCTGTTTGTGCGATAATGATGACTGAGATCGCAGTCGTTCGCGCCATGTTGTTTGGCACCTGTAATACCCGCCAGTTTGCCGCCCAAATTAATGGTCAGATTGACCATCCCGCTCGACAGGAGATACCGATGAGTCTCTACCGGAACTGTGCCGGAATCCGTCGCCGAGACTGTTTGCAACTTGGCTTGGGAGCATTACTCGGCGGAACATTTCTGGACACCCTCCGCCTGCAAGGTGAAGCTCGGGCTGACGACGGCACCAGGATCACCCCGAAGGCCAAAAGCTGCATTCTGATTTGGATGGATGGCGGGCCGACTCATTTTGAGACCTTCGATCCCAAACCCCATGCCCCGTCCGAAATTCGGGGCGAATTCGACGCGATTGAGACTGCCGTTCCTGGCGTCTTTTTCTCGCAGCACATGACCAAGCTGGCTGCCAGCCTGAACAAGTTCTCGATCATCCGTTCGATTCGACACGATCAAAATAATCACGGCGCCGGCAATCACTACATGACCACGGGAGCCCCGCCGCGGATCCCTGTTTCATGTGGTGCTTTCGTCAGCTTCCATCCCAGTATGGGATCAGTCGCCGCATACGAGCTCGGTCAAGGGAACGGCCTGCCGGCCTATTTTTCCTTGCCGACGATGTCACGCTCGGGCGGTCCGAATTTCCTTGGCGCGAAGTATGCCCCCTTCGTCGTCGCCGAGGATCCCAATGCGCAGAACTTCCGCGTCCGCGATGTCAATTTCCCATCCGATCTGACTGACGACCGATTTGCTCGACGGAGCGATCTTCGCAAGCAAGTCGATAAGTTGATGCGCATTCAAGACCCGGCCTCTGGCGATCCGGTGAATGCTCTCGACGAGTATTACCGGCAGGGATTTGACCTAGTCCATTCGCAACCGGCCCAGGCGGCATTTGATATCCACCGCGAACCCGAAGCCATCCGCACCGCTTACGGCCGCAACTCATTCGGTCAGCGAGCCCTGCTGGCCCGGCGTCTGGTCGAGGCCGGTGTGCCCTTCGTCACGCTGTATGACGGCGGTTGGGACAGTCATACCGAGATCTTCTCCGCGATGGACCGACGACTCCCCTCGTGGGACAACACGGTGGCCACGTTGATTTCCGATCTGGATCAACGCGGGATGCTCGAATCGACCTTGGTTGTGGCGTTGGGCGAGTTTGGCCGGACCCCGAAACTGTCCGTCCTGCCGGGCAACGCCAAAGCAGGTCGAGATCACTGGGCGAGTGCCATGTCGGTCCTGATGGCCGGTGGTGGAACCCCGGGGGGAACCATCGTCGGAGCCACCGACCGCAGTGGTTACTCCGCCGTCGAGCGAGTGCTATCACCCGAGAATTTCGCGTCGACGATCTACCGCAAGCTCGGGATCAATCCCGACAAGATGCTCTACACACCACAGGGCCGGCCGACTCACTTGGTGAGCGACCCGACCCCGATTGCCGAAGTGTGTTAAGGTTGGAGCGTAACGACATTTTTGCGGAATGCCGCGACATCGCCCACTTCTACTTATCCCGGAGGGATTAAAGAGAGTAGCCGGTGGTTGAGCGCAGCGACACCACCGGTTAATGGCGCTAAGTGTTTTCGACCCTGGAGGGGTCGTAGAGCAACGTTTCTGCGACCCCTCCAGGGTCGGAATTCCTTCGTCTATCGTTTCCGGTGGTGTCGCTGCGCTCAACCACCGGCTACTCTCTGCGACCCCTCCGGGGTCAATGAACGGAAGTCCAAATTTGCTAAGGCTTCGACGCTTTCTTGCCGTAGACCAGCACGCGATCAAACCGGCCGGTGTCGTCGAATGAGCCGACACCCACTTGGCCCCAGGTGAAGGTCTTGTCGATGGCCTTCATCGCCGGTTTCTCCATGTCGTCGAAGTAGACTTCGATTGTGCCCGTTTCGACTTTGCGTACGATTCGTGCGTGATGCCACTTGTCGTCCCAGGGTGTTCCCGGAGTCGTCTCGGTCGAGATCTTCTTACGCGGTTCGTTGTTGACGATAAAAATCTGGTTGGCATGGTCGTCGGTCTTCTGGCCGAAATGCACATAGTACAGATGAGCCGGATCCTGGTAGCCGAAGAACAGACACAGCGAACGGTGCGGATAGTCGCGAGCCGTCGATTGCAGCTTCACGTCGAGCACGAAATCGCTGACAGTCAGATCCTTGATGACCGACCGATTGAAGGGTGAGCGAACCGGGGTCTGCACTTTGCTTTGCTGAAATTGTGCCAGGACCTTGTTGCCTTCGATTTCTTCGATCTTCCAGGAATTGGCATCACTCGGCGCCCAGCCATCCGTTTTGCCGTCTTCGAAATTCGCTTGATACAACAGGGGCAGCCCTGCGATTTCTGACGCGACCTTGTCCTTGGTTTCTTCGCCGATTGACAGGCCCCAGCCAACTAAGATCACAAGACAGCTCGTTAGGTAGACGCGACGATTTAACATGATGCAAGTGTCCCTGGATGTATCGAGCGAAATGTCCCCAAAGTAGCCTTCAGGCAGAGCGTGAAGGATACATTCTCCGCACGATAGCAGATCTTGGTGCTCGAACGCTACTTGGCATTGGCAGCCTCAAAGAGGACGCCCAGCAACATCGAACCGACCATGACTCCGCAACTCCACCACAAGGCGACCCAAGCCGAGGACAGGCAACAGAACAGAATGACGGAGATAATAAAGCCAATGATGAACCCGCCGAAGAAGCCCCCCGCGGCGGTGAGAATGCACTCGAGGATACCCCAGATCAGATAGCCGACGATCTCGAGAAGAAACTCTGCCACGATCTAAGTCACTCCCGCGCCCAGCTCGTAGCCTGACTCTCCAGAGTCGGGCGAACTGGGGTCACCAAGACAAGCTCGAAGCGTAAGCGAGTGCATCCCCAAGCCACATAATGCATCGCACCCACCTACGACTTGCGATGCTCGAACTCTGGCATTTCAGCCCGGAGGGCTCGACGTAGGTAGCCAGGGGCGGAAGCCCCTGGAATTCAGGTACCAATTAAAGTATCCGCCCCGGAGGGGCCGGCGAAGTTCGGCGGCCCCTCCGGGGCGCATCGAATTGGACTCGGTGTGTTCCAGAGGCTTCCGCCTCTGGCTACCTACGTCGAGCCCTCCGGGCTGAAGATTCAACTGCTGATCGCCCGACTTTGGAGAGTCAGGCTACTTCGCCACTGCGGCCGCGGCTGGCGTCGGCACCATGTCCACAAACTCCACCGTGACTTTCGTCTCGGACTGGACCGGCAGGTACCCGTCTTTCAGCGTCGTCGCCCGGATGGTCAGTTCGTAATAGCCTTTCAATCCGGCAGTCGCCAGGGGCGTCATCTTGAACTGCGGATGAATCAACTCCGGAGCCACTTCCATGATGTCGGCCTTCAGCTTCCCTTCCAGTTCAAACGGGACGATCAGTTCCAATTTGACCGGCGCGGGCAATTGCGGCGAGCGGGAGATCGTCAGCGGAACGGTGAAGGGCTCGGTGGCGGAAACCTTGAGTTCATCATTCTTGTGACCGACCTTCATCAGAGCGCCGCCGGGCAAAAAGCCAATCCGGGTCAGCAACCGCTTCGAGACGAATCGCTCGTTCCCGGCCGGGTCCTTAATCTTCGCCACGCCATTGAGGACGATCCGCGAGGTGCGGGTCGTCTCAAGCCATTCGGGCAGCGTCACCGGATAGATGACCTGCGCGGCACCGGGGGGGACAATTTGTTCCGGCCCGCGAATACCCTGGCGATGGCGATCATTGAAGCCAGCCATTTCGAGGCGGATTTCTCCGTTGAAGCCGGGATCACGTTCAATGGTTACGGGAGCCGGGAAGGCAGTCCCACGGGGCCATTTCAGTACGTCATCCTTGCCGCCCCCTTCAATCGTAAACGGAGGCTTCAAGGTCCCCGCCACCAAAACGGGACCGGCAGTCCGTGTGGCCGGTTGGCCCGCGACTGGCGCAGCGGCATTCACCGTGACCATGGCCGCGAGAGCGGGGGCAGTTGCCGCGGAGGTCAGTTCTACACTGAGAGCGGCGGCTCCTGCTGCGATCGTCAGGTCAGGCGGCGCCGTGACGGTGACGCCGGGTGGCAAACCGGTCACTTCAATTTTGACAGGTTCAGCAAAACCTTCACGACGGTCGAGCGTCACCGGCAGGGCAATCTTCCCTCCCACTGGGATGGCCAGCAGGTCGGGGATCTTGATCGCAAAATCAGGCTGCGGCGTGGCGACACTCAGATTGTAAGTCGACGCGGTCGAACCGCTGCGCCCCGAGGCATCCGTAATGACCACTTGATACTGCTCGGCTGCTGGGGCCTTGAAGAGCAGTCCGGCATCGGTTGTTCCGGCCAGATCATCATTCGTCGCGACCTGCACGCCCTTCGAGTCGAAAATCGTCACCGACAAATCGAGTGACGCCCCGACACCCTCCGCAGCGGCAGAGATCCAAACCGGCTTCATTGGGTCACCCAGGATCTGGTAGCGATCTTCTCCATAGCGTTCCGACAGTGTCCCGGTGACGCCACCCGGAATGGCCAACTGGCGAGTTGCCGGATTCGCATCGGCGGGCTCGAGTGCCTGCGGCAGGTCGCTCAACAACATACGTGTGGTCGTAATTCCAAATGCAGTCTCGACGGGGCACTCAAACGACTTCAGGCCGGGGGTGGCGGGAAACGCGATATTGCGGGCCAGTGTCTCCAACTGAGCGGCACCGGTTGCGATCCCGTAACCGATGAAGGTCACGGATTGCGATTCACCACGTTTGCCACAGGCGGGAACGGCCGCCAGGACTTGCGGCAGCGGTGTCATTTCCAGCCGGTAATTCATGGCTCGGTCGCCTCGAAAGTCGAGATCATAAATGGTGAGGGTATATTCCTCACCCGCGAGTGCGGCAATCGTTACGGCCGGATCGCGGTGTTCGGAGTCGGAGATGTCGGCGATCACCTTCCCGGCTTTGTCGCGAATCTGAATGATCGCTCGGACGGCCGAGTTCAGTCGCTTGGCGACGACCTGGCAGGTCACCGGGCCAGCCTTAGGTACGGAGAACCGGTAGAGATCAACCTCTTCGATTTTCGTCAGTTGCCCCGACACAATCACCGGCAGGGCCGGCAATGTTTGCACGTCGCTATTCTTCCGTCGAAACGCTTCGATGACTTCCGGAGTGCGACTGACCATGAACACGCCACGTGTGGTTGCACCGTTGGCGTTGGCCGCCTGCCAGTAAACGGGACCAACGGGCAGGTCTGCAGGCAACGTCAACCGCACCGGAGTTTCGCGAGGCATCGGCAGGGCACTACCGCGCCCCTTCTTGCCGAACCAATAGGGAGGCTCCGGGACAATGACTTCACCCGGCGGCCCGAGGACCTCCAGCTTGACTCGGGGGTCGAGCGAAAAGATCTGCATGTCGGGGGTCCAGTCGTAACCCCCCAGCTTCGCCTCGACCACGGTTCCGGCTTGACCACCCTGGGGTGAGATATAGCCGATGGTCGGAATTTGCTGAGCTAACAGCGAATTCGCGCTCCCCATGAGGGCCACGACACACAAACCACACCAGACTCCGGCACGCCGCATTTCTGTCATGCTGTTTCTCACCCGAATTGATGGCAACCACTGTGCGTTCTGTCACAACACAGTACCACCCATGAAGATATCAGCCGAAGCTGATGTTTGCCACCCGTCTTTGGACCAAATTGGAAGCGAAACGTGAGTCGTGGGACGGGTCTCCAGGCCCGTCTGTCCATCCGAGAGACAGACGAACGGTCGCCTTCGCCACACGAACAACTTGATCAGGCGAGCCAGGTGCCGTGTGGGCCCGGACAATTTGAGTCGTGATCAAACTCCCGGTCCGCGGCCTCACGGCACCCGGCTCGCCTGATTCCTGGTGTTGCTTGGCGCCGATGGAACGAAAACCGACTGACGGGCCTGGAGACCCGTCCCACGATGCAGTATGGTCTCCATTAATTCCCTTGGCGTGCCTGCCGGCGATAGGCCCCCGGTGGCATTCCCGCCTGCGAGTGAAACAGCGAGATCAGGCGTTTCGCTTCGTGGAAGCCACACCGTGCGGCGATCTCGTTGATGGACAGGTCGGTGGAGATCAGCAGTTGTTTGGCGCGTTCGAACTGGACGCGGATCAGTTCTTCTTTCGGAGTCCGTCCCAGCAAGGCCTTGAAGCGACGTTGCAACGTACTGACGCACAACTCGCTGCGACGCATGGCGTCTTCCACGCGAATGCCGTCGCAGGCGTGCTCGCGGATGTACCGGATCAGATCAACCAGTTCCAGATCATCGATCGCGATCACATCGGTGGAGCGCCGTGCGACGACTCCGATGGGCGGCAGGAAGAGTTCCTTCTGTTTGACCTTCGCACCCGACATCATCTCATCGAGCCACTCAGCAGCCCGATAGCCGCTGCGTTCCGGACCCAGGTCGACGCTACTCATCGAGGGCTGCGACAAGTTGCACAGGAACTCGTCGTTATCGACACCCAGGATCGCAACGTCATCCGGGACACGCAGCCCGACCACGCGGCAGACCTCGGCAACCTGCAGGCTGCAGTCGTCGGAGCAGCCCATAATGGCCACCGGTCGGGGCAGGCCCCGCACCCAGGCGACTAATTGCTCGCGGTCATATTCGCCAATCGCGTGCGACTCGCGGGCGCGACGTGGTTGAAAGACATGACACGTGCCCCCAGCATTTTCCGCGAGACGCACGAAATACTCGCAGCGTTCTTCAGCCCACCAGATCTTGGGTCGGCGAGAGAACCCCAGGAACGCAAAGTTGGTAAATCCACGCTCGAGAAGATGACCGAAGGCCAGGTCGACGATCAGGTGATTGTCGACGCCGACCGACGGGATACCGTACTCCGGAAACGCCAATCGCAGGTCGACGACGGGGACTCGTTTCGCGAGCACGGCCTCGGCCAGTTGGGGAGTATCCGCCCGCACGAGAACCCCATCTCCCCGCCAGTCACGAAACCAGGCGGGAGGCGGTTCACCGAGACCACACGGCTGAAAATAAATCGACCACGGGCCGTGTTCATGCTCATAGCGAATGATGCCGCGGAGCACCCCGCGACCATACTCGCGAGAGGTCTCGACGACGACGGCAACACGCTTGACTGCTGACGACATGCGAATTCCCGTAGGATAGGCTTTCCGCCTGTCAGCATGATCAAATGCGGCGTGACAGGCCGGAAGCTTATCCTACGGAGTCGACCGTACCAATAAAAGGAATCGGAATACGACTTCCGGTATGGGGTTGTGTCGGATCAATACAAAGCTCGAAGCGCAAGCGAGTGCATTTCACTCGAAAGTCAGATCAGAATGCACCCGCTTGCGCTTTTTGAAGTTGCGCTTTTGGCAACCCCCGCAACCTCCCCGGGTGACCTCAGGATGAATTCCGAACCTGAAGGGTTCACAGAGAGTAGCCGGTGGTTGAGGAGCGGAGCGACGACACCACCGGTCAGATCGTTCTCACGTTCGCATCCTGACGGGATGCCAGAGGGAACGACCTCGCGATCGTCAATATGAAATCCTCTGCGATCCCTTCAGGATCGAGGGCGCGGGACGGGACGTTGCCCGGTGGTGTCGTCGCTCCGCTCCTCAACCACCGGCTACTCTCTGGCATCCCTCCAGGATGCAATACTTCCTCGAACTGACGCAGTGACGAAAATGCGCAACTTCAAAACTTGCGCTTCGAGCATGTATTTCGCCAGACATAGCCTAACTGATCGCGGCCGGGCAGGGGCTCAGCGTGCTACTACGACAGTTCGCCGACATTCACCTCAGAAGGGTGCTTGCACAGGGTGACACAGTTGCCGCGGTCGTTGAAGCAGACCGAATTCATATACGATCGCATCAAGAAAATGCCCCGTCCGCTGTCCCGTTCCCAGTTCTCCGGCGCAGTGGGATCAGGAATCGCATCAGGATTGAATCCCGTGCCTTGATCCTCAACCTCCAGCAGTACCTGCTCACGATCAATCGAGTGTCGAATAATAACAGATTTGCCGGGCGTATTATGATAGGCGTGCTTGAACGAGTTCAGGACAGCCTCTTCGAGAGCGACTCGCACACCCACGATATCGCGGCGAGGAAAGCCAGAATCCGCCATTTTGCAGGCGACATTTTCGATCACCGCGGACATGTCGGCCGGTGATCTCACACTGGCAGTATTATGAGCTTCATTATCGCCCGCGACCACGGCGGCGGATTTCCGTCCCGTGTGCTTGTTGGAAACGTGCATCAGAAATTGCTCCGGAGTTCGCGCGAGACCGAGCTTTTCATGCGAGTTCTGACAACTGCATTCCATTAAGGTTACGCAAATTGTGTTCCTTCCGCCTAGCCCAATTCGCCTATAAAACCCGCATTCCGCAAAAGCTTTGATCAATGTGAGTTGCAACGGTCGCTCGGCGAATCGCGGGGCCATGGACGACAAACCACAGGAACTGCCTCTGATCGGTCATCGACCAAGTCGATCGCAACATGGATGATGCTGAAGCGCCATCTTCCAATTCAACGGCTGATCGATCACCCGGCAATTCTCAATCTGGAGGCGATCGTTCACTTTTATAAACATCTCAACAGCGAGTGCGCAGACTCTCAATCAACCTGCGCAATCGCGTTGACAGAGTGTTCAAAGGCATCCTTTTTGCTTTTCCCGGCGACTTATCAGCATACGTAGTTATATGAAGCCGGGAGTGAAGTCGTGGCCACAGCGCATTGCAATCTTGTGAAGTTTATTGGCGGTCCGTTCGATGGCTTCCAACAGCAAGTCTCGGATGCGGTCGACGACTTACCCGCGCGAATCGCCATTCCGGTGAACCAACGATCGGCCCGGTTGCTCGGTTTGACAACATTTCCGCCCGAGGCTCGTCGCACGGTGATCTATCACCTGCATTTATCGGCCGGCGTCGCAACGTATTCATTTCATCAGGAATGTGCCGTGTCGGAAGTATCTGAAATCGCACCGACGATCGGCAGCGAAGCGTGATCGTTGTCGCAGAACTCCCCGTCTCACCAGCGTGCAATCCCATTTGGTAGCCAATCGTACGAGATGGATGTTCGCAGCGCATCTTTGGCACTGCAACCATCGTCCGATCGGCGGGAATGCCCTCTCTGACTGGCTGGCGCGGAGTTTGCGTGAACCTCCCTGCAACCGCACCATCGCGTGCAACAAGCGCTCGTAGGTTGTTTATCCGTTTGCCGATGGAGTGAGCGCCACATGGATGAAGCGATACCGTCCGAGATCATCAATTTAATTGGAACTTCGCATCTTCGAGGGCGTTCGCTGCTATTAGCGAAACGGACAGATCTCGATGAGGTCGGCCATGCAGCCGACCAGTGGCTGCTGGTCACCGAAAAGGAATGCGCCGTCGCAGTGTTGGCAGACGCGACGCGCGGAGTTAACACCCGTTGCGTGCGGACCTTTCAGTTCGAACACATTGACGGCTGTCGCATTCAAGCGGAAGTGGGTTCCGGGTATCTGCAAGTCTGCCACGCGGATGTCTGGGTCGACTTGCTGCGTTTTTCGAATCGCTTGACGCCACAGTTTCGCGACGTCGCCTGTAAGCTGGAACAACTCCGGCGGTTTGGTGAATTCAAGATTGAGGCGAGCGACGACGCAGACTGTACCGACGGCTCGCGTGCAGCCGGTAATGGAAGGTCCGAGTCTCGGGCCCAAAAATCTCTGCATCTGATGCAGACGTTGGGACGAGTCTTTCAACTCTTGCGGCCATTTCGTACGAAGGCCGCTGTCATTGCGATTCTCTCGCTGGTCACCGTCGCCATCGAACTCGTTCCGCCTTGGCTGCAAAAGATTCTGGTCGACAACATCCTGGCGGGCAAGGAATCAAGTTCGCCGCTGCCTAAATTGCTGATCATGCTGGCGACGATTGTCATTAGCCTCGCACTCGTCAGGCTGGTATCAGCGTGCCTGGCCGTGTGGAAATCGCGGCTCTCGAGCGACATCGGCACCCGCCTGACAGCCGACCTGCGTCAGCAGATGGTCGATAAACTGCAACGACTGTCGGTGTCTTATCACGACCGCAATCAGGTCGGCATGCTGATGAGCCGTGTCTCGTATGACACCGAGGCCATGCATACCTTCATGCACCAGATCTCTGGTGGATTCTTCCTGCAGCTGCTGCAGCTGGTCGCCATTGGGATCATGCTGTTCGTGTTAAATGCGAAGCTCGCGATTCTCACGTTGTTGCCGATGCCGCTGGTGCTGATTGCCAGTTGGTTCTACTGCCGGTATCTCTATGTGCGACATCACAAGTATTGGGATGCGGTCGGACATCAGGCCACCGCCCTGACGAGCCTGCTGTCGGGAATTCGCGTCGTCAAATCATTCACCCAGGAGCCGCGCGAACAATCGCGTTTCACCAGCACGAGTGAACGGCTGCGCGAGAGTCGATTGGGACTCGACCTGGCCAACGCAACGTTCTCGTCCTTGATTGGTTTCCTGTTCGGCCTCGGCGGCCTGATCGTGTGGTACGTCGGCGGGCGAGACGTCCTGACTCACGAGATGACACTGGGTTCGCTGATGGCCTTCCTGGCCTATTTGTCGATGTTCTACGCGCCCCTGACGACCCTCTCTGAGGGAGCTACGTGGATCAGCAGTTTTCTCGCCGCCAGTCACCGCATCTTTGAGTTGCTCGATACGCCGGTCACGGTGGAAGAACCGGTGGCTCCGCAATCGACGGAGAAATTGAAGGGACATATTAAATTTGATCATGTCAGTTTCTCCTATGATGATCAGAAGCCGGCTCTGGAAGATATCAGCTTTGAAATCCAACAGGGTGAATCGATCGGCATTGTCGGTCGCAGTGGTTCAGGCAAGTCGACCCTCGTGTGTTTAATCAGCCGCCTATACGACGTGGATTCCGGCGAGATTGCCATTGATGGGGTCAATGTGCGGCGGATCAATAGCACTCAACTGCGGCGACACGTGGGGATGGTCTTGCAAGAGCCGTTCTTGTTCGAAGGGACCGTCGCTTCGAATATTGCTTATGGCGATCCCGATGCGCTGCCGGAGACGATCATCTCCAGTGCCAAGGCCGCGAGTGCTCACGACTTTATCCTGCGCATGCCATTCAGTTATGAAACACTGCTGGGCGAAGGTGGGACCGGCCTGTCGGGCGGCGAACGGCAGCGAGTCTCCATCGCCCGGGCCATTCTGTACGACCCGAAGATCCTGATTCTCGACGAGGCCACCAGCAGTATCGATACCGAATCCGAACGCCTGATCCAGCAGGCGGTCGAACGCTTTTCGCGAGGCCGCACGACACTGGCCATTGCCCATCGACTATCAACCTTGGAAAGCGTCGACCGACTGCTGGTGCTCGATCAGGGGAAGTTGGTGGAGCAGGGGACGCATCAGGAGTTGCTCGCGACGAGCGGCATTTATGCCCGTCTGACGCGACTGCAATTCGGGGCGACTCATGAGAGTAGTCAATCACTGGCCGCGACGGCGGTGAGTGATTTGGATGCGGCTGACCTGAACAGCGATGGCGCGGATGATAACACCGCGACGGAGTGCAACCTGGACTGGGAAGTCCGCTGGTTCAGCAATACCGAGGTACGGTTTTTCCTGGGCCTGCATGAGATCCTGACTTTGGAAATCGATGGCCAGGAGTTCGCCGGCGTGTATACGGTCCGCTCATTCCCGGCCACGCATTCCGAAGCATACTTGAGTATCCGGTACGCCGATTCCGATGGACACGACCGCGAACTGGGGATGATCCGCAAGCTGGAAGAGTGGCCCGCAGCAACTCAGGAATTGATTCGTCGCTCGTTGAATCGCCGGTATCTGCTCCACCGTGTGAACGGCTTGGTTTCGGTCCGAGAAGATAATGGGTTCGTGAATTGCTCGGCCGAGACGGACGATGGACGAGTCGATTTCGTGGTTCAGAACAATGATCGCTCAGTGAAGCACTTTGGATATAACGGGCGGCTCCTGACAGACCTGGACCAGAATCACTTTTTGATCCCCGACCTGGATCTATTGCCAATGATGCAGCGGCGGCTGTTTCGGCAACTGTTCCGTGAGTTTTAGGAGTCACGCTACCAAATGCGTTCGCGTCAAGTCGCGAGTTTGTCATTGCGGTTCACGGGAGGGTGAGGCTCCTGCCGAACCGCAAGCGTCATTCGAACCTCTCAAGACTATGCGGTTCGGCAGGAGCCTCACCCTCCCATGACGTCGATCTGCGCTCTACGCAAAAACAACCGCGGACTCCGCAGGGGTCTTGCTTTCACAAGTGCCCCCACTGAGACCGCGGTTGCGGAGACTTCAATCGTCAAAATTCTCAACTTAAGATCGTAGCGATCTTGGTCCCCAGAGCCGTCTGGCCTCCGGCGACTGCTTGATAGTTGATTGTCAGGTTTCCAGTGGTCGCCTTTTTGCTCGCTTGGATCGTGATCTGCCGCAAGACCGCATTCACCGCGAGCTCACTGGCACCGCTGTTAAACGTAATCACCAGAGCTTTGCCGTTGGTGCCGCCGCTGAGAGTGCCAATCGAACTTGTGGACCCGTTGAAGTAGACCTTCGAACCCTTCACCTTCACGAGGCCAGTGCCTGATCCCTGGTTGAGAACAGCCAGCGTGACGCGGCCATTCGCAGCATCCGCGGAGCTCAGATTGGCAATTCCAACCGTAATCTTGGCCCCGGCGTAATTGATCACGGTATCAGGATCGACCAGCGTCGCTGAGGGATCAATATGGATTTTGACGCTGTTCCGCGACACTTGCGGCGAGCTGCTGGGCAGTGTCAATGTGAGGGGAACGTTGGTGGGCACGACGGTCAGATTCACAGTTCCGACGTTGCTGAAGGCCAGGCCGTCATACGCTCTAAAAGTGAATGAATCGGCCCCGCTGTAGTTGGTGGTCGGGGTGTAGGTAAACGTGCCATTCGCACTGAGTACCAGCACTCCGTGCAAGGGAGTGGCCACCACCGAGTAGGCCAGCGGATTGCCATCCAGATCCGTCCCCAGGCCGGCAATCGAGCCGTTGAGCACAGAGTTTTGGTTCACAGTGCCGACACCGTTGACCACCGTTGGAGCGGTATTCGGAGCATTGACCGTCACGCTGACCAAGGCCTCATTACTGTTGACCGTCCCGTCGTTCGCCTTGAAGGTAAAGGCGTCAGGGCCGGTGTAGTTCGCGAATGGCGTGTAGGTGTATGTGCCGTTAAGCAGAATCACGACCGTGCCGTGTGCCGCGGACACACTGCCAGCCGAGTAGGACAACGGATCGTTATCGGCGTCGGTCGCGACCAGGATTCCATTGAAGACGATGTTCTTCGTCACCGAGATCGACGTCGGCACGGCCACTGGGGCATCGTTCACCGACGTCACCGTAATCGTCACTGTCGCCTCGGCGCTATCGGAGGTGCCATCATTGGCTTTGAAGGTAAACGAATCGCTGCCATGGAAGTCCGCGGACGGCGTGTAAATGAAGACGCCGTTGGAGGTGACCGTCACGGTACCATGGGCCGGAGAGATACTACCGATCGAGAACGTTAGCGGATTGCCATCACCATCTGTCGCCGTCAACAGTCCGCCCACTGGAGTGTCTTCGGCTGTGGTGACACTCGACGGGACGGCCACGGGGAAATCATTCTGCGGTACGACCGTGATGGAGACCAATGCATCCAGGCTATTGAATGTCCCGTCGTTGACCTTGTACGAGAACGAATCTGGTCCGTTGTAGTTGGCATTGGGCGTGTAAGTAAACAGCCCGTTGCTGGGATTGATCACGACCACACCATGTGCCGCGGCGACCGAACCTGCCGAGTAAGTCAGCGGGCTGCTTTCTCCATCGGTCCCAATCAGATTGCCATTCAGAACCGTATCCTCGTTCGTACTGAGGGTCAGCGGAATCGCCACTGGAACATCGTTGATCGAGGCGACACTGACAGTGACGGTGGCCTCGGAGCTGAACGCGGTGCCGTCATTCACGCGGAAGGTGAATGAGTCGGGACCGTTGTAGTTGGTCTGCGGCGTGTAATTGAAGCTGCCATCGGGATTGATCGTGGCAAACCCGTGTGCGGCGATGACCGAACCTTGTGAATAGGTCAGCGGACTCCCTTCCACATCGGAACCCGTCAGGTTGCCGTTGAACGGCGTGTCTTCGTTGAGGTTGATGCTCAGCGGGTTGGCCACCGGCACATCATTCACCGAAGTGATCGTCACGGACACCGTCGCATCGGCGCTGTTAAACGTGCCGTCGTTCACCTTGAAGCTGAAGGTGTCACTGCCAAAATAATTGGCGGTGGGCGTATAGCTGAAGGTACCGTTCGGATTGATGACGACCACGCCGTGGGTCGCCACGGTCGCTCCTTGAGAATAGGTCAGCGGATCGTTGTCGGCGTCGCTCGCGGTGAGTTGTCCGTTGACAATCGGCGTATCTTCAGCAGTGGAAATCTGCGCCGCATTGGCCACCGGGGCATCAGGCACGGCGGTCACGGTGATCGTCACGGTCGCCGGAGTCGCGGAGGTCTCGCTGTTTGCTGAATCACGAGCGAAATAGGTGAAAGTATCGACCCCGTTGAAATTGGTCGCCGGCACGTAGAGGAAGGTTCCGTTCAGATTCAACGTCAGGCTGCCATGAGTCGTGGTCGCTTGCAGGATGGCCTGGTCGATCGTATCGCCATCTGCGTCGGTGTCGTTCGTGAGTACCGAGGTGCCACTGCTGAGAAACCCATCCTCATTCACCACGTATCCCGGATCAGCCACGGCGACCGGCAGGTTGGCGGTTAAGAGAGTTCGCGACTCGAGGCCCTCGATGTAGAGGGCACGGACCGCGGCCGGTTTACGAGCCTTGTTTCGAGTTCCAGAGTTGGCAGTGTTGCAGAGCCATTGGTACCAGGAAAAGTTGACCATCTCGTATGTTTCTCGCTTGAAAGTGAATTGGGAACGCGGGGGCCCCGTCATCGAAGTGCTGGGCGATAATCTAGTTGTTTCTCATGAATAGCGTGAGATCAATTTTTCGAACGCTTGTTTCGTGGCCTGGATCGGCTGATAACGTGGAGTTTCGCGACCAGTGCCACTCTTTCCCAGAGCAAAATCGGCTTGATGGAGCCAGTCCCCAAGAAATGTCCGCACGATCAGCCGCCACCATGTTTGCTGATCGCGCAGCGCGACACGCCCCGGATGGCCGGGTCCAATCCGTTCGCGTGATTTCCGACGTGTGGCCCAATGGCTTCTGTTCCGGAATGCAAACCCAATGCCGAGTGTGAGCAAATCGGCACAACGCCCGGACGTTCGCGCGCCTCGCGGGCAGGGGCGTCCCGGGAGGGCGAGGCTCCTGCCGAGCCTATCACGAGCTTTAGCTCGGCGTCCGCCGGAGGCATCAAACGGGGCCTCCGGCGGACGCCGACCTGCGGTCGTTCTAGGCTCGGCGGGAGCCTCGCCCTCCCATCGAGCCGGCTCGTCATTCAACCGAAGATGTGAAGTTAATTCGCCATACCTTCTCGCCTCGGCCCCAGTTTCGATATACTCTCGCAATCACACCAAGCGAAGCACCGATCTCAAGCGTGCTGGAAATCAATGCCCGTGCCAGGGCCGAATCAACAGGGAGCAGGACAATGCCGAAGCTTACAGTCGAGGGAGCAGGCGAGTACGAAATTCCAGCCGGAAAGCGGTTAGTATTGGCGCTGGAGCAAGATGCCGGCGTTGATCAGTTGCATGCGTGCGGTGGCCAGGCCCGTTGCACGACTTGCCGTGTGGAATTCGTCGCTGGCGAACCCGATCAGATGACGGTCGCTGAACGCAACGTGCTGGCCGCGAAAGGGGTGTCTGGCGTTCGATTGAGCTGCCAGATCGCCTGCGATCATGACATGACGGTCCGAGTGATCAGCCGACTGGCCGGGAGCGGGCGGAAAGACGCCGGACATCCGCCAGCGGTGCAAATCGAACCGGCTCCGGAATGGGTCAAGAAGTAAGGTCTGACCGTTCATACAAGCTCGAAGCGCAAGTCTTAATTTGCGCAATCGACTCCGATTCATATTCGTATTTTCAGCCCGGAGGGCTCGACGTAGGTAGCCAGAGGCGGGAGCCTCTGGAAAGGACGGAGATTATCTTGATGCGCCCCGGAGGGGCCGCCGAATGTCGCCGGCCCCTCCGGGGCGGGAACTTGAGTTGGTGCCTGAAATCCAGAGGCTTCCGCCTCTGGCTACCTACGTCGAGCCCTCCGGGCTGAAAGGCACAATTTCAAAAAGCGCAAGCGAGTGCATTCTGCCCCTCCGTTCGAAGGTAATGCACTCGCTTGCGCTTCGAGTTTGTCTATTCGAGTCGGTTCAGGGGGCACATGGGTGGTCGCTGACGACTTCCACGCAGCCATCGGGTTCCATGACTCGATACCGGCCCTTGGTAATTCGCTGCACAGGCCAGCCGTTGGCGCTCAATCCCAGATGGTCGGCGCGGCCCGAAGAATGAGCGGCTGTATAGTCGGATCTTGAGAGCGTCCAGGGAAACTGAATATACACCGGCCCATAAGGACCAAAAGCCACAAAGCTAAAACGGTCCTGCAACGTCCCGCTCAAGATTGCATCTCCCCGAGTTTTCTCCGCTCGCTGATGACTTGTTTGAAAGTCGTCCCAATTCGAGATCGCTCTGAAATAATACCCGCTCATTGGCGGTTGTAAAATCAAATCCGTCCGATTTTGGCAACACCCGAGAGGTGGGAGACACGTGATTCCGACAATAAGCCATCGCAATGCCACAGATCCATCGGTCCATCGCCGAGTCCGACTCTAGGAATCCGAGTGCAATGCCTCCAGAATTCCGCTGAATCACGCCTTCGGCTTGGGGTCTGGTTTGGGATCGGGCTTGGGAGGTTTGGGATCAGGAATCGGGTCCGGCATCGGTTTTGGATCCGAACCAACCTGGCTCTGGATTTGAGCCCCCGAGACAGGTTGCTGGGCGACCAGCAGCGGATGGAAGCAGGAATTGGCGCTAATTGCCAGCAGAATTGCGATAATGATCCACTCGGACAGCTTTTCAATTCTCATGATCGGCGTCTCCAAAAGAGTCCCGTCCCCATTGGATATTGCAGAACAACATGCCGCAATGCGCAATGCGGACGCCACCCCGAGGGGCTGTGCATTAATCTAGCGCATTTTGTGCCACAGACAGGAGTGGGAAATCGATGGGGCGAGCAATGCCGGCTCGGCCAGCAATGGAATGAATGACACCAGGAGGCAGAGTAGCGCAAACAATTAATCAGACGACACTTACGCTGCACGCTCTCGCAATTCAGCGAATGCATCCAACGCACAGAGGACATTCGCGCCGGCAACCGAGTTGTGCCCCCATGCTGAGTCCAGACAGCGCGACGTGCTCGTTTAGAGGCCAGCAGAACTGACCGGTGGTCTCAGCAGTTGGCAGGCGCATTTGCCGCTCGAGCACAACTCTCGCAAATGCACGCCCGGCCCTTCTGAGAATCCGGCACACTCTGCAGCAACTCGGCACCAAACTTCAGCTGGGCGCACCAGCAGGGCGTGTCAAATGTGCCGCAGGCGGCGGGGGCACAGGCGTTCGTCCCACCGCAAAGCGGACAAATCAAACAAGCCAGGGGAGTCATTTCCGTCGGGTTGGTCATCTTTGATTCGGGCTTACGTGACTCAAAAGCAGCTGCCAAGGAAGTCTTCCATAGTAGCCTTCATCGCTCCGCGTGAAGAGAGCCGAGCGTGCTGTCGACGTGGAGTGTTTTCTCCGCGTGTCCGTGTACTCGGCCTTCTTCACGCGGAGCCATGAAGGCTACTTTCTCTGAGTTTACCAACTTTGCGGAATCTCCAACACAGGTCGATTCTGTCGGCACAAAAGTGGAGAACTCTGAACGTTCACACAAACCACATCAAGATTAAGGGCAATCGCATCGCGGATCGTTGCACTATTTACAACCGAATTGACGCCCCTGAGTGCTGAATTCCAGTCCTGCAACGAGTGGTGCGAAAGTAGGGGGCATTCTGTCTTTCTGTTTGGACAAGCTGGGGCAAATTTGCTTGACAGGTTTCAACTCAGGGGCAATGTTAGAACATCTATACAACCACTCTACCCGAGTCACACACCTCTGATTTTTTGAACGTCAGGATTGCCGGCGCTGGCGTGCCGGCGTTGAGCCTTCTCATTGCTGCCGCGTAGTCGGTTCAGCGTGGGCGAGTCTCAAACCAGCCGATTTTTTTCGATCCTCGAAGGGCATTCTTGGGTACCGATGGTCTCACTGAACGTCAGGCGAATTTCGCTCAGGCATTCTGTTGAGTCACGGCGGGACTGATTGACAGCCCTGTCGAGCAGTGCGCAGTGGTCATCATCGTGGAGTGGATCGCGTTCAAATCCGCTCATCTTGTGAAGAATTCCGTTGCAGTCCGCGCTGGCAGTCGCCGGGTCTCGTCGCACATCCAATGCGATTGAGGGCTCTCGTGCGATGACCTGCTGGTTGACTGACAGCGGGAGTAATTGGGTATTGGTTCTCGGTATCAACATCGCTTGGCAGTGCTCGTGGCGATGGCTCCCATCCCGAAATCGATTCCACACGTGGTCGTTTATTAGACGTGTTCTCGCACGAGTTATCTGGCGAGAGTCTCGCTCCTGACCGCGAAAAGTTGAAACTGTCCGACGTCTCCCAACCGCGAAATTACGACTGAAACCCCCTCAGATTTATGTGAAGGTGAAATGTGAACGAGCTACTGCTGTCGATGACCGCGATTATGCAAATCGTGCTGATTAATATTGTGCTATCCGGCGACAACGCCGTGGTGATTGCGATGGCCGCACATCACCTGCCTGCCGAACAGCGTCGCAAGGCGATGCTCTGGGGCTGCATGTTTGCGATTGGATTGCGGCTGGTGCTGACGTTGGTCGTGGGCTACATCCTGATGATCCCCGGCGTGCGGTTTGGCGGCGCTTTACTGCTGGCGTGGATCGCCTGCAAATTGCTGCAGGACGCGACAGGTTCTGAACATCAAGCCGCCAGCAAAGGTGGTGATTTGCGGACTGCCATTGGTCGCATCGTGGTGGCAGACTTGGTCATGAGCCTCGACAATGTGATCGCCATCGCGGGTGTCAGCAATTCGAATCCCTGGCAGATGGTCATGGGACTGGTGCTCTCGATCGCCACGATCCTGGTCTTCAGTTCGACCATTATCCAAATCCTGGACCGCTTCCGCTGGATCGTCTATGCAGGCACGGCAGTTCTGGCCGCAACCTCGGCGCAGATGATGATGCACGATCTCAACTCGCTGGCTGGCCGAATGATGGGCAGCATGCACGAATCCCACCTGCCCGTCTGGAGTTTCTGGATGGCTCAGACGGTGTTCGTCGCCGCCTGCCTGACCTCGGCCTACTGGTGGCCGCAATCGGCCCACAGCGAGCACAACGGCCAGGTGATTCCGTCAGTGGCTCAGTAGTCCGATTCGTAGGATAGGCATCCTGCCTGTTCAGGAAAAAATGTCGAAGCCCCTTCCGGATGTTGTTCCGGAAGGGGCTTTTGTGCGTCTCAGTATGACGCCAAAGCAATACTGCTACAAAAATGAAAGAAACGGTCCCCCTCGCCCTGGTACTCCGGGGAGAGGGGCACGATTCACTTGCGACTCGCAGTGCTGAGATGAGAACAACCGAATAAAGACCTGGAAAAAACAGGTCGAACGACGCTCGGAGTGCCCCTCTCCCC
>JAKFVC010000056.1 GCA_021732415.1 Planctomycetaceae bacterium
GAAGCATATTCATTCTATATCCCACCTTGTCCAAACACACGCATCAGGGGACAATATGAGGCCCTCAGGTAAGTATTGAGCGGCGATTTTAGGTGCGGCAGGGTGAGCCCAGTGGCGTCAGGCAAATGGACTCACTTTGAGACTTGGCCAATCAGCCGGCACGCGTTAGCGTCCGGTTCCTTTGGAAATTCGAGTAAATTGTTGCCCTGAACCGGGGGCTAACGCCCAGCGGCTGATTTGTCCTACCACAAAGTGAGTGCCTTTTGGCGTCAGCCCCAGGGTTCTTTGACGCAGACGCTGGCAGCGTCCGCCACGGGTTCGCCAAATGCAATTCGGAAAGTTGACCTGGATATGATGCGACAATTTCCGCCCGTCTTGCGGAGCCTGTGTGCCGTCTGGTTGCTGGTTGGATTGGCGGGACCGCTGGGGGCTCAGGGACCCCGCGCGAAACAGCTGCACGAGACTTTGCTGCTGGACATCGACAATGCCGCGACGAAGAAATTCGCCACCGTGCAGACGCACCTGCGAGTCGGGCAGTTGCCGGAAGCAATTGAATTGCTTCGCAGCATCAGTGACGTCCACGTGGGAAAGCTGGTCGCCACCACGCCCGGACGCTACGTCAACGTGCAGAACTACGTGCAGATGCTGGCCGCCGGATTGCCACCCGAGGGCTTGCGAATTTATCGACAGCAACTCGACCCCGTCCTCAAGCCCAGCTTCGACGCCGGCCGCGAGACCAACGACGAAACATTGCTCCTCAAGGTACTGCAGCAGGGGTATTGCTGTAGTTTCGCCGACGACGCCTTGCTGTTGCTGGGAGATCTGGCCTGGGATGCCGGGGATATCTGGCGGGCCCGCAGTTACTGGGAACAGATCCTCCCACCGCCGCGCCCCAAGGCACTGGGGGAACCCGTCGTCTGGCTGGCTTATCCCGACAGTGATCTCGATCTGGGATTGGTCCTGGCGCGTTTGATCCTGTGTACGATTCAGTCCGGGGATCACCTCGAAGTCCAGCGTGAGATCGCCGGGTTTGCCGAGCGCTATCCCAATGCTGACGGCCACTTGGCAGGCCGGAAGGGAAACCTGTCGAAGATTCTGAAAGACGTCGCCACAGAAGCTGAGAACTGGCCCGTGCCCGTGCAAACCAGTGTCGTCGAGACATTCGCTGGCAGTCCTCAGCGGTATCACGTTGACACCCAGGCAGCCGAACTGGGATCGCTCCGCTGGCAGGCCAGCCTGCGACCGTTCGGCGAAGAGCAGCGCCGCGGATTTCAACCGGGATCCATCGGCGGCTTGTGCTATTTTCCAGTCGTTTACGGCGATTTGGTGCTGGTCAATGACGACGAACACATCTATGGCTATCGGCTGTCAACGGGCCAGCCAGCCTGGTCCGATGATGTGACCGACGCGCGCATTTATATCGGCGGACAATCCCATCCCGAAAACGCCAATGTGCCGCGCCACATCGGAGAAGGCCCCGTCGGCAATATTGGCCTGCCTCGCTTTACCATGACCGTCGCGGACGGGCGGCTGTATGCGCGCATGGGTTCCGTGCAACCTTACAGCAACGAGCGGTCCGGGCGGCTGGTCTGTATCGATCTGGCTCACAGCGAAGGGAAACTCATTTGGGAAACGTACGCCTCCACGATTGATCCCGAAGCGGGCGGTTGGAACTTTGAAGGCTCGCCGCTGGTGGTCGGCAGCCGCGTCTATGTCGGCCTGCGCCGCTTGAATCCGCAGCCCCAGTCCAATGTCGCCTGCTTCGACAGCCTCACGGGAAAACTGATCTGGAATCGCAAGCTGTGCGTCGGCCAGACAAATCCCAACTTCAACGAGTTCGATGTCAATCAGCACTTGCTAACGTGGGGTGAGGGGACGTTGTACTACACAACGCACATGGGAGCCGTGGCGGCCCTGGATCCACGGGCAGGAACCATCAAGTGGATTGTGTCTTATCCCCGCGTCGAGGACACGAAACTGCGGCATGAATTCGCCGCGCGGCTGCAACGCGGGCCGCTGCCTGCGATGTTCGCCGACGGGACGTTGTATGTGGCCCCCATCGACTCTGACGAACTGATGGCGTTTGATGCCGAAACAGGCTTGTTGAAATGGAAACGTGCATTTCACAGCCCGATTCAATCGTTGCTGGGCGTATCGAAAGGGATGGTCTTTGCATCGGGGGCCGAATTGTGGGGCATCGCCACGGACTCGGGAAAAGTCCTGTGGAAGATCGGCGATCCGGATCCCGAATCGCATGGCTTCGGCCGCGGGTTGCTCGTGGAAGATACGATCTACTGGCCGACTCACGAAGAGATTTTTGTGGTCGATCAAACCACCGGCGCGATTCAACAACGGATGCCGCTGTTTGCCATGCACGGACAGTATGGGGGCAATCTCGTGATGACGGAACATCATCTCTTGGTTGCTCAGCCCAATCGCCTGGCGGTCTTCTCGGATCGCGGTCCGGCACCGCAACGGTCGAAAAAGCCGAAACCCGAATACACCCGGCGTAAGGCCCCCGCGGCCCGAGCGTGGACGTTGGCCCGCGACGCGGTGGAAGCACAAAACTGGGGTGAGGCCGCGGATCAGTTCCTGGCGGCCAGTCGGTTGGCTCGATCGGGCGACGAGTGGATGGGACGACCGCTGGCGGCCGAAGCGTCTGATCGCGAACTCGACGCCCGACTCCGACATGCCTGGCAATTGACGCAGACCGATCCCACTGCGGCTCCGACTCTCTTGGGCGAAACTTTCGATGGCATCGCAACACGAACGCGCGGGGCAGTTAAATCTGACGGCCCATTAACTCACCGAGATGACTTGGATCTCCAACTCGCAGGCCGTCACGCGGGGAATCGCGTCCGCTGGCAACTGCACACCCCTCTATCAGCCCCCAGCGGTCTGGTCTCCTGGGTCAGCGAGCAGCTGGCCTCCAAGGCTGAAGCCGCCACATCGACGAATGCCGTCGGGTCTTTCACCTGGCTGGAACGGACTACTGAATATCACGATGTCTTTCGTCGAGGCGTCACTAGCCGGCGCTCGACAGCATCCAACGAATCTTCGATCGGTCCCGCAATTACCTCAGCTGAGAAACGTCTCAAAGCGGAACCCGTCGAAGCATTGAGAACGCTGCGGGAACTCTCCAGCGTTGTCGAAACGAACGACGAGCGGAACCGCGTGTGGTGCGGAATTGCGCGGAGCTTGGAATCGCAACAGGCGTGGGCGGCAGCGTCGACTGCGTGGAAACAGGCACTTCGCATCGGCCCGGCGGACAGGATGGTTTCCGAACTTGATCGATCGGTCCCGCTGGAAGAATTGGTTCGCGAGCGACTGCAGCAACCTCGGTATGTTGCTCAGGATGCGCTGACGGGCAACGCGTCGTATCCGTGGCCGCTGCGGCGACGATGGGAACTTACGTATGCCACAAGGGAGCGTGCGGTTTATCCGGTCGGCATCGCACCATCGATTGAGACGGCCTGTGTTCTGGTCAATCGTCCGCAATTGACCTGCGTCAGTTTGTCCGACGGCCAGCCGCGTTGGGAGTTGGAGTTATCGCATCCCGTGAAATGGGCGGGATTCGCGTTTGAAAAACTGATCCTGGCAACAGAGTTCGAAGTGCGAGCCGTCTCGGTCACCAACGGTGAGACCGTCTGGCGGCACAGTGTCGGACAGGGCAGCAAAACGATTGACCGGCCCTCTCATCAACTGATCTCGGTACGAATTGATTCCGCTCCTGCATGGGTCGCGACCCGCGAACCCTTGCACGATTTTTCGCTGCTCGGTGACACTTTGCTGGCTCGACAGGGAACGCGGGACATCGTCGCCTGGGATACCAATCAAGGTCGCGTGCTCTGGCAACGGACGGCAACTCGCGGAATGTCTGCTGGGTGGGGGTTGAGTGCGAAGCACGTCGTGATCGGGCAACTCGCACCGGACAATGTCATCGTCCTGAATCGGACAAATGGGGCCGAACTGGCGCGTTTTCCGACTGATACTGCAAACTGGCTCCGCCCCCCGACAATGCGTGACGACGGCACGCTAGTGACCGTGGGTCCGCTGGGAAGAATCGAATCCTGGGCAAAACCAAATGCTGCGTGGCAGAGTGCGGAGGGGCCTCGCATTTGGACGTGGCAGGAAGCGATTTCGCAGTCGATTTCCTATCCTGAGGTTCTGAGCTACGGCAACATCAACCTGATTTTGATGGATGGCAAGATGCTGGTGGCGGTTGACCCGGAACAGGGGCATGTGCTGTGGAAGGCGTACCCCGGGCAGTCATTGATTGAGGATGCTCGCACCGCAATTCATTGCACGGACCAACGCGTCTACGTCGCCTCCGGCGGCATCTTAAGAGTACTGGGACTGGCGGATGGAGACCTGATCTGGGAACGCTATCTGGGCGATCCCAACGTGCCGTGGCACGTACAAATGAGTGGTGACACCGTGCTGGGCTATCCCACACGAACTGGCTCGTCTGAGTCCAAGATCGCGGTCTGCGATGCGGCGTCCGGGGCCTACTTGCAGCGGCTGAGCCTGCCTCCCGACCAGCCTGAAGTCCAGGTGTTTGCCACGCCGCACACCACACTGGTGGCCTGCGGCGGGACATTGACCGGGTTTGGGAAATGAGGCGCAGCCTCATCGTAGCCCGACTCTCTGAGTCGGGTACTCTTCGTCAAAGCACCCGACTCAGAGAGTCGGGCTACAACATTAGGAATCGGTCCGCACCTGCACCTGCAAGGCACTCAGCATTCGCGTCAACGCACGCTCTTTGCGATCAATAAACAAGACGTTGTCGAGCACAATCGCCCGCGGTTCGTTGCTGGGAGTCAGCACCAGTCGCCCCGAGCGGAGCAACAGGTATTCGAAGACATCGTTGATTTCCTTGGAAATCCGCAGGTTCGGGGCCGGGAACCGTTCGAGGTCGCTCCACAAACCATGATGGTGCAGCAATTCGTTCGGCCGAGCTTCCCAGTAGTCAAACTGCAGGTTGAACACGACGACCAGGTAGATCGCCCCCAGGATGAAGCTGAAGAGGTGGAAGAACGTTGCATTTGCGTAGGGATGAATCTTCCCAAAGATCGATTTCAGGATTCCCGCCCACTCGGGATAGAACTGGAACGTCAGGAACATTCCCAGCACACATGCCGCGATGAAGAAGAACAGCGTCAGCGAAGTCGTCCGCGGGAAGTCAAAACTAAAGACAACCAGGTTCATGGTGAAGATGCCCAGGAACAGCGACGTAATCACGTACGCCGTCGTGTCGGGGAGGGCATCTCCGCGGAAATTGAACCAGATGCCTGCGAACAGGCTCATCAGAAAAGTCGGGTAGAGGAAGATAATCTTCGGATAGGACACGAGAAAAATCCGTGCCGGCACTTCATCTTTGGTGTGCGGCTTGGCGCTCAGCGTCTTGGCCGGATCGGGTGAATCTGCGGGTGTCGTACTCATGAGTCAGGGAACTCCAAAAGTTTGATCTAACTTAATGGCTGTACTGCATGGGAACGAGAACGCTTCTGGCGGCCAGATGGATCACCAGGCGACGCCTCGATTCTGCACAGCCGCAGCAGTTTACCAAGAAGGAGACGCGCGTACCAACGCGCCACGCACCGTTGTAGATGTGAGAGATTCAGGGGTCGCTAGTCTTCCACCGCCCAGCTAAGACGCGTCCCGTCGACTGAGCCCCAATGCACTGCGATAGCTGGATAAGACCTCTGCAGCACCGAATTTCTTGAGAATCTCTCTCCATTCGGCGGCGACCGCATTCAAGGCATCCGTTGGCGTTTGGCCCTGTTCCAGACAGGAGGTCAATCCCTTAGTCAAAGCCGCCCGAAACTCTGCGTGCCCGACGACTGGCAGTTCACTCGCTTGCTGCCGATCACGCAGGCTTTTACCCACCGCGGCGACGTACTTACCCGCTTCGGAGGCCGAAAGGTCTTTCCCGGTCCAGAGTGCTGCGTCGGGAGTTTGGCTTTCGCGACAGAGCGACTTCACACCTGGCGGAAAAGGAGTTCCAGCATCCAGCAGCAGTGCCGCCAACAGATTCAATGCGGCCGAGGCCTGCTCGGGTTTGGTACCACTCGGAACCGCGGCACACAATCCAGCAAATCCGCTCAAGGTGACAAAATTGGCTGCTTGATTCTCTGTCTTGGCCCAATCGTTCGACGCCGTGCTGTAGAACTCTGTCGCCCCGGGCAGCCGGCAAAAGCCGATTGCGACCGACTCACCGCGTTTTTCGGCCGCAGCGGCTTTCTCGGCCGTTGGGGTCGTCGCGCCCAGATTGAATCCGCCCGCTGCGGGGCCATTTTCTAATCCAATCGCCAACGCTGCTTTTCCCGTTACAACAAGATTGCGACAGGTCACTGGATCGTGCTTCAGCGATTCCGGCGAGAGCTTTTTCATGGCCGCTTGAGCCATTTCCAAGCCTTTGACGAAGCCGGGCGAAGCGATGAACGGAGCCCCATCTTCGACGTTGAAGAACACGGAATACTGGCCGGAATTCTTCACATACGGTAACGCCCGAGCCAAGAACATCGTGGCGCGAAACTCCGGCGACCAGGGCTCAACAACCATCAGACCAGGCGCCCAGGTCTCCAATTGATCGAGCAACGACTGGTAGTCATCCCACGTCTCGGGGGGCTTGAGGCCCGCTTTTTCCAACAAATCGGATCGGTAGTAACAGACGAGAACCGGCGAACCAATTGGTGCCAGTCCCGGTCCCACATCGATCTGGGCCTGCTTTTCCCGCAATCCCTGAAACAGATCATTCCAATCCAGTTTCGACTCAACTAGCGAATCATCCGGGAATGGCAACAATTTGTGACCCGCGAGTAGTTCTCCGCGCCGAGTCCACGGCATGATGATCAACTGCGGCGCACTGTCTGCTTTCAGGAGCGGCCCCGAACCATCGGCCATGTCGACTTCAGCCAGTTCGGCTTTGGCACCGGTCCGGGCTCCCCATTCTTCCAGTTGTACTTCCCACTGGTCCTTAAATCCCCAGCCTTTGGGAACCGCCACCCGAATCGTCTGCCCCTGAAAGGGCAGACTCGCCTGAGTATTGTCGGTCGCCGGCTGCTGACAACTGGTCAGGCACAACACACCGCAGGCGGCAAGAAAACAGGCAGAGGCGCGATTCATCAACGTCACCGTTCATTCTCCGGTCAATAGCATCACCAGAATCCCTCAGCGGACTCAAGGGAAGTACGCCAGAATCAAGACGGACGTGGGATTGTGAAGAGTGTGAGAGTGAGAGGGTATGAGAGTAACGGAGTTACGAGCGTACAGACATTTAAGAGTCGATGTACCATCTTCCTCCTACTCTCCATCCCTCATACGCTCGCACTCTCACACAATTGCTTGACGTAGACGCACCTATAAAGCACTTAGGCCAATGGCGAACGATGGAAATGGACGTGTTTCCAGGCTCCAGCTTTGCGTTCCCAGACGCGGGTCTCTTCGGCCGCACCGGTTTGTGCCGCACCGTTCGCATCCACATATTGGGTCAATCGGATGTAGGCCAATACCGCCACATCACCCACGACTCGGGCATTGACCGAACACATCGTGACATTCTTTTTGCAGTTGGCGACCGGAGCTTCCGGGAAATAGTACTTATGGAAGGGCAGTCCCGAGACGATCTGGCCGCGGGCTTCGGGCTCGATGCACGTGATGGCCGGATCACATAATTGGGTGTAGGTCGCCCAATCGCCAGAGACGATGGAATTCAGCAATTTCTGATTCAGAGCCAGCACTTCGGCCGCCAAGTCGGACATGGTCATTCCTGCAAAATAGTCATCAAAAGAATCGCACCAATCCGCTGCCGGAAACAGATCCTGGCGAGATCAGTGAAACGGATGCGCCGGCGGAGCGAACGGATCGGCACGCCAACAGCAGACAACTTAGCGAGTGCCCAGCGAAGGGTCTACTTAAAGTTGTCGAAAAAGTTCTGGAGGGACTCGTCCGAGGAGGAGGAGTCGGCCACCGCAGCATCTTCCGCGACTGGCATCTCGAAGGACAGTCCAGCACCTGCGGCCACTTCTTCCATGGGCGGCGCCGCAAACGCGATGGTCGCCTCGGAGTCGGCGACCAATTCGGGTGCGGGTGCGGGTTCTGGCTCGGGGGTGGCGTTTTTTTTCTTGCCCCAGCCGAACATCTGCAACAGGCCTTTTTTCGCAGGCTTGGCAGATTCCGGTTTCGAAGGCTCGGAGAGGCTTGGCTCCGACATCAGGGGGATCTCAGCCGCGGATTCGACCACCACGTCCGATCCACTGGCTGCAAAGATCCCGAAATTGAATCCCCCCGTGTCTTCCTGCTCGGAGTCCACGGTCGCCTCGGCACCCGGCAGAAAAAACTCAGGCGCCGCTGGTGGCTGCGCGAACGGGGAGGCCATCATGACGGTGGCAGCTGGAGGTTCAACAACTGGGGATGCCACGGCGACAACCGGCGCAGGAACAGCAACAGCAGCGGGCACAGGCGCGGGCGGTATCGCAACATGATTTACCGGAGCAAGCGGGGCCGCCACGGCCACTGCGACAGCCGCCGGAGCGACCGCAGGCGGAGCATACTGCGGTGGAATCTGCTGGGGCGGAACGACGACATACGGAACGGGGGTCTTACCATCCGGCGGGACAGCCTGCAATGTGTCGACATGGACTTGCGGCTGATATTGAGATTCAACCACCGCTACCTGCGCCTTCGGCGCCTCAGCGACGGTACTGCCCGCAGCCACCGCCGCGACGGGTGCCGATGCTGCGGCGGCAGGCATCCCGGGCAAGTCGTATTCCACGGTAAATTGCAGGGGGCCGAGCATCACCCGAGTCCCCGGAGTCAGTGGAATTTCCACCTCGGGAGGGACTTGCCGACCATTGACGAACGTACCGTTAGCGCTTCCCAAATCCTTGATGGCGACGACCGTGTCGCGAATCACGATCTGACAGTGTCGTCGACTGATCTGATTCGAGGCCACCTTGAGCTGGCAGTCCGGACTTCGTCCAATCACGGTATCCGATTGAATTCGGACCTTCCGCACATTGGATTTTCCGTTCGCAATCCTCAGCAACACCTGCATATATGACTCAATTGGTCAGAAGCTCTGACGAGTGTTTCGCATCCATTCCCTCGCTGGCCGGTCAGTTCCCCAACCCGTGATTGCTCATCGAGGTCAGAAGAATTCACCGTTTTCTGCAGGCAACCCCAGATTCAAATGGATCAAATGAAAGTGTCCGGCGGCCGCAGACCTTAATCCGATAATCATCTTAAACCGACAACTGGTCCATTCTCAAATGCAAATTCGAGAATAAGTTCGATTCTGCACCAGAGAAATAGATTTCAAGCGGAGAGGCCTTGCACAATAGGTGCCTTCCGTCCGCTCGTGATGCGTTGAAGATGAACTGCGAACCAGGCAATTTCTTGTCCGGCTCGGATCAGGATCCATTTTGCAAGGTTACTTCCACGAATGCCAGCGGAATCGGCGAAATCGGTGGCGAAATCGCTCGAATATGTGGAAGCCCGAACCCTATTCGTGGCGGACCGGTTTGCCGGTCCTGCAGCCTGACTCTCCGAGTCGGGTGCATTCAACGTCGAACAGACCCGACTCGGAGAATCAGGCGACAGGCGAACCGCAAAATCAACCTTACAGTCGCCAAAACCCGCCGAACCCGACTCGCGACGCGAATTCTGAAGAACCCGTAATGACCGGTCGATCAATATTCCAGCGGGCCAATACCTCCGCTCACATTACCGCAACTGCGGATCGCGACCAACTGGCGTGACTTGTGCTGCGTGCAAGTAACGTCCGTTTCCCGATCGCCGTCGTCGTTCACCCCCCTCTGAACGGCCACGGCGATCTTTCTTTTTACCGTGGGACAGCTCTCCAGGCCCGTCCGAGCCTGTAACATTCCGCGCAACACAGATTCAATTCCCCCGAGCTTCGCGTAGCGCACGAGGTGCTTGCTCTACGACGTGGAGAATTCAAGAACGTCTTGCAAAGTGACTCGTGCGCTGCGCGAAGCTCCCTAGCATGACACTTGGTCGCGTCGATTATTACGGGCTCGGACGGGCCTGGAGACCCATCCCACGCGCACGTCATCACCGAATCCACTTGAACCACCGGCCTTCCTTTGCCATCCAAGGCATCGGCTGAGGCAGGAAGGGGATCGCATTGGCGGCGTAGTCCGTATCTGCTTGATACTCGTTCCCCTGCTGGTCGCGCCGGATCTCCTGGTGCCAGAAGTACAGCTGCCGACCGAATTTCTTGAGGAACTTGGGGGTATACCCGCGTCCGTTGGGGAACGGCATCCCGTGCGGCCAGTAAATCAGAAACGCCTTGCCGATCAGCAGACTGCGATTCACCGCATAAGGATGCGATGGACGCTGCTCCCACAATCGGCTGTCCAGGCTGCGCGGGCTGTTATCGCCCAAGACCAGAAACTCGTCCGGCGAGAGTGAGAAGCGGTCCTTTTCGATGAACTTCGCGTAGTCATTCGCATAGCGCGTGGGATCCTGCAACAGCATCCGGGGATTATGGGGGTCCCGATCCCGTTTGTTGGTGTAGTAGGTATCGCGTTCAATCAGCAGCTTGCCGACCCGCACATTGGCCTGCCGCACTGCGATACCAATCGGCGATAGATCCTGATGCGTGGGAATCCGCTCGGATACGACCTGCGGAAACTCATACGAACCATCCACAGGCCGATCCTGGTTTTTGAAATCGATCCACTTGCCATTAACAGACAGCAACAGGCGATCGTCCACGTTCGCGAAGACCAACTGATACTTGCCCACCTTCCCCACCGCCGTGATCGCCTCGCCGACAGCAATATCTTCGAGCGTTCCCTCAGCCCCCTTGCGGAAGGATTCGTCCTGATAGCTGAGGGTCGTGCGGCCGCTGGCGAGGTCAAAATCACAATGATACTTGCGACGGCCCTCAACCAGTTCGAGCGTCACTTGCCCCTGCGAGGCCAGGACTTCCAACTCACAATTTAAGGTCAGTTCACCGACCCAGTGCTCGCCGACAGAATCACTTTCCGGATCGCTGACCGGGGTGCTGCCCCAGTACCCACTGTTGTAGGAATAATGGTCGGCAATCAGCATCAACTGCGGAGCGGCCTCAATCCGCTTGCCATCGAACGCCCGCTGCCAGTCCACCGATTGCGGGACATAGTGGCGATACCGCACCCAGGACTCGGCCGAGTCCGCCGGTTTCTGAGTCGCATCAATCGCGAATGATCGGGTTGCAGCATCCTGTTTCCAACCCGCGGGGTCAACTTGTTCGGGATCGAGACCCTTGACCGGTGCCCAGCGTTCCGGAAAACCCTGGTCCAGCAGGACCTTGGCCGGTTTGTCATTATCGTAGACCAGAATCTGCGTTTCCTGTTGGACGTCGGGCGGTTTTCGCAGAATCTCGGATTTTTCCAGCTGTCCGGTCTGTCGGAAGAGATCGCCCGCTAGGATCGAAATGGTTTCGCCGGGGAGCCCGATCAAGCGCTTGATATAGCTGACCTTGGGATCCTCGGGAAACTTGAAGACGACCACTTCCCAACGCTTGGGATTGACGAATTCATACGGGAATTTGTTGACGAGAATCCGATCTCCGGCGAAGGGGAGATCGTCTTCGATATCCATCTGGAACCGGCAGTTCGGACAAAAACCGTACTTCAACCGACCTTCCGGGCGGTAATATCCATTTTCCCGATCAACCTCTTCACTGGCCCCCACGCGAAACCGGGTGCCACACTGCGTGCAATGGACATCCTTGTGCCGGCCATACAACGTTTCGGCCATCGATCCCGTGGGAATAATGAAGGCTTCGGCAATGAACGTACGGAACAGAAACGCAAAGATGAAGGCGATCACGATCGATTCAATCGTATCCCGCCAACCATCCCGCGGCCCTTCCTTCGACCGTGCCTCAACCTTGGTCGCCGGTTGAGTCTTGGCGATCCGAATCGCCTCGGCCCGAGCCGCCTGACTTTCAGGACTGAGGGGTGTGGACATGACATTCGAGGCACTCATGGATGTCTCGGCCTTCTGGTTTCAAACGCAATCAATCAAAACAAAATCTGGCGACAACGTATTCGTTGTGGGTGCCAGGATATTCAACAAAATCAACCACACCGTAGCCCGACTCTCCAGAGTCGGGCGATTTAAGGGAGTGCGTGAGAGTATGAGGGTGCGAGAGTAACGGAGTAAATGTCTAGTCCGAAGTCGATTGGACTATTCCTGACTCTCATACCCTCACACACTGGCACTCTCTCACGCCCCCTATCCGTGCACACGGTAAAGGCATTCCAACAACGAACCAGCGCCCGACTCTGGAGAGTCAGGCTACGCACCTAGCGAATATAGCGAATCCGGGAAAAGTCTGGAACACGCAGGCGTCCTTGCCAGTTCCCCAAATTCAACTGTGCCGTCCGAGACGGCAAATGCACCAGAAACGGCTTCCCCATAAAGAGTTGCGATGTCAGCACGACCTCGCGATTCCACAAGCGGCTGTCTACGGAGATCGGGCTGTTATCTCCCAATACAAAGAATTCCTGGTGATCCGACCGATCAGCCAGCTCCCAAGTCTTCGTATCGGCCCCTCCGTCAGCCGTGTAATAGACGTCTCGGAACAACTGCAAACTCAAGACGTGCAACCGAACCCCGTTGGCGCCGATCCGCGCCTGCCGACGCGGAGCCGTCTTGCCGCGCGGCGCCGGAGGCAGTTCCCAAGGCTCGAAGAGCAGGTTGCCATCCATCACACACATCACCTGACGATCAAACAACGACATCTCGAGCAACACCGATTCGCGGGCAAACTTGGCAGGCAGGGGAGCCGTCCGCACGGGGGCACCGCTGCCTCGCAACTGCAGCCGCACTTGCTGTTGCCGCGTATCGAAGACCCAGGCATAGACGTCCAAGCCATCGTTCATTTCGATGCGAAATTCGCCTTGCCCCGCCTTAAAATCCACTTTCGTGGCCACCATCAGATCGCGGACAACCGCCGAATCACCATTGCCCGGAATCTGGCGGTTGTACGCATAAAAGTCGGTCAGCGGCGCGATGTGCGATTCAGTATAGAGTTGCTCAATGGCGGTTCGAAATTTGCTGTCGTTCGTCGAGTCCCGCAGGCGTTCTCGAGTCTCGTCGGTCATCGCTCCCCGACAAACCAGCTCACTGTTTTTTTCGTCGTAGAAGACGGGATCAAAACTTGGATTGGGCAGGGCAGCCGTGGAGGGCCACTGGGCCAGCTTCAACCTGGTCGAGTGCTTCCCCCCGCGACGAATCCAATGTCGGTACGTCAGCCAGGCCCACTGCGCGGCCCGGTCTTTTTCAGGTCGAGTATCCACCGCAAATCCCGCCGATCGCGGTTGCCACCACGGTTGATCGCCAGTCCAGCGCGGCTGCCAATCATCGGACTCGTTCGCCACCGGTTGATGAGCATGGTCATGAACGAGGATCCGCAAGCCGCGTTGCACATCCAGCGCCTTCCGAGCAATCTGACCATTCACGAAGACATCGCCGCGGCGCACTTGAACTTGCTCACCGGGCAGCCCCACGATCCGTTTGACATAGGCCTCGGACGTATCGTTCGGATTGCGAAAGACGGCGACTTCCCAGCGGTGCGGCCAACGCCAGTTGAACGTCGATTTGCTGACCAGCACCTGATCGCCGTCATTGAACACCAGCGAGTCCGTCTCGATCCCGGCAAAATCACAGTTGGGACAAACGGCTCGAGCCGGCGCCTGACCATTGGAAATCCCCAGGGCAAATTCGTAGCTGCAACTGGGGCAGACGATTTGCTTGTGATAGCCCAACAGGGTGGGAGCCATCGACCCCGTGGTAATCACGTAGCCTTCAATCAGAAAGGCTTTGAAGAGAATGACGGCCAGCGCCAGACACACGAAGAACTCAATGACTTGTCGCCCCAGGCCACCAGAAGAACCAGATTCAGACTGTGCGGAAGACGAAGCCAAGAGCCAAAATCCGTTGCGACACCAAAGAACAAATCCACTCGCAGGTGGCCATCATAACAGAAGAGAAGATGCTTGCCGAAGCCAGAGTGTCGCTGATCTCGCGAGACTCTTAGAACGCCTATCAAAACCTAGGCCCCGCCGCTTTGAATCTCTTCAGTGAAGGAGGTTTTTTACCACGAATGATTCGAATTACACGAATTAGGAAGACGGGGTGCTGCTCGCTCGCAGGCCATTTTCAGTATTTCGATTCGTGTCATTTGTGTGATTCGTGGTCCAAGATTTTCGCGATCAACAGGACGTTTTGTTAGCGATCCTTAGACGGTCAATCCATGCTCGGTCCGAATGCGACGCACCTCGCCCAGCACGGCATTCACGATCTCACCATTCCGGGATAGCGTCTGAAACTGATAAACATTCACCAGCAAGTTGAATGCCCAGGTCAACAACGCCACGGTCATGTGAATTGTTCCGCCGCTGAAGCCCCATGCTCCGCGAAAGCCGACCGCCGACGCCGGATCGGCCGCAGCCCCCAGCGCGCCGGTCACAATCAACAACAGAAAACAGACCATCATCAGCATAATGGTGCGATACTTCAGCACCTTGCTCTCCTGATAAAAACCCCAGTCGAGTCGATAGGCCGTCGTGGTTTCTTCCAGCCAGCGGCCGGTTCCCATGAAGTAGGTCAGCACAATCGCATGGACCAGCGATGTGAAGATCAATGCTCCCAAGCCCGCCAACAGGTGATACCCCACAACCCCCTGAGCCGATCGCAGCGTGGCGTCGCCGATACTCATCCCCAAGGCAAATGCAATAGTCGTCACAACGGCAGCAACGACGGCTAAAGTGGAAAAAATCTGAGTCACTGGGCAGGTCTCGGGCGGAATTCAATTCAGTTCTCAACCTCCGATTGTAGATACTCACCGCCGATTTCCCAAGCGCATCAATTTGGACTGCGGTGATTCATCACCGCTTTCTGATGCAGGCAAACCAGCCGAATGTCTAACTGATGTCATTCATAAATCTTCGCGTCCTTTGTGATCTTCTGTTCCAATTCTTTTAAACAGAAGGTCACGAAGGACACGAAGAAATGCCCTATTTGTGAGCATCGAACGTCAAGCTCACCAATTAACCAAACCTAACCTCTGTGAGATTGGAAAGCGGTGATGAATCACCGCAGTCCAAATTGATCCTTGCGCGTCCCTACGACTTTCATTAAAATCCAAATCCATTGATGCGTTCGGCTCGTGTACGGCAATTTGAACCAGCAGGAATATGATGAAAATCACAGGGATCGAAACCTATCCCGTCCGTATCCCCTTAAAACCCGCCCGGCGTATGATTTCCGCCCTCGGCCAGCACGTGGAGTCGAAATTCCTGATCGTCCGCGTCCTGACCGATGCGGGAATCGAAGGGGTCGGTGAAGCGACCGTGACTCCGCGCTGGAGTGGAGAAACCGTCTGGGGCGCTCAATCCATGGTCGACCGCGTCCTCGCTCCGGCCGTTATCGGACTCGATCCGCATGACATTGAAGGCCTGGAACGGCAGATGGAGCGTTTCTGCATTCACAACTGGTTCGCCAAGTCGGCCATTGAAATGGCCTGCTGGGACATTCAAGGCAAAGCCGCGGGCAAACCGGTCTACGAGTTACTCGGTGGTGCCTGCCGACCCCTGGCGATTCGTTGCCGATTCTCGATCGGGGCCTATCCCCCGGAACGGACCCGCCAGCGTGCGACCGAACTGATCGCCGAGGGCTTCACAACCTTGAAGGTGAAAGTCGGTACCAAGCCCGCCGAAGACATCGAACGGGTCCGGATCGTGCGCGAGGTCGCCGGTCCCGGTCCAGACATGGTCATCGATGCCAACTGCGGCTGGGACGCGGCGACAGCCATTGCGGCCTGCAAGGAACTGGAAGACTGCAACGTCGGACTGTTCGAACAACCGACTCCCGACGGAGACTACGCCGCCATCGCCGAAGTCCGCCGCTCGATCAAGCCTCTCGTGATGGCCGACGATATGTGCTTCAATCTGGTCCACGCGAAAGAGTTGATCCGCAACGAAGGCTGCGACGTGATCAGTATCTATCCCGGCAAGAACGGCGGCATCCACCGTTCCAAGGTGATCGTCGAATACGCCGCTCAGCACGGTATCGCCTGCAGCATCGGCTCCAACCTGGAATGGGACATCGGCACGGCGGCCATGTGTCATCTGGCCGTCGCCTGCCCCAACCTGCAGCTCGAGAAATTCCCCGGCGACATTCTGGGCCCTGACTACCACGAGTTTTCGATTGCGAAGAATCCGCTCTCGATCAAGGGGCCGATCGTCACGATTACCGATCGGCCGGGATTGGGGGTTGATGTCGATTGGGATGTGATCAAGAAGAACTTGATCTGATCGTAGCCCGACTCTCTGAGTCGGGTCATCTCAATCTACGAATGCACCCGACTCAGAGAGTCGGGCTACGACAACTCACGCCCCCAGTAAGAACGCCAACAAATCCCGCAATTCTTCCGTCGTCTTCACCAGCCCCGGCGGCATCGGCGACTGATCCTGCAGTTTCCGAGTCTCGACCTCTTTAATGGGAATCGACACCGGCGTCGCATCGATCTGAATGAGTTCGATTTTCTCTGCGGTCTCACCCGTGACCAGCCCAATGTGCTGGCGGCCTTCTGTGGTGACGATCAACGTCGCTTTGAAGACGGGTGAAATCTGTTTGTTCGGCAACAGAATCGATTCTACCAGGTGCGAAACCGTGAATCGCTTCGCGGCATCAGCCAGACTCGGCCCGGCGTTAATTGCGGTATCCGCCGTTGCCGAATGACACTTGGCACACCCGAGCCCCGTCGCTGAAAACAGCTTCTTGCCGTTCTCGGCATTACCAGTCTTGGCAGCCGCTAACCAATCCACCGTCAGAAATTCGGGTGCAATCTTGGCTGCGGAAGAATCACCCGCCGCCGCGGCCTTCAGACGTTCGGCCAGCGAACCGTCCTCCATCTTGTCCGGCGCCACCGCAACCACGGGACTCAGCGATCGAAAGTGAGCATACCCGCCAGTGGAACCCACAACATTTCGAACACGCATCAGAATGTCATTTCCACCCGGCTGCAAATTCAACGGAACCGAATCCTGGAGGGGCAGGGCGCCTCGCGTAATATCGTTGGTCCACACCAGTTTCCCGTTGTGCCAAACCTTGATGCCGTCGTCCGAACCCACCTCTAACGTCGCCAGTTGTTTCCTGCTGCTTTCCAGGCGAAAGTAGACGTAGCTCGACTTGCCATCACAGGGTCCAAACAGATCCAGGAAATTGATCTGCCGCTTCACCGTCACCGGATTCCATTCGAGCTGTAAGTTGCCCGACTGGTACTTGGCCCCGGGATTGGGAATCGATTTTTCGGGCTCATGAATCGTCTTAAAACCCTTGGCCAAATCGTCGAAGGGGCCCACCACCCAGACCTTTGGGACGAGATTGATATCTGCGAGATTCAGCTTGCGCTGAGCGATGTCGGTGCGAATCCGGGCAATCAACGGTTCAGTCCGCGCATCATTCAACAGGGACAAGAAGTAGGCCGCCTGCGAACGCACGGCTTCACTCTCGTCTCCCAGCCGAACCTCCAGCAAAGCAAATAACTGCTCCTGCTCCGAAGTATGTTTGCCTACTTTCCAATGATCCGCCACTGTGTAAAGTCCGATCCGCTCGTTGACCTTACGCAGATCCACTTTTTCGTCGGCAAACTGGATGGTATAGACGTCTTCGGCTCGCCACGGGGCGAGCGGCAACTCTGTCGGGAGGACCGCGTCCGACTTCGGCATCGTCAATCGAAATCCAGCCGCCAGAACACCAGCCAACCGGACTTTAACGTTGCCGTTCTGACACAGGTTGCCGATGATATCGAACGTGCCACGCTGTGCGATCAGCAACGTTGCCGCCTGACGCAAATAAGTGTCTTCGCTAAGTGCAGGTCCGGTGAGAATTTCGGTCGGGATCTCTGCGATCACCCTCGGACTAAAACAGGCCGCTATGCCCGCCAGCTGAATCTGTGGATTAGGATCCTTTAGCCAATGCTTCAGTTGATCCGTGAATTCGCGATGCACCTGATACGGGATGTGATTGATTTCAAATTCAGTCCAGGCACGCACGACCTGCAACCGAACTTGAGGATTTGCATGTTCTAAAGTCAATCGAAAAATGTCAGCGGAGGCGGAACGACTGGTTCCCGTAATCCACAACCAGTGAGGCACTGCTGGACTCTTCTCGCTCACATCTACATATTCTTTTGTTTCCCAAAAGTATTTAGGATCATTGGCCACTCGACGTTGTAACTCGATGTGAGCCGCATATCGGCGCGACCAATTCGGATTCGCCAGCTCAGCAAAAAGTTTAGACAGGGGGGCTTGCGTTGCATCATAGGCGTCAAACGGCGCCGCGCCCGGATCATCTTTCCGCGTAATCATCACCACATCACTCTTATAGACGGGCGAACCCTCGTTCTGCGCCATGTAACAAATCGTCGCAAAAATCCGTCCGCCACGTCCAACCGTCACACCCACGGGCCGGGCCTGATCTCGGCCGATCAACAGCTCATGCTCCTGACATTTGAATGTCGATCCACTGGGCTCGAGCGGATAATAAGTCACCTTCCGCGTACACCAACGTGCGACCAGCAAGGCATGCCGATATTGAGTTCCCAAGTATTCGTCATCGTAGTAGGACTGACCGACGGGGACCGCTCGCCCCATGGTCGTGATCATCGTGTCGAGCAAATCCTTTCGATCCGGCGTCTTCGACACCATCCATCCGCGCGGCCAACTGAAGTAGGATTGCGGAGTCACATGATTGAGGCGGCCGGGGACATATTCGGCCGGCATCGATTCATGATCGTTATCGTTAGTGAACAAGTTCCAGTTTTTATCAAACACCAGTCCGCAACTATTCCGCAGGCCACGTGACACGACCTGCAATTTGCTGCCGTCTGGACGGCAGCGAAACACGGCGCCGACACCGTTGTAGGGAGTTTTCACCCATTCCGCGTTGGGCTGATGAATATCTGACTTATCTGGCTGACTGAACATCGTCCAATGCCCCCAGTGATCGGGGCGTTCAAAGTCGCCGTAGTACCACAATGGGTCGCCACTCGCGATGTAGAGATCACCTTCCGGCCCCCAGGTCATCCCATGAAAGCATTGGTGAACATGTCCCAGTGGCACGCCCCACACCAGCCGCTTAATCGTCAACCCTTCGCGTTTGATGCGGGCGTCAGGCAGCACGTAAAGGGCGCTTACAGTGAGGATGTAAATGTCATTCCCACGGATCTCAATATCATAGACCCAGGTGTGGTCGGGAAAATGCATCAACTCGGTACGCGGCCCGTATTTGCCATCTGCCAAAGGCTCGTACACAAACAGGGCTTCACGTCCGCCGACAAACATCCGGCCGGTCGTATCGAGCTTCACTGCCAGAAACGATTCCGTATCCGCAGAATCGAGCGTCACGACGCGCAACGCCGGATCGGCCGTCTCATAGGGAGGCGGAGCCTCGGCAGCCGACACGGGAGAAATTCCCCAGGCAATCAAACAGAACACGGCTGCCATCAGCCTACCGACACACGTCATGCGACCGCCCATCGTGCTGCTCCCAAGTATGATTCCAGATGAGTGCCAATCCAGTTGTTCTGCTGGATTGTAAAGGAATCCAGTCGCGTCGCGAAGCGAGCGTCTGTGCGTGGGATGGGACTCCAGTCCCGTCAGAGGCCCGTGGCCATTCAACTCGATCAACGATTGACCCTCGCAAACATCGCGCAGCGCACGAGTTGCCATCAGAGGAGACGTTGAAGGTCTGTTCGTCGCGGCAATGACACTCAATCCTGACGCTGCGCGAAGCTCGCGAGGGGTTAACCTATGTTGCGTCTACAGTTACAGGCTCAGACGGGACTGGAGTCCCATCCCACGGGAACACCTACTTATCGATCCCGTGCTGCTTCAGTTTCTGGCGCAAGGTTCCGCGGTGGAGCCCCAGCTTCTGGGCAGCGGCAGCTCGGTTGTGCCCGCACTGGGCGAGTACGGCCTGCATGAGAGGAGGTTCGACAATGCTCAACAAGCGGTCGTACAAATCGGTTGCGGCACCGAATTCCGCCATTTGCTCGGCGAGTTCTGCCACCCAGCGAGTCACACCAGTAGAAACCTGCAGTTCTGCGGACGGCGTGGCGACAACACCCATCTGCGAGATCGGCAAAGGAGGCGGTAAGTGTTCGGCACGTAGCGGACCACTACGAGCCAGCAACGCGGCATACTCGATTGCATTCCGCAGTTCACGCACATTTCCCGCCCACGGACGCTGCTGCAAGGCGTCGAGAAATCCGTCTGCGAATCGATTCTGAGCCGAATTTCCCGAAGCCAATCGCAAAAAGTGATTCGCCAGATCAGGCAGGTCGGACAGCCGCTCACGCAACGGCGGCAATTCGATGTGAAAGACGCTCAATCGATAATACAAATCTTCGCGGAACGTTCCGGCGACAATCATCTCGGACAGCGACCGATTGGTGGCCGCCACAATCCGGACCTGGGTCGGCCGCGGGCGCGGGTCGCCGACCACGGAATACTCGCGATTTTCCAGTACTCGCAACAGTTTGACCTGCAGGGGCAGGGGGGTGTCTCCGATCTCATCCAGCAACAGCGTGCCCCGTTCCGCGAATTCAAACACTCCGCGCCGATCCTCAGTCGCACCGGTAAATGAACCGCGGGCATGTCCAAATAGTTCGCTTTCAACAAGCCCCGGGTTCAAGGCAGCGAGGCAGACTGGCAAGAACGGTTTGTCGCGCCGCGCGCTGTGCTGGTGCAGCAATCGCGCCACGAGTTCTTTCCCGGTACCACTTTCGCCGGTAATCAGGACTGGGACATCGGCCGCAGCAACCAGTGCGATCTGCTTAAAGATGCGTTGCATCGCCGGGGATGAACCGATCAACCCCACTCCGGTGTCATTCGGGGGCGGGGTGGCGGCTTCTTCGACAACAGGAGCACAAGACGTAATCGCCCGCTTTAATACCACCGCGGCCTGATCCAGATCGAATGGCTTTGTCAGGTAGTCAAACGCACCTTCGTGAACCGCGCGGACCGCCGTATCAAGCGTACCAAAGGCCGTGATCACCACGATCGGGGCCGTGCCGATGCGGGGTCTCAAATGCTGAATCGCGGACAGGCCGTCCATACCGGGCAATCGGACATCCATGACCACGACATCCGGCCGGATGGTGTCTGTCATCCGCAGAGCTTCTTCGGCGGACGCGGCGACGCTGACTTCGTGACCGTCATCGGTCAAGAACTCTCGCAGCCCCCAGCAAATTGCCGGTTCGTCGTCGACTACCAGAATGTGACTCATGGTTTTTCCGTAGCCCGACTCTCTGAGTCGGGTTCTGCCCGTAACGAAGGTGGCCGACTCAGGGTCGGGCGACAGCTCGGCAATTCACTCTAATCCATCCGGCCACTCAGTTGGAGTGCAGACGGTTCTCGATTAGGCTATAATCTTGGTTCTGAGTGATTTCCCTAAGGTCGACGCTTTAACGAGTTCAGGTCATGGCTTACGACGTATACGATGCCCGCATGGAGACACTGGTGATGGAAACCATCACCCTCTGGGATCCGGCACTGGCCAAGCTGCCAGAAGACGATAAACGCTGGCTGGCACAGGCGTTACACGCAGAGCCCAAGCTCGCCAGCAAGATCCGCTACGAGCGGACTCATACCGGTTTCACGCGTGAAATCACCGTGACAACGGCGGATGTCGAGCGACTCTATCAGCAAAAACTCGGCGGTTGAATTCGTGGGACGGGTCTCCAGGCCCGTCCGTCCAGAATTCTTGCGACGTAAGCCAAATTCGGCTCCCATCGTGCCTCAAATTGGACCCTGTTTTGGTTCGATTCGAGAGGCTGTGTGTCGCAAAAGCCGGAATGATAAGAGGGACTGACGGGCCTGGAGACCCGTCCCACGGTATCTACTCCCAGAACCAGCGCCAGCGTTTCTTCGGACAATCGTGGGTCAGCCAATCACGATCCGCAATAAATCCGCGCCCCTCGCGGGTCGGCTGAGAGGGACACGTCGAAAGATGCTCCATCACTTCGGCCACATCGTCGGTGAGCACCAGGCGTGTAATGTCGTGCTGCTCGATCGTCCGATTTGCCTGCAGCGTGTTTCGTAGGAATTCGAACAACGGCTTCCAAAACTCGACACCGACAAAAATCACCGGAAAGTTGAAGACTTTTCCGGTCTGAATCAGGGTCATGGCTTCGAAGGCTTCGTCCAGAGTGCCGTAGCCGCCGGGCATGATGATGTAGGCTTGCGAGTACTTCACCAGCATGACTTTCCGCACGAAGAAGTAGCGGAAGAGAATCATCTGATCGAGATAGGGATTCTCGCGTTGTTCCTTCGGCAGAATGATGTTGCACCCGACTGACCGACCGCCGACTTCTTTGGCGCCACGATTGGCAGCCTCCATGATTCCCGGTCCGCCGCCCGTCATCACCGTGAAACCCAACTTAGCCGCTTCGGCACCGATTTCCCTGGCTTTTTGGTAGTACGGGTGATGTTCGGGAAACCGCGCCGAACCAAACACGGTGACGCACGGGCCTTGAAAATGCAGGGCACGAAAACCGCGGATGAACTCCCCGGCGATCTTGAAAACGCGAACCAGTTCGGTCCACCGCGATCGGGGACCTTCCAGCAAGTTGCGTTCGTCCCGCAGCCATTCGTGAGAACTATTCCCATTACTCTGAGGCAACTTGCTGGCTTCAGGCATGGCTGGCGGTGGAAAAGGGGGCAGGGCGGCCTCGTCCTGTACTGGAACCTCGGCCGGCTCCAAAGAAGTGGTGGAATCTAACATGGCAATTCGGTCCTGCCAGCAGCGCGGCTGGCCAAGCGATTCAAAACTCGTGCGGAATTCCAGTTCGGAATCTGCTGAGTTTCGATTTCATTGAAAAACACCTCATCTGTCGATGAGATAGTCAATTATAGAAGTGGGGAAGACCGTGGAACATAGGGCATCTGCTCGGATGGCATGCGGATCTCGGAAATCAGACCCTGCCGGCCACCGAACTTGCACGCAGTGACGGCCAAGACATACAACGATCGCACCATGCCAAGCATTATCCTCGCCAGTGGATCATCCTATCGCCGCGAACTCCTGGAACAAGCTGGATATGACGTCACCGCGGTGACGTCGAATATTGACGAGCCAGACCTTGCTCATTTTCCCGATCTCGGGGCAGGGCTGATCTATCTGGCTCAATTGAAAGCTCGAGCAATTCAACGCCGAAGACATTCCGGTATTATTCTCGGAGCCGACACCGTGAGCTTTGCCGCAGGGCAGATTCTGGGGAAGCCTGCTGATCTGCACTCTGCCCGGCAGATGCTCGAACAGCTTTCTGGGACCACTCATCAGGTGCTGACTGGGTGGTGCCTGTTGCGGACGAAGGATGAGTTGTTACTGAGTGGCGTGGAAGAAACTGTCATTACGATGCGGAATTGGAGTGACTCGGAAATCCAGGACTATCTGGATGGCGGCGAGTGGCAGGGGAAATGTGGGGCGTATGGACTGCAGTTACCGATTGATCCGTTCGTGACGGGGATGGTCGGAAGTGCGGCGAACGTGATTGGATTGCCGTTGGAACGGCTCGCGGAAGTCTGGCGGGAGTTTTTTACGGAACCCGTCGCGTGACTCTCTGAGTCAGGCAGGCTTCGTTTTGAATGCGCCTGACTCGGAGAGTCACGCTACAACGCTGTCGGGCTGCAACTTTGACGGACATCGGGGTCGGTCGAAACGTCCCGCCTGCTATTACCTACCGTTAACTCGATCGAGTAGAGTAGATTGACCGGGCGTCTGGCAGTCACCAAGATGGGTGTTCTGCCGCAATCACAGCTCTGGATTTCGACTCGGCTTGAGTGTCGGGAAGGTCGTTTATGTCATCGCGTTCAACGGGTCGGCGTCTCATCTGCGGCGCGGCCGTGGCTTTGTTTCTGATGGTTCCCGCCATGTCATCCGCCGCGGATAAGTTGAGCCCGTTGATTACCGAACTGTTCGGCGCCGCAGAATACAAACAGGCCCACAGTGGCTGCCTGGTGATTGATCTGGCGACCGGAGCCACAGTCTATGAGTTGAACGCCGATCAACTGTTTGCTCCGGCTTCGACGACCAAACTGTATTCCTGTGCGACGGCTTTGGATGCCCTGGGGGCCAATTACCGCTTCGAGACACCCGTGCATCGTCGGGGAGAAATTGATAGCGGCGGACGATTGAAAGGGGATCTGATCCTGGTGGCCTCAGGGGATCTGACGTTTGGCGGACGGACCACCAGTGACGGCAAGATTGCCTTCGTCAACAATGATCACACTTATGCCAATGACTCGGCCAAGGGTGAATTGACGGCGACGGACCCTCTGCAGGGGCTGAATGATTTGGCACAGAAGATCGCCGCCACGGGGATCGCACAGGTTCGCGGCGATGTGCTGATCGACGATCGGCTGTTCGATTCGACAGAGAGCACCGGCAGCGGTCCCGCTCGCGTCTCGCCCATTCTGATTAACGACAATGTCATCGACATCGTTCTGACACCCGTGCAGTCGGGGCAGCTTGCGCAACTGAGCTGGCGGCCTCAAACAGCGTCGATTCGTGTCGATTCACGGGTCTTCACCGTGGCGGCGGGCGAGCCGTTGGAAATCGATGTGCAGGCCATCGGGCCGCGCAATCTGTTGGTCTCGGGCAAGATTCCTGAAGGGCATAAGCCGTTGTTGAAGACCTTCGAAGTGCCCGATCCGGTCTCATTTGCCCGCTCGCTGTTGATTGAAGCGTTGCAACGCAACGGAGTGGTCGTCGAACGGTCCCTGTGGGCCGATAATGCCCGCGACCGATTGCCGGCCCGCGATGAAGTTGCCAAGCTGCCGCGAGTCGCCATTTTCCAATCGCCTCCGCTCTCCGAGTCCATCAAGCTGATTTTCAAAGTCAGCCATAACCTGCAGGCCAGCACTCTGCCGCTGATCGTGGCTGCCAAGAATGGCAAACGGACTCTGGGGGCAGGGCTCCTGCTGCAACGTGATTTTCTCTTGAAAGCGGGAGTCGATGCGGACTCGATTTCGTTTGGGGGAGGGGCCGGAGGCTCCCCCGCCGATGCCGTGACTCCGCGAGCCACAGTTCAGCTTCTGCGATACATGGCGACTCGACCGGACGCCGCCGCCTATCGCGATGGCCTGCCGATCCTGGGAATCGACGGCACTCTGGTTGATGCCGTCGCAGGGAATAGTCCCGCACGCGGCCGAGTGCAAGCCAAAACCGGGACGCTGTTCTTCCAGAATTTGCTCAACAATCGGTATCTGGTGACCAGCAAGGCCCTGGCTGGCTATATGACGACAGCGAAGCGAAAGAACTTCGCATTTGCCGTGTTCATCAACAACGCTCACATTGCCACCGATGCGGACACAACGCGTGTGAGCCGCACACTGGGACGGTTTTGTGAGTTAGTCTGGGAAGCCAATTAGGCTGTGTTTGATGAATGCCTTGATGCCAGTCCGTTGGTCACGGAGTGGTCGAAAATACAAACTCGAAACGCAAGTTTTGAAGTTGCGCAGTCTAGTGTGAGATGGGTGTCGCCACGCATCCTGAAGGGATGCCAGAGAGTAGCCGGTGGTTGAGGAGCGGAGCGACGACACCACCGGAAAGCGTTCCCCCTCCCCCACGATCCTGAAGGGATCGCAGAGATTTTGCGTTCGGCACTTACAAGGTTGTTCCCTCTGGCATCCCTTCAGGATGCGAATAGGATTACGGACCAGACCGGTGGTGTCGTCGCTCCGCTCCTCAACCCTGTTGGTTATACACAAGTACGTCAAGTTTTCTGGGGAGCCGCCCCCCAGCGGCACGAGATTTGCGCCAGCATTTAAGACAGAAGTGTTCTGCCTTAAATGCATGGAGCAAGATGATGTGCGAAGG
>JAKFVC010000238.1 GCA_021732415.1 Planctomycetaceae bacterium
GATAATACATCCAGTCTCCGACGTTCTTTCTGACTCAGACGCAACTTGCCCATCGGTCCCTCAGAAACGTCACCATTGTGACATTTCTAATAAGGACGCGATGTGACATTTCTAAAGAGGACTGACAACGCTGCGCTCAGGTTCGCCCGACTCTGCAGAGTCAGGCTACGTAGCTGCGGCGGCGAATCGGATTGTTGACTCTCTGTCGCTGCTATAATTCCCGCGGTGCCTGACGCCAAGCCCAATTGACCCACCGTGCGACTCACACCTTGCCCCGGTAAAACGATGAATCCCAAGCCGCCGAAAGTGATCGTTATCGAAAAGGACGGTCAAACTCACTTCCAATCGGAAGGGGAGGGTCCGTCGATTCCCGATCTCGAACGACTGGCTCGCTGGATGGATAGCCTGTTTTCCATTCCCAGCATCGGGTTGCGATTCGGGTTGGATTCCATTCTCGGACTGATTCCGGGAGTGGGCGATACGGCGGCCTCTGCAGTGTCACTCTACATTCTGCACGCGGCGAGTCGTCGTGGAGTCTCACGGCTGACGATGACGCGCATGGCTCTGAACATTGCGCTCGATACGATTGCGGGATCGATCCCGGTTATTGGTGATGTGTTCGACGTCTACTGGAAGGCCAATCAGAAAAATGTCGAGCTGCTCAAACGCCACGCCTTGGCGAGCCCTTCCGAGGAAAAGCGTCTGCGGTGGGCCGACTGGTTGTTCCTCGGTGCTTTGGTGGCGGTCTTGATTACGCTGCTGGTGGGGAGTGTGACAATCGCGGTGATGCTCGTCGCGTGGTTGGGAAGTGCGATTGCAACTAACATTCCGCCTGCCGCCAAGGTGTAGCAAGATGATCGCGTCACATTGCTGGTCCGAGGTACCTTGTATTGGCTCAGTATAGAGGATTGGTACGATCCATTTGAAATAAGTGATTCTTTCTGAGCCGAGCACATCCGGCCGCTTTACAGGACCGCAAGCTGAGTATTACAGTGCATTGCCGCTCGTGAATTCGCCCTATGTTCTCCCTCCAGGAACGAACCCGTGGCAATGCAACTCGAAGCTCGTGGTCTGGTTTATGATGCTTCAAAACAGCCACCCGAATCGCGAGTCAATGCCTTCACCAGCGTGAAGCGATTGAACGGCGGGCCGTTGATCGTTGGACATCAGTCCGGTACGGCGAAACATGCCGTCAATTCCACCCTGCGGTTGAATCGCTCGCTGGACGGTGGACAAACCTGGTCGGAAATTCCCTTTCAATTTCCGACGATGCTCGATGGCAAACCGGGGTCTCTATCTTCTGGTGATATCGTCGAGTTGCCCAACGGTCGCCTCTTGCTGACAGGGACCTGGTTTGATCGTTCGGATCCCGAGCGACCACTCTTCGATGCTGAAACGCAGGGCGTGTTGCACTGTAAAGAGATCCTGGCCGTATCGGAGGACCAGGGTGCAACCTGGGGGCCCTGGCGAGTGATCCCGACACCGGGATTGACTGGCTGTGCGGCGACAGGTGGAACCTTGAGCTGGAGCGATGGTTCGATCGCGCTGGCATTCGAAAGCTATAAGGAGTTTGACGATCCACGGCCATCGCGACACGGCGCCTGGCTCATTTTATCCAAAGACGGCGGTGAAACATTCCCGGACCTGCACATGGTCGCGCAGCATCCCGACCATCAGATCTACTACTGGGACCAGCGAGTCTGTGTGGGCCGCGAGCCGGGCGAATATTTCGCCTTCTTCTGGACTCACGATCTCGAGCAGAAGAAGGATCTCAACGTGCACTTCAAGCACGGCTCATTGCGAGAAGTGGGGCATCCTTTTTCCAAGATCCAGGCGACAACGATTCCCGGTCAGATTGGCGCCCCGTTACTGCTCGATGATGGCCGCCTGCTGGTCTTCGTTGTCGATCGCAATCGCCCCGGAACGATGACGCTGTGGTCGTCGCGCGACAAGGGTCTCACCTGGCCCGAGGCAGACAAGCTGGTGGTTCATGTGCATGACGAAAAGGCCGCGCTGACTCAGCAGGGAGCTGCCGTGGACTTCAATGAGTATTGGGACGACATGTTGAAGTGGAGCTTCGGACATCCCGCCATTGTGGACCTCAAGGATGGCAAGGTGCTGTGCGTCTTCTACGCGGGCACTCCCGGGTGCCTGAGCATCCATTGGGCGCGGGTTCGAGTCTGAATCTTGTAGAAGAATTCGTAAGAATTCGTGCATTCGTCGGTGGCTCTCAAGAATTCTTACGAATTCTTCTACTCCGAATATCTGGGACCTTCCCTTAGAAAGAGCGAAATATCGTGCCTCAATCCGGACTTACGAGACGAGCCTTATTGCAATCGGGAATGTTGGGTGTTGGCGGAGTGGTAGCCGGCCTGTTGCCTGGGGCTTCTGGCGAAGTCGTGCAGGCAGCCGATCCCAAGCCGAGTTCGCTCAAGATTACGAAAGTCGAAACGTTCGCCCTGCAGCACAAACTGGAACGGGGCATTGCCGTCTCGATTGGGCCTTTCGGTAAGACGCGCGATTGCCTGCTCTGCAAGATTACTACCGATAGTGGACTCATCGGGTGGGGCGAAACGGCTGATGTGGGCGGAACACGAGGGATCATTGAGGACCATCTGAAAGGGATTTTGCTCGGCAAGAATCCTCTCGAATATCGCAAGCTCTGGCGTGAACTCTGGGGCGAGAATTTCGGTGACGGACGAGCAGTGGCCTGTGTTGATATTGCTTTAAATGATCTACGCGGGAAGGCGCTGGGGCTGCCGATTTCTGAACTGTTCGGCGGGCGAGTGCGCAGCAAGATCATGCCCTACGCCGCCGCGATGAACTATGCCGAAGGGATTCGTGCGGAAGACAAGGCCCCGCCTGAAGCGGCGTCCCTGGTTAAGGATGGCTTTCTCGCGCTGAAGATCCGCACGGGCCGCTACGAAAACAAACGTGATCTGGCGATACTCGCGAAAATCCGCGAGACGGTCGGCCCCGATATCCGTTTATTAACCGATGGGAATGCGGCCTTTACGATTCCGCAGGCTGTGAAATTTGGCAAAGAGCTGGAAAAGCTCGACTTTTATTGTTGGGAAGAACCAATCCCGCAAGGGTTTAACTACGAGGGATATACCGAGCTGACTCGCACGTTGGATATTGCAGTCTCAGGGGGCGAGGCCCTCGATTCCCGGTCGTCGGCCAAGGATCACATTGTCAAACGCTCGTTCGATATCATCCAGCCCGATACGACCTTGTGCGGGGGAATGGCCGAGTGCCTGTTCATTGCTGAGATGGCCCGCCTTTATAGTGTGCAGTGCGTGCCACATTGCTGGGGGAGCGCGATCGCGATTGCGGCCACAATGCAAGTCTTGTCACTGTTGCCGCCTTATACCTTAGGGGCCACTAGTGATGAACCGATGCTCGAGTTCGATACCAACGAAAATCCATTCCGGACTGAACTGCTGACGACAAAGCCGTTCGCGATTGTCGATGGTCAGATGACGATTCCCACTGGCCCGGGACTGGGGGTGGATGTCAACGAAGAGATTATCAAGAAGTATCAGGTGAAGCGGTGACAAGACTGATTGAGCTTGATGGGAGGGTGAGGCTCCCGCCGAAACGCAAGCGTTATTCGACTCTCGCCAGACTATCCGGTTCGGCGCGAGCCTCACCCTCCCATCACGTCGAAATATCCTTCACGGCGTTGGGCGATAGGGGCCAAACACACGGACGCTAGCAGCGTCCGCCACGGGGGTTACCCAATCAATTCCCAAATTGGTTCTGCGTCCATGCCGACTGAATACGGTCGGCCGACTCGGTCGGGGACGCGGGTGTCGGGGCCGATGCCGAGGAGTTCGTAGACCGTCGAACAGATTTCCGTCGTGCTGACGGGACGCTCTTTGACGTAGGCTGCTGATTCATCGGAGGCTCCGACGACTGTGCCTCCCTTGATGCCGGCGCCGGCCATCATGGCGCCATAGCAGAAGGTCCAGTGGTCTCGGCCGGCGTTGCCGTTGACGCGGGGGGTGCGGCCCATTTCGCTCATCACCAGCACGAGAGTTTCATCCAGCATGCCACGGACTTCGAGGTCCTCCAGCAGCGCGGAGTAAACTTGATCGAAGACCGGCAGCTTGTTGTTCTTGAGGATCTTGAAATTATTGGTGTGCGTGTCCCAGGCGTCGTAGTCAATCAGTTTGGGACGCTCGTAGAGGTCGAAGGTCACATTGACGAAGCGCACGCCTTGTTCGACGAGGCGTCGGGCGACCAGGGCTGTGTTACCAAAGAGAGTATTGCCGTACCGCGCGACAACTTCGGGTTTCTCATTCTTGATGTCGAATGCACTCACGAGTTTCGAAGAGCCCAGCATGCCGAAGGCTCGCTGCTGGGTTTCGCTGTAGCGTTCGACGATACCAGAGCGCTCGAGGCGGCGATGTTCGTCGTCGATCTGTTTCAGTAGATCCTTCCGGCGGCTGAAGCGGTCGATCGTGATGTCGGTGGGCAGGGCGCTGTCGGGGAGAATTGGCTGGCCGCGGACCGTTTGCGGATTGCCGGCGGCCGCGGAAATTCCCGCATCCATGGTCGGAACGCATTCGGTGGTGAAGGGATCGTATTTCTTGCCGAGGAACCCGCCGTAGGGGCCGCCGCGACGAAAGTTCTGTCCCCAGCCCAGCCAGTTCGGCATATAGACGTAGGCGGGCAGTTCGTCCGGCCCAGACTTCGTGTTCAGGAACTCGCAGACCGAGCCCATGCTGGGAGGGTCGGTGTCGTGCGGGTGTTGATCTGGCAACGGGGCTTCGTAGCCGGCATAACTGGGGAGACAGTTATGGCAGCCCGCTTTATGATTCAGCGATCGAATGAGCGCCGTGCGGTGCATCCACTTGGCCGTCTGTGGCAGGTGTTCGCAGACCTGGATCCCCGGCACGTTGGTGCTGATCGGAGCAAACTCGGATCGTACTCCGGTCGGAGCGTTGGGTTTCAGGTCATACATATCCTGGGTCGCGGCACCTCCCAGGAGATAAAGCAGGATGACGCTTTTCGCTTTGCCCGCATGACCTTGATTGGCCGCCTGGGCCGCCAAGAGGTGCTCGTGGTTGAAGCCGCTGCCGAGGAACGTCAAAGCGCCGGCCGCCAACGTTTCGCGGCGGGTGAGGCCATCACAACAACGCCGTGAACTGCCGAGCATTCGCATCGTGGTCATGTGAATCTCCCTGGAAGGCGGTGTCGAAAATTTTCGGCCGTGCAGACGAGCACCCGCTCGCAAACATATGTATGATAGTTGATTGGTTTGAGTGGAGCAATCGCGATCTCTCGCAACCGACAAGTTTTGCCGTCTTTTCCTGACGAGTCACAGACATCAACTCCCGTCGCCCAATCAAAGGATTTTCTACTATGCGTTGGAATGTGATAGCGACTTCAGCTTGTTTGTGGACACTGGCCATTCAGGCACAGGCGGCGACGATCATTCATGCCGGTCGTCTGATTGATGGGAAAAGTGCGGAGCCCCGATCGCAGGTCTCGATCGTCATTGAGGACGGCAAGATCAAAAAGGTCGAAGCGGGTTACATGAAGCCCCAAGAGGGCGACACCGTGATCAACCTGATGGAGTACACCGTCCTGCCGGGGCTGATGGACATGCACACGCATCTGATGTCGCAGCACTCGAAGGAGACTTACACCGAAAAGTTCTTCATGGAGCAGGCCGACTACGCGCTGCGTTCGACGGTCTATGCTCGGATGACGCTGATGGCGGGGTTCACGACGGTTCGCGATCTGGGTGACAATGGAGTGAATTCGATCGCCCTGCGGAAGGCCATTGAAAAGGGCTGGGTGCCGGGGCCGCGGATCTTTACCTCAGGGAAATCGCTGGCCACCACTGGAGGGCATGCTGATCCCACGAATGCCTTGCGTGGCGATTACCGTCGCGATGCGGGGCCGCTCGAAGGAGTGATTAATGGAGTCGATGATGCTCGTAAGGCGGTCCGGCAACGCTACAAGGACGGTGCCGATCTCATCAAGCTGACAGCGACTGGTGGGATTCTGAGTCTGGCGGCCAGCGGGCAGAATCCGCAGTTCAGTGACGAGGAATTGAAGGCAGTCGTCGCGACGGCGAGGGACTACAACATGACGGTGGCCGTGCATGCTCACGGGACGGAGGGCATTAAGCGGGCCGTCCTGGCAGGGGTGGACTCGATTGAGCACGGCACGTTCATGACCGATGAAGTCATCGAACTGATGAAGCAGAAGGGGACCTATTGGGTCCCCACGAACATGGCAGGTGAATGGGTCGCGGAGAAAGCCAAGGAACCGGGTTACCTGCCGGAGATCGTTCGTCCGAAGGCGGCTGCGATTGGCCCCGTGATCCGCACGACATTCGCGAAAGCCCAGGCCGCCGGGGTGAAAATCGCGTTTGGGACCGATTCGGGAGTTTCGCCCCACGGGGCCAATGCTCGTGAATTTGAATTGATGGTGGCAGGTGGCATGTCGCCGATGAAGGCGATTCAGTCGGCGACGCTGGAAGCGTCCAAGCTATTGAGGATTGACGACCGACTGGGGACGATTGAAGTTGATAAGATCGCTGACATCGTGGCCGTGAAAGGGGATCCGTTGGAGAACATCCGCGTGCTGCAGTCGATGGCATTCGTCATGAAGGATGGTGTCGTCGCGAAGAGTCCGTGAGGCTGTAGCGGAACGTCGTAAGACTTCCGCCGCATGCGGACAGACTCAAGAATTCTTACGAATTCTTCTACAAAGGCAAAAAAGCCCGACAAACCAACTTGGTTTGCCGGGCTTTTTAAATTCTTCTTAGTGCGAAGTTGGCAATGATCAGCCGAACAGACCAGCGCCGCTGCCACCAGTTGTTCCGCCCTTGAGTGGACCCTTGCGTTTGCGTTCGTAAGGCACGTTTCCGCCTGGCGCCAGGTCGGCATCTTCTTTTCTCGGGGCTGATTCCGGGCGGGCTTGCAAGGCCTTCAACGACAGGGCGATCCGACGCTTCGACAAGTCGACTGACAGGACTTTCGCCCGGACTTCCTGGCCTTCTTTCACCACGTCGGTGACGCGGTTGACTCGGCGGTATTCCAGTTCGCTGATGTGGATCAGGCCTTCGATGCCTTCTTCCAGTTGCACGAACGCACCAAAGTCCGAGGTCCGAGTGACCGTGCCGGCGACTTCTGAACCGACCGGATAGCGAGCTTCGATGTCGCTCCAGGGGTTCTTGGTGAGCTGCCGCATTCCCAAGCTGATCTTGTTCTTCTCGCGGTCGATACCGACGATCTGAACTTCAACCTGCTGGCCTTCCTTGAGGATATCGGACGGATGATTGATCCGCTGCCAGCTGATTTCGCCGACATGCAGCAAACCGTCGAGGCCGCCGAGATCGATGAAGGCACCGTATTCCTTGATGGTCTTCACGACGCCGACGTGGGTTTGGCCCACGGCGACCGTCTTCCACATTTCGTCGCGTTTCTCGCCGCGTTCAATTTCCATGAACGCCCGGCGGCTGACGACGAGATTCTTCTTGGCCGGATTGACTTCGGTGACTTTCACGCGGAGTTTCTGGCCAACATAGCTGTCCAGATTCGCGATGAAACCGTAATCCACCTGTCCGGCCGGCAAGAAGCCGCGCAGGGCATTGACCGTGACTTCCAAGCCGCCCTTATTGGTCTTGGTGACCATACAGTCAACAATCTGCCCAACCTGCACTTCGCTCCAGCCACTGACGGACCGGGTCGCTTTGGGCAGGCTGCACAGAATAAGGCCTTCGGCGAGGTTGTAGTTATTGACGACGACGTCCAGCTTGGCTCCGAGTTCGGGGAGCTTGCCCTCGAACTGGCTGCTGGGAATGCAGCCTGACGAACGCAAACCGACGTCGAGAATGACGTTCTCGGCAGCGATCGACTGAACTGTGCCCTTCAAACGTGTTCCCGGCTCCAGGTCTTCTTCGCTGACCGGAGGCTCGGGAGTCTCATTGGGAGAGCCCGCAGTCGCGACGGGAGCCGAGATAGCACCGGGAATCTCGCCAGAAGCGAGGGCCTCGGCGATTTCGCGTTCCATTTCGTCATCCAGAGACACATCGCGCTTCGACGGGATCTCGATCGGATCGACATGACGATTCGCGGACACCGGCGGAGCAAAATGCCGATCGGGGCCAGTGGCGGCCTCTTCAGCAGCGATTTCCGCGGTCAGCTTATCGGCTTCTTGAGCCGTCGCGGACGTATACGGAACCGGTTTGTGTTGATCCGGATCAACCGTCGGATTGAGCCGCACTTTGGGTCGCTCCGTCGGCGATTGCTCTGTTGCGCTGACCTCAGTCGCCGTGGTCTCCGGAGGAGGTGGCGCGGGGGATTCCGCTTCAGGGGCCGAGTTCGGGGGAACTTCGGCAGAAATGGGGGCTACATCTGGGGTCGGGTCAGAACTCATCACTCACGTCCTGCGATCGCATCAACTTCGAACTATCCGAGACACATCGCTCCACAAGATAACGTAACAGCTCCCAAAACACCATTAATTCTACCCCGGCCCCTGAAAATTTTTATCATGGGGGCGAAACAGATTACCAGCACTGAATTGGAAACGATCCTTTTGCAGGGAATCCGGGCCGCGTTTCGGAAACACCACGTGCACATTGAGTTGGATTTGGTGAGATCAGCTCAAAGGGCGACAATCAGCTCAAAACTCCAGGCCAGGGGAATGATGATCAACGCAATGATCATGCAGAGGAAGTTCAACGGCAGGCCAACTTTCACATAGTCCATGAATTTGTAGCCTCCCGCATTCAGGACCATCAGATTTGTCTGATAGCCGATCGGCGACGCGAACGCACAAGACGCCGCAATGGTGACGGCAATCAGGAACGGTCGCGGATTGACGTTCATTTGCGCGGCGGTGGCGATGGCCAGGCTGCCCATCATGGCGGCTGTCGCGTTATTGCTGAGAAACTCGGACAGGATGACTGTCAGGATGTAAATCACCGCCAGGATCACGACGGGATTGGTGCTGCCAACGGTCCCCAGAATCGAATTGGCGATAAAGCTGGCCGCGCCGCTCACTTCCAGTGCCTTGCCAATTCCCAATGCCGCACCGATGAGCACAATCACTTGCAGCTCAACGCTGCGTAAGGCTTCCGAACCCCGCACACAGCCGGTAAAGATCATCGCGACGGCGCCGAGAATGGCGAAGATCGCCGGAATGTCCGCGCTACTAAAGGGTCGCTTTTGCTTGGAAGCCTTTGGTGGGGCCGCGTTCTTCCCCAGATTCGGTTGCGCGATGTTCTTCGACGAGGCATCCGGAAGTACGGCCGGGACCAGGTTTGGCGACACCTTCGCTGCCGGGGATGTCGTGGCGATCACACTGGATTTGGCAACCTTCGACTGGCCGTCCCCGAATGGGAAGGACATTCCGAACAACACCGTGGCAAAAATGACCAGGGCCACCCACGAGCGTTCATGAGCCACGGGTGCGCTGTCTTCGACTCCCGAAACCAGAATGAAATCGGGCGAGTGCCGCCAGCGGCGGATAAAGTCATCGTCGGCATCGATCAGCAGAGTATCGCCCGCCTGCAGTTCGATCTTGCCGATCTTCTGTTCGAGTTTCTCGCCACTGCGATGGACGGCCAGGATCGAGGCATTGTAGTGCGAGCGAAAATTGGTCTCGCGAATGGTCTTGCCGCGCAGGGGGGAGGTCGTCGAGATCACGACCTCGCACAATTGCCGGCCAATTCGCTCCATCGCTTTGGGGGGAGCGGTCGGCGGCAGGCCTTCGAAGGAATCCAGCGACATAGGATTGCTCGCCGCACTTTTGGAATCGGTTAGCGACGTGATTTGACTCGGCGGATCCAGGTGGTCGACCGAGGCAAATCCGCGGATCTTCTGCAAATCGACAACCGTCGAGGCAATCCCGGAGAAGCTGAGGACATCACCCACACGCAACTTTTCAAGCGGATCGACCGGCGTGATCGTCTCGGAGCCACGTTCAATGCGGTAGAGATAGAGCCCGGGGAGTTCCCGCAGACCGGCTTGGCGGACGGTTTGCCCAATCAGCGGGCAAGCAGCGGTGGCCAGCATTTCGATCGTGTATTCGCGGCGGTGAGTTTCAATATGTTCCAGCAGATCCTGGCGGTCAGGTAAGAGCCGGCGGCCGATGAAGGCCAGGTAGAGTAAGCCAACAATTGCAATCGGTACACCGACCACCGACAGCTCGAACATGGACATGGGCGGCAATTTTTTGTCGCGAATGATGCTTTCCGTCACCATGTTCGTACTGGTACCGATCAGCGTACAGACCCCGCCCAGGATCGATGCATAGGAGAGAGGAATGAGGAATCGAGACGGAGATACGCGTAACCGCTTCGCCAATTGAACGAACACCGGCATCATGAACGCGACCAGCGGTGTGTTGTTCATGAATGCCGATAGTCCAGCCACTGGTCCCATTAATCGCAGGAGCCCGGTCTTGGGAGTTGGTTTGCCGAGCATCCAGTGGCTGATGACCTGGATGGCTCCTGTCGCCTGCAACCCCGAGCCAACCACATACAGGGCGGCGATCATGATCACCCCCGTATTGGCGAACCCTTCGAGCGCCGTCTTCAAATCAATGACGCCAAACGCCACCAGAATCATCATGCCCGCGAGCATCACGATTTCCGGCCCGATGCGTTCCTGGAAGAGCGCGATGATGATGGCCACGAAGACGCCCAGCGTGATGTTCGTCTGCGCGACTTCGGAGAGTTCGATAAACATGAGCGGCGACCAAACGGCTACAGGGAATAAAAGCGTTGTCCGGTCCTGATTCCAAGCCATTTCGCTGAAACCAGGGACGATTCGCGATGGCGGCCTCAGAATTGCAGTTTCGGGGAAAACAGGCGAATTTAAATCGAGAAGCGGGGATCTTAGCAAGCCGGAGCCCAACTTCAGAGCCCAAGTCCCGTGGTCACTGGGGCGTCAACACCGTTCGATCGGAAACGCAATCACCTCATCGAGACGCGTCTTTCCCGCCGCCAGCATCACGAGGCGATCGACCCCTAAAGCGACTCCCGAACAGGGCGGCAGCCCAATCTCCATTGCGTGCAGCAGGCGACTGCTGACTGGCGGATCTCCCTCGCGGGTGGTCCAAGTCTGACGGATTCGCTCACGTAACTCGTCGGGGTCTGCCAGCTCGTGATAACCGTTGCAGAGTTCAATCCCGTCCAGGTAGAGCTCAAACCGTTCCGCGACCGCCGGAGGCCCTGACCGGACGCGAGCCAATGCCGCCTGCGATGCCGGATAGTCGTAGAGAAACTCCGGGATTTCTCGACCCAGGTGGGGTTCAATCAATTCGGCAAGCAGGAGATTCAGCCAGCCGTCTCGATCGTCGATCGCCTGTGATTCCGGGATGTTGACCGCGTGCCGTCGGGCCAATTCGGCGAACTCGGCTCCATCCAAATTGAAGACATCAACTCCCAATTGCCGCTGAAATGCCTCTTGATAAGTCGACCGACGAAACGCTGCGGCTGGAAGCTGGCGAACGGGTGAGAGCTCAAACACATGGCGTACTAGGTCCTCCGTAAACTGCATCTGCTGATGATGGTCGGTCCCCACGGCGTACCATTCCACCATGGTGAATTCCGGGTTGTGCCGTGGGCCTCGTTCATCGCGGCGAAAGACTTTGTCGAGTTGATAGATCGCTTTCGCACCCGCCACCAGCAGGCGTTTCATGGCGAACTCGGGGGAGGTCTGCAGGAACAGATCTCGACCGCCGATCGCCTGGGGAATGATAAACGGCTCGATATTCGAGTCAATCACGCGGTCTTGCGACAATAGAGGCGTATCGACCTCAAAATGGCCTCGCTGGTCAAAGAACTGGCGAATGGTCGCGAGGACACGGGCCCTGAAACGCAGTGTTTCGAGATCGGCAGTCGGTAGGAAGTCGCGCGTCACGAGGGCCTTCTCTGGTTAATCGGCTCTGTAAAAACGTGGTCGGCGAGCCGGGTGCCGTAAGGCCCCGGACAATCCGCTGGATTACCAATTCACTCTAACAAAACGTGTTGCAGAGTGCCGGTACATACACCGCAATCACGCGCGCCGGATCGCAGAATGATCAGCGACATTCCAGCAATCGCATGAGTTTGCACGCTCTCGCCGATTTTGGATAAACTGTGTGATCTTGTGTTTCGGCACAACTGTGCTTGTTGCTCCCCGGCTAGGTTTCGTCATGAGTCGCTCTCGGTCGTCGAAAAGTTTGCCCTGGATTATCGTCGGTGGACTGGCTCTCGTCGCAGGCCTGGCCATAGGGGCTGTGGTGCTGATGCAGCCGGTTCCCGTCATCATCACTCTCAAACCCATCGCGAAACAAACGGTCGCCGAACAAGAAACATTGACCGTGAAGCCGGTCGCTCACGTGGAAGGCGCGCCGGCGAATACGTTGCGCTTTCGAATCGTTTCTGGCCCGATTGGATCGAAGATCAATTCGAAAACGGGCGTGTTTCACTGGAAACCCTCAGAATTGCAGAGCAACAAGACGCATAAGGTGGAGATCGGTGTTCAATGCACGGGGCCTCAGAAAGCGGAAGTCACCAGGAAATTCTCGATTGTCGTCAAGAACATCAACGAAGCCCCGGTCATCTTGGGTATCGGCGAACAAACAGTCGTGGCCGGTGAGACCTTGTTCATTCGGATTCAGGCGCAGGATCCCGACCTGCCGCCGCAGCCGATCGAATTTCGGTTTGGTGCTAAGGTGCCGCAAGGAGCACGGATGGATCCGCGGACCGGTTCCTTCGAATGGACTCCCCCAAAAACGGCGACCGAACACGATGAAACGGTCGACGTCATCGTGGCCGAGACAGGCAAAAAAGATGGTCTGAAGGCGGAGACGCAATTCAAGATTCACGTGACGGCACTCAAGCCTGGCGCGCCGTGACGTCCGCACGCAGCCGGATTCACCAGAATTCGGGCGGGCCTGTCTGGATCGTCGTCCCGGTATACAATGGTCATGGAGGCTCATCATGTTTACCGACGTCATGTCGCGGCTGGGGATTGATTCACTCAACCAGGGCGCGTTCGCTGATAAATGGCTGGATTGTCCCGGTCCGGAGATCGTGTCGCTCAATCCCGCGACGGGATTGCCCTTGGCCAGCGTGCTGTCTGCATCGCACGAGCAGTACGAAACCGTCGTGCAAACCGCGACAAAAGCCTTCAAACACTGGCGAGTGCTCCCGGCTCCGCAACGGGGTGAGATCGTCCGCCAGATCGGTGAAGCACTGCGCGCTCATAAAGCGGATCTCGGCCTGCTGGTGACGCTGGAGACGGGCAAGATCCTCTCCGAAGGGCAGGGTGAGGTCCAGGAAATGATCGACATGTGCGATTACGCCGTCGGTCTGTCGCGGCAACTGTTCGGTCTGACGATGCCCAGCGAACGTCCGCAGCACCGGATGTTTGAGCAATGGCATCCGCTTGGTCCCGTGGGCATTATCACGGCTTTCAATTTTCCGGTGGCGGTCTGGGCCTGGAATGCCTGTTTGGCTGCCGTCTGTGGCGACACCTGCGTCTGGAAGCCCTCATCGCAGACGCCACTGACCGCCATTGCCGTGCAGCAAATCGTCAATAAGGTCCTCGATAAGCACGATCTGCATGGAGTCTTCACGCTGTGCATTGGCAGCGGTTCGGTCGTTGGTCAAACGCTGGCGGAAGACCGACGAGTCCCCCTGATTTCCGCGACCGGCAGTTGTGCCATGGGGCGTCGATTGGCACAAACCGTAGCGGGACGTTTGGGCCGATCATTGTTGGAACTGGGGGGCAACAACGGCATCATCGTGACGCCGACCGCCAACATGGAACTGGCACTTCGCGCCGTGACCTTCGCGGCGGTCGGGACCGCAGGCCAACGCTGCACCAGCCTCCGTCGACTGTTTCTGCACGCGAGCATCGCACACGAATTTCTTGATCGACTGGTGGCGATCTACAAACGGATTCAGCTCGGCAATCCCTGGGATGAAAACGTGCTGCTCGGTCCGCTCATTTCTGACAAAGCCGTGACCGACATGCTGGCTGCGGTGGCCGCCGCAGATCAACAGGGTGGCAATGTCCTGTACGGCGGCCGGCGAGTTGAGCGTCCCGGATACTTTGTCGAACCGACAATCATTCGAGCTCGCTCCGAGATGCCCATTGTCCGCGAAGAAACCTTCGCCCCGATTCTGTACGCGATCACCTACCAGGATCTCGATGCTGTGCTGGAAGAGCACAACTCGGTCGATCAAGGCCTGTCATCGGCAATCTTCACCGACCGCCTGACCGAAGCCGAGCAATTCCTGTCCCCCGCGGGCAGCGATTGCGGCATCGCCAACGTCAACATTGGCACGTCGGGGGCAGAAATTGGCGGGGCATTCGGTGGAGAGAAAGAGACTGGCGGAGGTCGCGAAGCGGGGAGCGATTCCTGGAAAGCCTACATGCGACGTCAGACCTGCACCGTCAACTATGGCAGCGATCTACCGCTGGCACAGGGCGTGACGTTCGACGTCTAGCGACCAACCGCCGTGAGCTTACGTCGCTTCTTTCAAATCGAAAGTCTTGGAAGTCGACCCTTCCTCGACATGGATCTTCAGTGGGCTGGTTTGGCGTGTCCGGAATTTCTCCGGAAACGCCGATTGGTCGGGCTTCTTCTCAACTGGCACGCCTGGAACTTGAACGATGACCGGCGGTGCCACGATGACAGAGTAGTCACCAATCGTGACTCCTCGTAGCGTAGCGACCCCGGAAGAATTCAAGTCACCACCACTCCCCTCGCCGGGGCGATCTGTCTCGAGTTCCACACGGCCAGACGTGACCGGTTCGCCACCATTCTGGATGGTGATGGTCACAGTGGCAGTCGCCTTGTCGGATCCCGAATCTCCGCCGCACCCGAGAAAACAAACGCACGCAATGAGCAATCCGAAACTGATTGTTGACGACCTTCGCAGGCCGGATTTCCGTTGATGATGGTCCATAATTTAGGTCCTGCACAAAGTATAAAGAAAATTGCCCAATTGACGCTGGGCGATATGAAATAGAAAAAGAGCTCCGCATCACGGATGAGCGGAGCCCTTCAATGTGCGAAGCGAACCGAACTAGTATTCGCCGATCACCTGGCCGTCATCGCGTGCCGAGATGTTCTGCAACGTCGTAAAGTTCATGTTGTCCGAAAGGAAACGGACTGAACCGTCGGCCAACAGAGCATGAATCCCGCCGACATGGAACGAGTTGATCACGGTGTTGCTCGAATACTGTCCGGCAGCGGGCCCCGGAGGGCTGGCCTTGGTGTAGGCATTCGGCGGATACCGGACCGTCGTGATTCCACCGGGATACCAGCAATTGCCTGTTGGTAATGATTCGAGAGCGGTACCTGAGGTCCAATTCGTTGAACCGACATTCGCATAGCCGTAATACCCGCCCAGATAGTTCGCACTGCGATCGGTCCCGTTAACCGCTCCTGATTGCTCAGCAACCAGCATCGTGTTGGACAAACCGTCGGTGCAGTCGCGAACGCGTTTGCTGTCGAAGGGAGGCAGCATCCCCTGGTTGCACGGATTGTCGCTGGAACATCCCACGACAGCCGCACAGCCCACTCTGCCGGAATTCCGCCCCAACGGATCGGGATAGGTTCCCATGATCCCCACATAGTCAACCTGCATCCCGTACCACGCCAGAGCGGCACCGCTGATCTGTGGGAGCGAGCCGGACGGGCAAGCGTAGACATTGATAATCAGATTCCGAATCGCATCATTTCCCGAACCGTATCCGATCGTGGTGCCCGATCCCGGGGCGTGCGACCAGAACCCATTTCCGGTCTTGATACCCGGCAGATTGTTGTACAGAGCCGTCTGGTCGAGGTAAGGGAGCAGTCCGATTCGCCAGTTTGGCATGTCATTCCAACCCACACCCATCGGGAACACCGTCAGCGTGTCGTGGTAGTTGTGAAAGGCCAGGCCGATCTGCTTCATGTTGTTCTTACACTGCGAGCGTCGAGCAGCTTCGCGTGCCTGTTGCACTGCGGGAAGCAACAACGCGATCAACACAGCGATGATGGCAATCACCACCAGCAATTCAATCAGCGTGAAGCCACGGTTTACGTTACGTGAGGACACAGTCATCGATTCTCCGGAAAAATAAGGAACTAGACACCCCGAAAACGCACAGGGCTTCCAGCAACATCACGATAGGCGACCGCGTCTTCGAAGCCCCAATCTCGATCACATTCCGGCGCAAGAATGAAACCGACAGGCAATTTCGAATCTCGGTCACGACAATTGGTGCAACACAGCACCAACGCTGTGAATAGACCCAAGACAAAGCATGGATGCACCAATGGTAATATAGAGAATAGTTTATGTGGAAGAGTTTTACGTAGCTAGCGGTACATGCGTTTTCATCGAAATCATTGAGAAAATGCAGCCATGATCCACTGTAAGTTTGGACTCGAACGAGGTGATTTCAGGGGAGAATCTGTCGGCTGTCCCTCAACGTATCGATAATGTGTAAGGTACGGTTTGGCCATCACTTGCGATCGGGCTATCGGAGAAGTTCAGAGAGTTTTAAAGTGCCCTCACTGAGCGATTCCTAAGAGTAAATTGTCAAAGAGGCACTCTGTGATTGAACAAACCGCCGGTCCGCATTCAGGCTGGCGCTCACTGACGACCCGATGCTTCGCTCTGACGGCGGTGGTGCTGGATGTCGCTTGGCCCTTCCTTCAATCGCAATTCGACATCCGCAATTTCGATCGGCCGATCTTGCTCCTCACCGGTCTGCTGGCAGTCTTGTGTCTCAATGAGGGTCACCTGCCGGAATTGGGATTCAAATTGGCTCCGGTACAGGGTTGGGGCTACTGGTTCCGGATCGGACTTTGGTTCATGTTGCCCATTTTTGTCTTGGGACTGATCTGCGCAGCCATCTGGTGGTGGCTTGGGTGGACAATTCCCATGATTCAGAGCCAGCCTAGTCTGCAAGCCCTGTTCGGCTTTTGCGTTCGGGCCCCGGTTTATGAAGAACTGATCTACCGTTCGCTCCTCTTCGTCGCGGTGGCTCCCAGTCTGGGGGGACTGGGCGCTGTTCTCGTGAGCGGGCTGGTGTTTGCCTCCATCCATATCATTGGAGGCAATCCCGGCCCCGACAATCAAATCGCCGGCTTCATGTTGGCTTGGGCTTTTCTGAAGAGTAAGACAATCCTCGTCCCGATCGCCATGCATTCTGCCGGAAACCTGATCGCTCTCAGCGTCCACATCGCGGGTTGGTATTTTGGCTAAGGTTTTCGTGCGCCGTCTCCGTTCAACCGCGGTTTTCGGACCCATCGCGACGCCCCGTTGTCGGTTGCGATGGCAGGGCTGACTGTGGTAGTGTGTCGGATTGATGGGCAGGCCGGGTGAGCATGTCTACATGCACCCGGCGATTTCATTGTTTTGGCATTCGTTGAGGAGAGCGCGCTCATGACGATGGGTTCTGGCGAGAGCATTACGAGTATCCTGCATGAGGATCGAAAGTTTCCCCCCACTGCAGAATTCACGGCTCAAGCCAACATCAGCACGGAAGCCCAGTACCAGGAAATGTGGCAGCGGGCGAAGGATGACCCGGCCGGATTCTGGGGCGAGCTCGCCAACGCAAATCTCGACTGGTTCAAGCCCTACGACAAAGTGTTCGACGGCGTGATGCCCAATACCAAGTGGTTCACCGGGGGCACGCTGAATGCCGCCTACAACTGCCTGGACCGCCATCTGACGACCTGGCGCAAGAACAAAGCGGCCATCATCTGGGAAGGTGAACCGGGCGACACCCGCGTCCTGACCTACAACGATCTGCATCGCGAAGTCTGCAAGTTCGCTAACGTCTTGAAGCAACTGGGAGTGCAGACCGGCGACCGCGTCACCATCTATATGCCGCTGGTTCCCGAGCTGGCCATCGCCATGCTGGCCTGTGCCCGCATCGGGGCCACACACTCGATCATTTTCGGCGGGTTCAGCGCGGAAGCGGTCGCCGATCGCAACAACGACGCCCAGTCGCGCATCGTGATCACGGCCGATGGCGGTTGGCGACGTGGGAAAGAAGTGCCCCTGAAGAAGGCCGTCGACGACAGCCTCGCCAAGTCCCCCACTGTCGAGAAGGTCGTCGTCCTCAAACGCAACGGCCAACCGGTGACGATGGTCCCCGATCGCGATTACTGGTGGCACGATTTGATGAAGGACGCGTCGCCGGAATGCGACCCGGTCGAAGTCGATTCGGAACATCCGTTGTTCGTGCTCTACACCTCGGGCAGCACGGGCAAACCCAAGGGCGTCATGCACACGACTGCCGGTTATTTGCTCGGCACGATGATGACTTCGCAGTGGGTCTTCGATCTGAAAGAATCCGACACGTACTGGTGTACTGCCGACATCGGCTGGATCACCGGACACAGCTATGTCACGTATGGTCCGTTGCTGAACGGGGCCACGGTGATGATGTACGAGGGCGCCCCGAACTGGCCAGATGAAGGCCGCTTCTGGGAGATCATCGAAAAGTACAAGGTCTCCATTTTCTACACGGCACCGACGGCCATTCGCGCCTTCATGAAGTGGGGCGATCAGTGGCCGAACAAGTTTGATCTGTCGTCGCTGCGGTTGCTGGGTTCGGTCGGCGAGCCGATCAACCCCGAAGCCTGGATGTGGTACCACCGCGTGATCGGGCTCGAACGCTGCCCCATCGTCGATACCTGGTGGCAAACCGAAACCGGCGCCATCATGATGAGTCCCCTGCCGGGAATCACCCCGACCAAGCCGGGCAGCTGCACTCGTCCGTTGCCGGGTGTCGTCCCGGATATCGTCAGCAAAGACGGTCAAAGCCTGCCGGATAACGCCGGCGGTCTGCTGGTCATGCGGCAGTCGTGGCCATCGATGTTGCGGACCTTGTACGGTGATCATGATCGCTACCTGAAGACCTATTTCGGTGAGATCCACGGCCTGTACTTCGCCGGTGACGGAGCCCGCCGCGACACGGACGGTTACTACTGGATCATGGGCCGCGTGGATGACGTCCTCAATGTGGCCGGGCATCGTCTCAGCACGATGGAAGTCGAAAGCGCATTGGTCTCGCACCCGGAAGTGGCCGAGGCCGCAGTGGTCGGTTTCCCGCATGAGATTAAAGGTGAAGGCATCGCCTGTTTCGTCTCGTTGCGATCGGGTGACGGCAACGATGCGTTGAAGCAAACGCTGATCGCCCACGTGCGAAAAACGATCGGCGCCCTCGCCACACCCGACGTCATCAAGTTCACGGCGGCACTCCCCAAGACCCGCAGCGGCAAGATCATGCGTCGCCTGTTGCGAGACATCGCCGCCGGCCGCGAACAAGCGGGTGATACCTCGACGTTGGAAGACCTCAGCGTGCTGGCAAAGTTGCGGGAAACCGACGAATAGTAGGCAGTAAAGCAAAATTCCAATGACATATCGCCGAGGTGGCTCCTCTCAAATTGCGAGGGGCCGCTTCGGCGTTTTTTATTGGGTCGTCTGAGATGAAGGCTACAATCCTACAACTCGTCATCGTCACCGCGGTAACGATCAAACGACAAGTCCATCGCCAGCCAATACGCTCGCGCGTAGGGAAAAAACAGGACCGGAAACACAATGCAGTAGACCAGCAGCGGCGGCACGACCCATAGGTTCGAATAGCCCATCACCATATGAAAGGCGACATACGCAAACGTGGTCGTCAGTGCTGTCAGGCCGTAATTGACATAGATCGAACCCAGGAAATATCCGGGCTCCCGTTCATACGTCAAACCGCAATGCTCACACTTTGGATACATCAGGACCCAGTGGTGAAACAGCGTCGATTCTCCACATTGAGGACACTTCAATCGCACAGCGCGAGAGAGCAGCACACTGCGAGGCACAGGGGCAGGCACGATCTTGGACTCCCGTAGCAGGAAGGATTAGCTGTGGCTAATCAGTTCACTCAATACAAATAAATTCAATGTGTGAGGGTGAGAGTGTGTGAGGGATGGAGTGTCAGGAGCCGAGATTGGTCCGATCGGTGCCAATTTCAGCGTTACTCCGTCACTCTCACACTCTCATACCCTCACACGTTTTCGAAATCGGAAACTCGCATTAGGAACTATTACTCAGTCCGCTGCTGACGGTAGACCGCCTCGAGCAGATCTTCAATCGTCTTCAATTTCTTGTTCGCCGCGACCGCCGCTTCCAGCTTCTGACGAGCATCCGCGGGCGAATGTCCCAGCATGCACAAAGCCTGATACGCTTCATTAATGACGTCATGATCGGCCGCCTGATCGGGGGGCAGATCTTGAGCAATCAGCAACGCAAACTTGGCCATCTTCCGCCGCAGCTTGGCGACGATCCGCTCAGCCATTGCCGGACCAATGCCCGGTAGCGTCGCCAGATCCTTGACGTCCTGTTCCTCAATGGCCGTGGCGACATCTCGCACTGGCCGCACCATCGCCCGCAACGCCTTCTTCACGCCGACTCCATCCACCGAGCAAATCGCCTCGAAAAACTCGAGTTCAGTCGCCGTCAGAAACCCGATCATCCGCGGCGTCAGACGCCCCTGTTGCGGGTTTCCATCGAGATACTCGATCGTCCGCAGGCTGACTTCCGTGCCAATTTTAGGCTGCAACTGCCGACGTACAAAGTCCGGGATAAACACCTCGTACTCAAACGCCCCGATACTCAAAGTGGCCTCGGTCGCGTTGAGGTCGACCAGTTTTCCCGTGATTCTCGTAATCAATCCACCATCTCCCTGATTTCCGTATCAGTGACGCCTCGTAGCCGCGGTCGCCAAGACCGTGGGCGAATCGGAGTCGATCGCTCTGAGCCCACGTTCTGGCGAACGTGGCTACTGCAAGTGTAGACACCGCACGCACTTTCGAATACTGACCACAATGACAAATCCGAACTCAATGCTTGCCGTTTCGAATCCAGTCCCCAGGAAATTCGACAAAAGGAGATACCTTGCTGGTGTTCACTTGACGATGTTTCTACATTTTCCAGAATAGAGCCACGATTCACAGCAATCGCAGCCAGTCACACGACCTGAAGCGTTCGGCTGCGAACCTCAGGCACGTCTCCTGAGTCTGTGGGTGGGGCTTGGCTGAAGAACTGGAATTACCAGGACTTCGAGCCCCGACCTGATTTTAGATCAATCCTCAAATTCCGCCAAATTGCGAACATCATGCGCCTGTCTCCTGCCGTCCAGACTCTGAAGCCCTCCGCCACTCTCGCCGCCGCTGCCAAGGCCAAGGCGCTCAAGATGCAGGGGGTCAATGTCTACGACTTCACTCTGGGCGAACCCGACTTCAACACCCCCGAGCACATCCAGCAGGCCGCCATCGTCGCGATGAAAGCCGGACACACTCACTACACGCCGTCCGGCGGTCTGCCCGAGTTGAAGAAGGCCATTTGCAAGGCGTACGTCCGTGACTACGGCATCGAATACAAGCCCGAACAAGTCGTCGTTTCGAACGGTGCCAAGCACGCCATTCACAACGTCCTGACCGCTCTTTGCGGGCCGGGCGACGAAGTCATCATCCCCAGCCCGTACTGGGTCAGCTACAGTGCGCTGGTCGAGTTGACCGGTGCCACGGCGGTGATCGTCCCCACCACCGAAGCCAGCGGATTCGTGTTGCAGCCCGAACAGTTCGCCGCCGCGATCACTCCCAAAACGCGGCTGTTGATGCTCAATAATCCCTGCAATCCCACAGGTTCCACCTATCCCGTCGAGATTCTCGCAGCCATCGGACAGATCGCCATTGAACGCGACATCCTGGTGATGTCCGACGAGATCTACGAAAAGCTCATCTACGGCGACGCCCAGTTCCGCTGCTTCGCGACTCTCGACCCGCGACTGGTCGAACGGACCATCATCGTCAGCGGAGTCAGCAAGGCCTACGCGATGACCGGTTGGCGCATCGGCTGGACGCTCGCCCCGGCGGCATTGTCCAAAGCGATCGACAACCTGCAAAGCCAGGAAACGTCCAACCCGTGCAGCATCAGCCAGTACGCCGCCATCGCCGGACTGGAAGGCCCGCAGGAAGGGATCGAGACCATGCGCCTCGAATTCGCCAAGCGGCGGGAATACGTCCTGCAGCGCCTGCGAGCCCTCCCGCAAGTCACATTCGCCGAACCAGGCGGTGCCTTTTACGCCTTCTTCAACGTGGCCGCCTACTTCAATCGCCCGCTACCCGGCGGCAAAACGGTCAAAGACGCCAGCGAATTCTGCACAGCCCTGTTGGAAGAAGCCCACGTCGCCCTGGTCACCGGAGACGCCTTCGAAGCCCCTGGCTACGTACGACTCTCCTTCGCCGCCAGCATGGAAAACCTGACGGCCGGCTTCGACCGCATCCAGAAATTCCTGCTGGGTTAAGCGAAGGCAAACTAGGTGGGACGGGTCTCCGACCCGTCTGAGCTCGTAACCTTCGACTTGATACAGATCTGACGCCTCGCGAACTTCGTGGAGCGCAGAGTGCTCGTATGTCGTGACTATCGCCGGTATCTCGATTCATGCGCTACGCGACATCCGCGAGGCGTGAATGCTATTTGAATCCAAAAATTACAGGCTCAGACGGGTCAGAGACCCGTCCCACTCACGAAGAAAAGCCCGGAATTCCCATGGAATTCCGGGCCTTTGTCAATTTATCAGCAAGCAAACTCGACCGCCATGCGGCCAGAATTAGCCAACTTCTTCAAACGAAAACAGTGGGCTGATCTTACGCGCCTTCGCCAGCAACTGTACCTTCTCACCTTCGTTGGTGCACTTGGCAAACAGTTTCCGAAACTTCAACAATTTCACTTTCCGTGCGCGCCGCCGGCGAATCTCGCGGGTCCGTTCGACCGATCCCATCTGTTGCATCTCCATAAATTAGAGCCCGAAGGCTGACATCAACCGCCAAAGAGTCTCTCAGTTTAGCAATCGTCGCAACCAACGTCAATCACGGCGGGAGTATCGTGGGACGGGTCTCCAGGCCCGTCCGTCCCTCTATCACTCGTCCCAAGGTCAGATAAATCCAACAATCTCGATTCAACTTTGAAGTTTCTCGACCAAAATCGACAGGGACGGGCCTGGAGACCCGTCCCACGATACTCGCTCGCTACTTTTTCGTTCCCAGGCAATACAAAGCCTTATTCGACCGCAGGAACAACTGGCCGTGACTGACCGACGGACTCGCGTTGAAGTCGGTATCGTCCCCCAAGTCGTTCTGAGAAATCACCGCATATTCGGGCTTGGCATCCAGCACAAACGTCCCGCTGCGACGAGTCACCGCGTACAACTTGCCATCCGCCGCCATCACCGACGCGTACAAATTCCGAGCCCCGTCGACCCGCTTCTCGTACACCTTTTCACCCGTCTTCGCATTCAAGCAGACCGCAACTCCCCGGTCGGACACCCAATACAGGTGCCGGTCGTGATAGACGGGCGAGGTCACATAAGACCCAATTGACGCTTTCCACAGCAGATGCGACTTGGAAACATCTCCCGAGCCCCCCGCTTTCACCGCCGCCGCGCCACTTTGCCGGCCGCCGATCGCATACACGACACCATCGTGAGCAATCAAGCTGGTACACATCGTGTCGACAGAATCCAGCACTTCGGCATACCACCGCAGCTTACCCGTGTCAGGATTCAGGCCCCAGATCTCAAACGGAACGCCAATCACCAGATCCTGCTTGCCATTTCCCGCATCCACGAGAATCGGCGTCCCCCACGACCCGGCAGCGCTCTCGGCCTTGGCCCGCCAGACTTCCTTCCCCGTCATCTTGTCGAGGGCGATGATCGCATCACTCTCCGCACCGGCATTCACAATCACCGTATTCTTATAGATCATCGGGCTCGAACCACTGCCCCAGCCATTCTTGGCCGACCCATCCCCGACGTCCGTCCGCCATAACTCATTCCCTTCCAAGTCATAGCCCAGCACGCCAGCCTTCCCGTAGAACACATAAACACGTTCGCCGTCGCTCGCCGGCGTGGCGGAAGTATACCCGTGATCTCGTAAATACCCGGACCACGAGTCTTCAGTCGATTTCCCAAGCACAGATTTCTGCCAGAGGATCTTGCCATCCGTGCGGCTCAAGCACAGCAGATGGCGAGTCATATTGCTGGAACCAGGATCGGTAAAGCAGGTCAGAAACACCCGGTCACCGATAATGATCGCGCTCGAAGCCCCCGCACCCGGCAGATCGGTCTTCCAAACCTGCCCACTCGTCGCATCCCACTTGGCCGGCAAACCCGTCTCAGCCGAAACCCCCAGTCCGCCCGGACCACGAAACTGCGGCCAGTCCGCCGCCAGAGCAGGGGACAGAATCCCGCACATCACGCCAGCCACCAGCATCCGCCACGGGCTTTTCCAAAAATTCATGAACTCTCTCCGAGACAATGGGGAATGAGGGCCGACGCCCCCAATTGGTATGTCATCAAACGCAGGTAGCAGGTCATCGAAGAATCATCTCACGCAAAGGCGCCAAGGCGCAAAGTTACGAAGTTCGACCGAGTAAAAACATTCTCTTCTTTGCGCCTTGGCGTGAGATCTTCCGAAATGCCAATGACGACTAGCGCAACTTCAAAACATCAACTTTTCGGTTCGTACGGTTCGAATGTGATAAGTGCCGCGCAAGCCACTGGTTTGATAAACCAATCGCTTGACATCAAGTCAGAGTTGCCGTAGAAGAATGGGACCTGTGACCAACCATTCTTGAACTTCCCGACCCGAAGACTTCGGACCACTTGGGTAGTGCAGACAGCCGGACGATTGGTTACACTGTAGAAGTAAGCTCTTGGCCCCCATCGTCTAGAGGCCCAGGACGCCGCCCTCTCACGGCGGCAACAGGGGTTCAAATCCCCTTGGGGGTACTTGTTAATTGAGGTCAGTTCAAGGTGACAACGACCCAACGAAGTGGAATCGCCCGGAACACCGGGCGATTCCACTTGGCATTTCTGGGTGGGGAATTGTCCTTGGTCCATTGCCCTTGGTCAGTTGCCCCTTCGACTTCTTTGATCCCTTCGACCGCCGAAAGTCCCAACCGCCCCCGTGGCCGACGCTGCTAGCGTCGGCGGCCACAGACGCTAGCAGCGTCTGCTATGAGGGCCGGATCCGGTGCATTGCGGTGTGACTTCTTTGAATTCTTCACCTACAAAAATCTGGCGAGCCCCGTGCCGTGAGGGCTAGTTGATTTAATCAAGTCCCAATCGCGTATTTTCGTTTTCGCGGCAGTTGCTACCCGTTGAACATAGGTTTGAACGCTTAAACCGGATCACCGTTCACATTAAGTATACTGCAATTATGTTTACATGCCGATTAAATCAACAGCCCCGTGAGGCCGGGGGTGGGGTGGCGACTCGCTTTGCTGCACCAGCGATATTCAACAGGTAGACGATTTACCCAGACCACCACGCCGCTACGCTACCCCAGGGCTGACCGGCCTGTTGATTTATTTTGTCGGAATTGAGGTTCATTACTTCTTCCCCCCTACCCCCAGGGCGCAGCGGTGGCCAGGGGAGTCGAGGATCGGATTGTCGGTCGGTCAGGGGTGGGCAGCAATGG
>JAKFVC010000046.1 GCA_021732415.1 Planctomycetaceae bacterium
GGCGAGGGGAGAAACTGTCGCTGCGCTCCTATTTTCTTAATACTCGTGATTGCACCAGACTTGGCGAAACGCATAAGCGTTAACTTCATCAAGCCACTTCCCCTGCATAGTCAACAGCCATTTTCCACGGTACAATGCCGTGTCCGCTTTCGCACGAAGACATTTTCGTGTCGTAATTTGCGGTCCGTTGACTTCACAGAAGAAATATCTCGCGTGTCTGAATCAGAATCGGTTTTGAATCCGCCTTCCAGCGTGGACCACGTCCCCTCCGAGACTCCGGCGATCTCTCCGCAGGTGATGCTGAAGGTGCGGCGAGCCCTCCCGTTTTTTGCTCGACACCCGTGGGTGTTCGAAGGGGCCATTCACCACATCAAGGGAGATCCTCAGCCCGGTGACGCTGTGCAGTTGCGGACCGACCGCGGCGAGTTCATCGCCTGGGGCCTGTACAATCCCGACAGCAACATTGTCGTGCGGCTCTATAGCTGGGATGAGCAAGTCCCGCTGGACGAGGCCTTCTGGTCGGCACGTCTGGATGCGGCATTGAGTCTGCGGAAGGACATCCTGGGGCTGAATGATCCTCAAGGTGCGGCGCGACTGGTCTACAGCGAGTCAGACGGTATTTCGGGGTTGATTGTCGATCGGTACTGCGACTGGTTGCTCGTTCAGTTTACCAGCCGCGCCCTCGCCACCCGGCAGGAATTGTTTGTGCGTCTGCTGCAGGAAAAGCTGCAGCCGCGCGGGATCTGGCTCCGCACGGAAAAGGGAATCCGCGAGGCCGAAGGGTTGACGCTGAGTGACGGCAGTCTGACCGGGAACACTCCGGATCGGCCGATGTTTATCACGGAACATGCGGTTCGCTATGGGGTCGATATTGTGGAAGGCCAGAAGACCGGCTTTTTCCTCGACCAGCGCGACAACCGCCTGCTGGCTTCGCGAGTGCTCCGTGGTCCGAAGGTCCTCGATCTGTTCTGTTATTCGGGTGGCTTTGCGCTGAATATCGCCAAGGCCGGCCATGCCAGCGATATCCTCGCCGTCGATGTCTCCGAATCCGCCCTCACGATGGCTCGGGCGAATGCGGAGCTGAACGGTGTCGGGAATCATATTCGGTTCGAAAAGGCCGATGCGTTCAAGTACATCGAGCAACTCGTGAAGGATGGCGAACGGTTTAACAGCATCGTTCTCGATCCTCCCAAGATGGCCCGGCATCGCAAGAGTGTCTCGGAAGCGATTCGTGGTTACGAGCGTCTGAATCGGCTGGCCATGACGTTGCTCGAACCGAACGGGTTGTTGCTGACGTGCAGTTGCTCGGGGCATGTGGATCAGATGATGTTCGAAGAGATGCTCTCCGCTGCGGCGGCCGGTGCCGGGCGAGCGGTGCAGATCCTGGAACGTCGCGGCCCGTCATCCGATCATCCCACGGCCGTGTCGTGCCTCGAAAATCATTATTTGAAATGCTACCTCTGCCGGGTGATTTAAGGTCTGTGCGGAGACGCTGAATTCGTGGGACGGGTCTCCAGGCCCGTCCGTCCCGCGTCGCTTTCAATGAGTTTGTTTAGACAGAAAAATGTGACGACAGAAAAATGAAGAATTGATTGCTGGTCCCCATCTTTCTGTCGTCACATTTTTCTGTCAAAAATTGATCTGCACAGCGATCACCAAAGTTCGAACTCTCAAAAGCACGCCAATCAAATGAGAACTGCGGTACCACTCGGACGGGCCTGGAGACCCGTCCTACGGAACTTGTAGTCGCCCATTGATCATTGTTGCCACTATCTCACGGACCTGTACCTGACATGAAATCCCGCCGCCGCGCCGCTCAAGATGAAGAATACTCACCGCGGATTCCGGTCCAGGAGCAGTTGCTGATCGACTTGCTGCCGGAGCTGTCGCCGAAACGGATTCTCAGCACTTCGGTCGGCCGTGGTCAGTTTGCGATCGCGGCGTCGGAGCGGTTTCCTGAGGCGGCTGTGACCTGCCATTTCCTCGACTTGTTTTACCAGCAGTCGGCGGCGTCGATGGCGACGTTGACGAATCTGGAAGTCATCTGCACGCCAGATTTTCCAGCCGGCCCGTTCGATCTGGTGGCCGTTCCCGTGCGGTCCAGCGGCGATGCCGAGTTGACTCGGGAACGTCTACAGGCGGGACATGTCGCACTGGAAATCGGCGGCCGATTAATCAGTTGCACCGACAACGAGGAAGATACCTGGCTGCATGCTGAGCTACGGAAACTCTTCCCGAAAGTCACTCGGCGGCCGCTGGATAACGGGGTCGTGTATCTCGCCACGAAGCAGGAGCCGCTGAAGAAGGTCAAGCAGTTTGAGTGTGAGTTTGCGTTTCGTGACCAGGGCAAATTGATTCACGTAATTAGCCGGCCGGGGGTCTTCAATCATCGCGAACTGGATGGTGGGGCTCGGGCGTTGATCAAGACGATGGTCGTCAATCCCGGTGATTCTGTATTTGAAATCGGCTGCGGTTGTGGAGCGGTTTCATTGGCCGCGGCGGCTCGTGCGCCGGACGTCAAAGTTCTGGCGATTGATTCCGATTGTCGAGCCGTGCAATGTACCGAGCGGGGCGCGGTGCTCAATCAACTGCCGAACGTGGAAGCTCGCTTAAACTGCACGGGCGAGACCGGGATTGGCGACACGTACGATCTGGCGGTGGGGAATCCGCCGTACTTCTCGCAGTATCAGATTGCGTTTCTGTTCATCAGGGCGTGTCATCGGGCGTTGAAGCCCGGGGGGCGCGTAATGATGGTGACCAAAACTCCCAACTGGTACGACGAGCACATGCCCGAGTACTTTACTGACATCGAAATGCAGAAGGTTTCGGGTTATACCGTAGTCAGTGGCCGCAAGCCCGAACGCCGGGATCCGCGATTGCTGAAACGCTGAATTCGTTCGGTTCAAATGCACCGCTCTGCTTGCATGACGACGTGATGGGAGGGTGAGGCTCCTGCCGAACCGCAAGCGTTATTCGGATGTCGATAGACTATCCGGTTCGGCGGGAGCCTCACCCTCCCATCGACTCGATATGCCAAGCACCATCTTCTTTAAGACCTAATAGGAGCGGCACGACGGCGGGTTAGAACTCGCCGAGCACTTCGCCCCCGGCCCGTGACGCCAGGCCGTTGTAGGTCACGCCGCTGATGTTCTCGCTGAGAAATCGGACCGACCCGTCGGTCATCAGGAAATGGGCTCCTCCGACATGCAGGCTGCGAAACGCTATGCAGTTATCGTGGGTTCCGATACTGGCCGAATTCTTCAGTACGGAGTTCTGGTAATTGATCACCTGGGCGGTTGTGGCGAATGATTGAAAGCCCCAGCCAATTTGCCAGCCACACCAGTTGCCGATGCACTCACCCAGAATGATCGTATTCGACGTGCCATCGGTGACATCGCGCATCCGGGCACTCCAGTTGCCCCGGCTGAACATCCCGCGACTCGACACCAGAACGCCGTTCCCGTATTGCGGTGACTGTGTCGCCCCGGTGGTTGTGGAGACGTTCGTATAATCGCCGAGGCTGAAGGCATAGTCAGACGCCGCCATCGCCGTGGAGGTTCCGGCGTCCTGCCCCAGCAGATTGGTCTTCTGGCCATCCGGGTCTGAAGGACAGAGCAGGATGGTCAACGGTTTTTGGGTGAAGGCGAGATTGGGGGCGACTATGCCGCTGACAGACATATTCATCTGATTGTAGATGTTAGCCTGATCCAAGTAGGGCAACATCCCGACATAACCGCTGCGATTATTCAGCGCCGGCCCGCCCGAATACGAACTGTTCAACGGAAAGATGTTCGCTGAGTCGTGATAGTTGTGCAGCGCGAGGCCCAATTGCTTCAGGTTATTTTTGCACTGACTGCGACGAGCGGCCTCGCGGGCCTGCTGGACCGCCGGGAGCAACAGGGCGATCAAGACGGCAATGATCGCGATGACGACGAGTAGCTCGATCAGCGTAAAAGCTTGACGGACTGATTTGGGGGATACCTTGGGCATTGGGAGAGAGTTCTTTTAATGAAGAGACTGCCGAGCGCGAAGGAATAGGATTGCAGGCCTTCGCACAAAGTGTGCGGTCGCGTTTCCAAAAGTCCACATCTATTTGGATTTCAACTCGAATTTCATCTCGTTCTTGCTCTTTTTTTCGACCTGAGCCTTTAATTCGGTCTTCGAATTGTATTTGGCCGGGATGTATTGCTCCATGTCGGGACCTCCCATGGGACCGATTCTTTTGGGAACGATCTCGCGGTTCGCGGTAATTTCGACTTTCTTCGGACCCGGTTTCATCTGCAGGTTGAAATGGCCGTCACGGATCTGAGTCACGTCGGCGTCGGCGCCGGTGTCGGTCGGGTAAAAGACTGCCATGCCTTGTTTGACCGGCTGATCGTCAAACGTGACGCTACCAGTCACAGTGTACTTCGCATCTCCTGCAGGGCCGCAGCCGATCAATCCGACGGATAGCGCCACTCCGGCTAATGCAAGCCACACCCCTGGTACCCGGTGGATGACTTTGGCCGTCGAATCGGATGCCGTCATGGATCAGGACTCCTCTGGAATGGTCGTTAAGATGAAAGCCTGTAGCGGAATCTCGTCAGAGTTCCGCGCGGATGTCTGGAGACTGCGGCGGAACTCTGACGAGATTCCGCTACACCGGATGCGGTGAAAAGTTGCCGCTAGAATTCGCCGTTGACGATGCCGTCATTCCGGCCACCAATCGCCTGGAACGTATTCCGATCCACATTCGACGAGATGAACCGGACCGAGCCGTCACCGAGCATGGCATGGGCACCGCCGGTGTGCATGCTGCGTGAATGGACCAGATTGCTGGACTGAGCGCATCCGCTACAGGGAGTTCGTGCCGTACTGCCGCACGCATTCCAGATCTGGTCTGGCACACTGGTATTGGGCGGGTTGAGGGTCGTGAACAGTACGCCCCAACTGGTCGGATTGTAGTAGGCGCCACGATAGTCATAGATTCCACCGTAGCAACCGCCCGGGTCAGTCGCTCCATCCGGAACCACGATGACCTCACTGCCCATGACCGTATTGGTTGACCCATCGGTGATGTCACGCATTCTGGTGCTGGAGATGCCGTAAAACATTCCATTGCACTTGTAGCCATTCGTATTTCCGTTGATCGACCCGGTGGGGTCCTGCGGTCCGTGGCAGAGGACGTAATTGCCGATAAAGCCTTGCCCCTGACTGGAAACCTTGCCCGATGTCGGATCCGAAGGGCATTGCAGCACCACGATCTTGGTGGTGATGCTGGCCTGCGGTACGTTCAGCATATCAGTGGCGCTATTGAAATAGGGTGACAGCTGATTGTAGAGCGGAGCTTGATCGATATAGGGCAGGATCATGTGGAACCAGCATTTGCGGTAGCCATCAATGCCACCTCCGATGTACTGCGCGTAGACGCCGGCAAAACTTCCGGGAGGAAACAGATTGAACGTGTCATGATAATTGTGCAGCGCCAAGCCCACCTGTTTCATGTTGTTCTTGCATTGCGAGCGACGGGCTGCTTCGCGGGCTTGCTGGACCGCGGGCAGCAACAAGGCGATCAGGACCGCGATGATTGCGATCACGACCAGCAATTCAATCAATGTAAAACCCGGCTTTCGGATTCGCGTTTTTGACATGAGATTGCCCCAGAAATTGACTAAACAATACAGAATTGATTAAACAATCCAATGAGTGTGACAAACCACCGGAAAACCTTGTCTGTCTGAAATCTGCCGGAATCGGCGAACGAATTCACTCTACAGGCAGCGTCAAGACAGGTCAATCAGTTTTGATATTTGGCGCAAGTCGACCGTGTGTCGCGCACCACAATCTGGGTGATCGACTGCGGTGACCGAACGAGGGAACGGACATCAACCGGGTGGTCTAGAAATCACCGGTGAGGATGGCATCGTTCCGGCCTCCCAGTGCCTGGAACGATGTACGGTCGATATTTGACGACACGAAGCGGATCGAACCGTCGCCGAGCATCAAATGGGCGCCACCGGTGTGCATACTGCGAGCATGGATCAGATTGCTGGAGATCGCGCACCCGCTGCAAGGGGTCCGCGCGGTGCTACCACATGCATTCCAGATTTGATCCGGCACATTGGTGTTCGGTGGGTTGAGGGCGGTGAACATTGAGCCCCAGTGTAACTGATTATAATAGGCTCCCCGGTAGTCATAAATTCCACCGTAGCAGCCACCCGGATCTGTTCCTGAATCCGGCACGACGATGATCTCGCTGCCCATGAGCGTATTCGTGGTGCCGTCTGTGATGTCACGGATCTTGGTACTGGAGATACCGTAAAACATGCCGTTACATTTGTAGCCATTCGAGTTCCCGTTGATCGACGTGGCGGGGTCCTGTGGGCCATTACAAAGAACATAGTTCCCGACAAATCCTTGACCCGTACTCGAAACCTTGCCTGCAGTCGGATCAGAGGGGCACTGCAACACGGTAATTCTTGACGTGATGATGCTTTGAGGCACGCTCAGCATATCAGTGCCATTGTTGAAATAGGGGACCAATTGGTTGTACAGCGGGGCTTGATCGATATAGGGCAAGATCATCTGGAACCAGCACTTTCGACTGCCGTCAGTCCCGCCACTGACGTACGTGCCATAAACGCTGGCAAAGCTTCCAGGAGGGAATACGCCGAAAGTGTCGTGATAATTGTGCAACGCCAAACCCAGTTGCTTGAGATTGTTCTTGCACTGTGATCGACGTGCGGCTTCGCGGGCCTGCTGGACTGCAGGTAACAACAGAGCGATCAAGACTGCGATGATCGCAATCACGACCAGCAATTCAATCAACGTGAACCCCTGGGTACGGCGACGAGTTCTCAGCATGGGATCGCTCCACAAAGACGAGTACAGACAGGAAATGAAAAGATCGAGAAACAATGCAATCAGAAATGATCGTACGTGTGCGATCTGCCGGAATCGGCGACGTACAGGTCCACTTTACAACCAGGCTTATGGTTGGTCAATCACTTTTAATTTTTGATTAAGGACCGCTAACAAAACTGCTCGATCAGGCCCCCGCCGGGCTTGTCCCGGCGGAGCCCTGACTGGTCGGCTACAGAGCGAAACGCGCTTACCCCTCAACGCGTAGTCTCCGATGCCCCCTGCCGCCGTGAGTGAACATTGTCAATGCAGCGACTGGAAGGCGGCAGGGGGCATCGGAGACGTAAAGGTTGAGAATTCGGCAAAACTCTCGGGTGTAGCTGGCCAGTCAGCGCTCCGTCGGGGCAAGCCCGACGGGGGCGATTCCTAATCGGCATTGTTAGGCGTTCTAAGACAACGAATAGTCTTCTACCTTATCGAATTCGGACCAGGATAAAGTGTCATATCTGGACCGTGACGAATACAAGCAGCTTGCTTCTCTTCCTACGCCAAGATTGCGTTCCCGTCCACGAACTGATTCAATTCGTGAACAAGCGACGTACACACCCTGATTGGCATTCGTAGGATCCACCATGAAACATTTGCGTTCGACCTGCTGGGCAGCAAGCTTCTGGACCATGTTGCTGCCGATCATGGCCGGTGCTGCTGAACCTGACGTCCAATTCGAAACCAAGGTGCTGGATGCCAATGTCGGCAATATTTGCTATGCGGTTTCAGTCGCGGACGTCGATGGTGACAAGCTGCCCGATATCGTGGCGGTGACCGAAAATCGGGTCGTCTGGTTTCAGAATCCCACCTGGAAATTGCGGGTCATCATCGAGAACCAGACAGAGCGCGACAACGTTTGCATCGCTCCTCAAGACATTGACGGAGATGGCAAGATTGACTTCGCCCTGGGAGCCGGCTGGACCAAGATCGGCACGCTGCAGTGGCTGACTCGGGGAGCGTCGCTCGATGAGAAATGGCACGTCCATTACATCAACACCGAAGGCTGGCTGCATCGTGCCCGCTGGGGTGACATCCTGGGGACCGGCAAGCCGCAGTTGGTGATCTCGCCGTTGAATAAGACCACCGCGCCGCAGGGCGTACGGCTATTGGCCTTCGAGATCCCGAGTCAGCCCAAGACTGATAAGTGGCAGGCGACGGCGCTCGATGAGCAATTGAATGCCATGCACAATCACTGGATGGGTGATTTCGATGGCGACGGCAAAACGGATGCCCTTGTCGCCTGTATGGAAGGGGTCTTCCTGTTTCAGAAAAAAGCTGACGGAGGATTCCTGAAGATCCAATTGTCTCAGGGAGAACCGGGAACACCGAAGGCCCAGGTCACCGGTGCTGGGGAAATCAAAGTTGGCAAACTGGGTTCGAAGCGGATCATTACGACGGTTGAACCGATGCACGGCACGAGTGTCGTGGTCTACACCGAACCGGCTGCTGGTGAGAAATTTTGGACGCGGAACGTGATCGACAAGACTTTGGTACGCGGACATGCGGTCGGCTTGGCGGACTTCAATAAAGATGGCCGCGATGAAGTGGTGATCGGTCACAGCGATAAGGGAACGGGGATGCCTCAGGGGCCGGGCGTGTTCCTGTACACTTCGGAGGATGCGGACGGTAAAGCGTGGAAGAAGTCGATCATCGATAACGGCGGGATTGCCACGGAAGACCTGGTGATTGAAGACTTCAATGGCGATGGCCGGCCTGATATCGCCGCTGGCGGTCGGGCGACTCATAACGTGAAGTTGTATTTGAGCCAGGGGGCGAAGTAGGTTGGGCCTGGGGTGATGAAAAGCGGCGAAAAATCGCGGTGTTTTGGAAGTCAGGCCAATGGGGAATCGGTTTCGATTGCGAATGAATACCCCAACGGGGTTCTGCAACATAGCCCAGGGTTGCCCGCACCAGCGGGCTACCCTGGGTAGGTATTCCAAGAGGTGTTCTACCCTGAAAGGGTTGCGTGATGTGAAGACGCAACCCTTTCAGGGTAGGGCTCAATGATGATTGAAACCCCAGGGTAGCCCGCAGAGCGGGCAACCCTGGGCAATGATGCATATCCCCTTCGGGGAATTCATTCAACAACGGCTATTATTACCTGTCACAAAAATCGGACGAACGCTTTCGTCCGGTAATGTCCCTTTTCATCCCAGGAGTACTACGATGACCGATCTCCGTCGACGTGGATTTTTAGGGCAATCGGTGGCCGGCATGTCGGCTTTGGCCGCCAGTCCGTGGCTGTTGGGGCAGGAGGGAAAAGCTCCCGCGTCCGAGCGGTTGAAGGTCGGTTGTATCGGCGTTGGCGGGCGGGCTTCGTTCCTGATGAAGGCGTTTGCCGCCCAGAAGGACGTCGACCTGTTGATGATCTGTGATGTCGACACCAACAAGCTGCCGGCGGCCGTCGCGTCGGTGGCCGCGATCAACGGGAAGAAGCCCGAGGCGGTGGCCGATTTTCGCCGCGTGGTGGATCACAAGGATCTCGATGTGGTCGTGATTGGGACGCCCGATCATTGGCATGCGATTCCGACCATTCTGGCGTGTCAGGCTGGTAAGGATGTGTACGTCGAAAAGCCCGATGGACACAACATTGTCGAAGGCCAGCGGATGGTGGCGGCTCAGAGGAAGCACAAGCGGATCGTGCAGATGGGCACGCAGTCGCGGACGACTCCTCATTTCCGCGAGGCGATGGACTACATCAAGTCGGGGAAGCTGGGGCGCTGCCTGGTGGCGAAGGCTTGGGAAAGTTCCAAGCAGGGCTCGATTGGGCGTCCCGCGGACAGTACTCCGCCGGCGGGTGTCGACTACGATGTGTGGATCGGGCCGGCTCAAAAGAAGCCGTTCAATATCCGACGCTTTCACGGCAATTGGCGGTGGTTCTTCGACCTGGGGACGGGAGATCTGGGTAACGACGGCGTGCATCGGCTGGATATCGCGCGGTGGGCATTGAGCACCGCCGTCGAAGCCGAAGGGGGCCAGCCACTGGGGCTGCCTCAGGTCATCACGGCCACCGGCGGCAAGTGGTACTTTGACGACATGCAGGAATGGCCCGATACGTTGCAGGTCAACTATGAATTTTCACCCCCTGCGGCTGGCAAGCCGGGGCGATTGTTGACCTACGAAATGCGCGTCTGGGCCCCCTACGATTATCTCGAAGAATCCGAAGGTGCTGCACTATTTGGCGATCAAGGCTACATCGTGATCGGGAATGGCAAGTGGCGCGCCTTCGATAATAAGAAGAAGGTTGTGGCCCAAGGGGGAGGCGACTACGACGGAGCAGGCCACATTCGCAACTTCCTGGACTGCGTGAAGTCACGTCAGAAGCCCAATGCCGATCTGGAAACGATCGGGCATCCGTCCTCGATCTTGTGCCATGCGGGCAACGTTGCGTGGAGAACGGGGCATCGCTTGAGCCTCGACCCGGTGACAGAGATGTTCGCCGACGATCCGGAAGCGAATGCGCTGCGGACGCGGAAAGAATACCGGGCGCCTTATCTGCTGCCCGAGGTGTGATCGACCCCGGGGTGCACTCCAGCATGACCCGACTCAGAGAGTCGGGCTACGGAAACGAAAACACCCGGAAGTAGCGGTTTCCCAGGGGGGCGAAGGATACACACTACTTCCGGGGGCGATTGGTTTCGTCGCTCTGTCGATACGACGTGCGGACACTGCTGTGCCGGGCACATTCGGATCGAGAGAGGGTTGTATGCGGTGATTCAGTCATCTGCAGGGAACTTGCAGCCGTCTGCATCCGTGCTGACGGCGCAGTCCCTGGTCGGGTCTGGGATTGCTCGACAGGCCGACCTACCACGCGTGGTGGTTTCAGTGATTGGGAGTAATTGTGGGTGAGGTTGTTGACTGTGGAATGAAATGTTTGATAGGTGATTCAATCAAAGCGGGGGGAGAATACTCAGGCGATGGGATTCGGTCAACAGCGATTTGTATGAATTTTCATGAAAGGGGAGTGAAGGGTGAAGGGGGGAATACGTAGATCGTGTTTCACCCTTCACCCTTCGTACTTCACACCTCGTACTTCATCCTTCCGCTTTGAGATTGGTCGGCGTGGCATTAGGATACAGAGACATGGTTCGGCCGGTGAATGGCTTCGATTGGCGGGCCGGAGAGACACTTTGTATTCAGGTGGTTGATGTCCGTACCTTTCGATCCGTATCACAAGTGGCTGGGAATCTTGCCGAAGGACCAGCCTCCGCACCACTATCGCCTGCTGGGGGTGGAAACGTTTGAAGACGATCTGCAAGTCATTGAAGCGGCGGCCGATCGTCAGTTGGGTTATCTCCGCAAATTTCAATCGGGCGAACATGCGGCCGACTGCCAGAAATTGCTGAACGAGGTTTCGCGTGCGCGATTGTGTCTGCTGAAGCCGGCAGCGAAAGCGGACTATGATGAACAGTTGCGCGACCAACTGGAGATGCCCCCCGAAGAGCTGATCGAATTTGAGCCGCTCGTGGCGACCGCGAGCAGATCGCGATCATCGAGTGGGCCGGGTCTGGTGGCCTGGGCCTCGGCTGGAGTGCTGGTTCTGCTGGTCATTGGAGGTCTGGCCTTCTTTTTGCGAGGCAAAGGTCCGAGGAACGCTCCGGCGCCGCCCGCAATTGTGGATGGCGAATCCGCTGTGGCGCCCCCTGGTTCGGGATCGAATTCGGTCGTTGATAAAGTGTCATCTGGCACCAAGCCGGATGCTCGCGGTGTGATTGATATCCTGCCGTTGCTCAAGCCCGAACACATCGTCAAGGGGCGCTGGAAGACTGAAGCCAGCCGGTTGGAATCTCTCGATGTGTATCATCAGAACGGGCAGATTCTGTTGCCTGTCGATGTTCCTCCCACCTACACGCTGTACGTGACCGGGATACGACTCACTGAACCAGGAATTAACTGGACGACACTGGGCGTCGGATTGGTTTGTGGTCAGAGCGACTGCCTGTTCGCCATGGAAACCAAGCCGCCGGTCGGGACTTCGGGACTTCAGCAACTTGACGGCAAAGATTGGGACAACAATCCGACCACTCTTCCGGGGTCATTTACGAAAGTCGGTGTCCCTTTCGAACTGGAGGTGATCGTCCGGGACAAGAATATCGAGGTCCGAGTCGATGGCCGCACCATCGTCGACTGGCACGGTGATTTCTCGAGACTCAATCGAGCCCCGAACTGGAATAGTGCGGAGCCCCACAAACTGTTTCTGGCCGCCGAGTCGCAGTACGCGTTTACGAAATTGACGCTGGGACCGCCGCTACCACCACGGAAGTTACCAGGCGGCGACCTCAAACCGGGCGAAAGTATCGAACTGCTGAAGTTTGTGGATCTCAAGCAGGACGTCTGGAACGGAGACTGGATGAAAGACGGGGGCACACTGAAAGCTGCTGGTACTACCGATTTCTCTCGCTTCAGCGTTCCATTCCAGGTCCCGGAAGAGTACGAACTGGCCGTTGACTTTCAAAGTGAATTTCCGATTCGCGATTTCTATATGGGGCTGCCGTTCCGACAGGGGCATGCAGGTTTGGGACTCGGTGGTGACAATGGCGAAACCAACGTTCTCACCGTGGATCTCGCCGCCATTAATAGAAATCCTTATCTGTATCATAACGGTCAATTCCTGGCTTCCCCCCGCGCCCAAGTGAAGGCGACGGTTCGAAAAAATCACATTGTCATTCGAGCTGGAGATTCGATCCTGTTCGACTGGAAGGGCGATCCGCGACGATTTATGCTGCTTCGCGAGTGGGCCACGCCTGGTAATCGAGTGACCGTGGGCTGCCGCCATCACAACTTGGTTTTCCAGATTCATTCGCTTCAATTGACCCGTCTGGCCCCCTCCACTGCGGTGTTCCCGAATCCGTCGCCTCCAGGTAACGGCGATCTGCTGGCCTCCGTCAATGTCGACCGTGATACAACGCACGGTCACTGGACGAAGACCGAGCTTGGCTTGCAATGCGACTCCCAAAAGAATTGTGGGTTGCGTTTTCCCGCCAAATTGCCAGCCGACTATGAATTCCGTTGCGTTCTCCAACGCAAGGAAAATATCGACGCCATGTTGATGGCTGTGCCCGTCGCTGGGCAGCGGGTCCAGTTTGTGCTGGATGCGTTCTATGGAAAGACCTCCGGCATCGAATGGATCGATGGGAAGAAGGCTCAGGAAAACTCCACAACACTGCAACATCCCGAGCCAAAATTGCCTCTTGGGCAGGCCACGATAGTCCAGGGACGCGTCGTCGGCCGGCATCTGACAATTGAGGTTGGTGGCCAACAACTATGGGATCTCGACATCCCAGACAATTTAATCGACCCACCTAATCCCACCCGCGCAGGCTGGCTGACGCGCGAAGAGAATCTGCAGCTATTTGTCGGCTCCTGGTTTGCCGGCGTAGAAATCCTCGAAGCGAGATTCCGCCCGTTGGACAAGACGTCACCGCCATTTCCTCCACTCAACATCGCGGGACTGACCAAGCCGACAGCTCCAAACAATCCTGGCCCCGCTGGAGATCCGCAGGCTGCCAAGTCGCCCAATCCTGATCAACCGCTCGTGGGTGAAGGGTTGCTGAGTACGGGCGCGACACCGGTCCCCGATACTGCCGCACAAGAGGCTGCCTTGAAGAAGCTGCGCGAACTCTTCAAAGAGCAATATGCGAATTCCAAAAAGGATCCTGAGAAACTGGGGCTCTCCCAAAAATTGGAGACGCTGGGGGGTGAAACACGTGATGATCCTGCGGTGAAATTCGTCTGTCTCGATGAAGCACGCAAACTGGCTGCCGATGTGGGCGATCTGGCCAAGGCTTTCGCGTTGGTGGAAGCCTTGAGTACAGAGTTCAAGATCGACGTGCTGGAAACGAAATCGTCGACGCTCAAGACTGCGGCGCCCAAGTTGAAGGGCCCCTTATTGAATAAGGAATTCGTCGACAAGGCTCTGCCACTGGTGGATCAACTGTTATTGGCAGAGCAGATTGAGAATGCAATCGATATCGCCAATATTGCGGTTCAGTCGGCAAACAAAGTGAAAGACAAGACGCTGCTTTCAGCGGTGCAAGAGGTTCGGAAGGAGGCGGACGAGTTAGCGAAGGAGTTTTCATTGGCTGACAAAGCGCGACAGACGTTGCTCACGAATGCTGACGATGGACCGGCCAAGCTGGTGTGGGGACGATGGGTGTGTCTGCATCAGGGAAAATGGACCGAAGGGCTCAAACTTTTACAGGGAGTCGGTGACGAAAAGTTGACAGAGCTGGCATCGCGCGACCTGAAAGACCCGGCAGACAAAGAGGCGGTCCTGCAGTTGGGGAGCGACTGGTTGGACTATGCCAAATCACGCAAAGATCACAGTCTGGCAAACTTCGCGACACGGGCATTGTACTGGTTGTCCAAGGCGCACGCAGATTCTACCGGATTGATGAAGACTCGACTCGAATCGTTGATGGAGCAGGCCGTAACGGCTCGAGACTGGGATTCGCCGATGATTGGGTTATTAGATCTCGTCGGCAAGAAAGTCGTGCAACGGAAGTATGTCCAATCCCGGGAGATTCGGCAAAGCGAAGGTACACCCTTTCGAGAAGTTCCACCAGAGGGTGGAGTTTTAGTGGGTTTCGATTTCTATATCGGTAAGTGGGAAAATACACCATATATTGGGGGACTGCAACCGGTGTATGCGACTCTGAGGGGCATCAAAAAGGGTGAAATCTTTGGGAGTGCAACAGGTCCTTTGGTTGAAATCCGTGCTCGCCGAGGGTATGCGGTCAACGGTATTTCCTGCCAGGCAGGTATCCCGATTGAAAATATTCAGGTTACCTTTGCGCGCGTCGCAAAGCAGGGATTGGACCCTAAACGCACTTACACATCGGGGGTTGTGGGAAGACCTCCAACGCTGCAGATGTTGCACGTCGTGAATTCTGGAAACCAGCCAATTGTTGGAGTTTTTGGGCAAGCCAGGGAGTACGTGCATGGTTTAGGAATCATCATGACCCAATAAACCTACTCCAGTGAATACCCCTGAAGTTATCTTGGACTTCTTTTTCCATCCTGTACTTGCGCAAAAATCTCACGGAACGACCCTCGTCGGCGTGCCAATTATCTCTTAGAATTAGAAAATTCTCAAAATACCCCTTGGGGTTTCGCTGGAGACACAAGTCGGGTACGGTAGTCGTGTTCAGTCAGGTCGCCCGGATGTCGCGAGGGGGGCTAGAGCGGTTTCACTTAATCGTTGCGCGATTGGCAGGGTTAGAGAGTATGAGTGTGTAAGAGTGACGGAGTAAAGGCGAAGTCCAAGTGCGATTGAATTTGTCTTTACTCTCAGACTCTCTCACTCCGATACCCTCACACTTTTTCATCGTGTAGTCATTTGGCAAAAACGCTGTCGATTGATCAGAATTCGGTTCTTGCTGTCGGATGGATTCCATTTCGGTGTGTGGTGGGCCTCATGTGTTGTCAAAATAGCGAAGTGCCCTTCCACGCGGCCGCAAATGAGACTTGTTCAATATTACCCGCGCGATCCAGGTGTCTCACTGCAGGCCGTTCGCGGAACAGTGCACTACTCGCTCGCAGCTCTGGCAACCTTGACATGGCTTTGATTTTGGCTGGCAATCAATCACGGCGCGGCGCCCGCACTCGTGGTTTTGTTTCCGCAGCAGGCAGGTTCGTTGGGGGTTTCATCCTGGTCCTGGTGATTCTCAGCCAACTGAGCACCATGGCCATCGCCCAAGCGCCTCCACCGGCCACTCCACCCGCAGGTCAGGCGCCGGCTGCTGGTGCTGCGGCGCCGGCCTCCCCGGCACCCCCTGCAGCCACCGGACGAGCGGTCGGGGAATTGCCTCCTGATCCTTACCCATTCTTTCGAGGCAGCGGTGCGGCCGGCCCTGTTGGCTGGTATCTCAACCTGTTTATGTTTGTTCCCGTATTGGGGTGGCTCTTTTTGTGGGCCTGGACCACGCGCTGGGTCGACGGAGACGCTCGCGGGCTGAAGATGATGACATCGATGTGGAATCCGCTGGTGCTGTTCTGCGGTGCCCTGGGTTTCATTTTCATCCTGATCGTGCCGAATGCGCTCGGGGGATCATTCCTGCTCGCTTTGTTCTATGGCACTCCGTTGGGCTTTTACATCGTCGAACGTAACAAACGCGTGCCCGATTCGGCCCGCGTGATGACCCCGAAGCACATCAAGAAAGTGCTGCTGCACGCTCTGGGGCGGCTGGGCATCAACCTGAGTTCGCGCGAACGAGGCGAATACAGCCAGGGACCGCCAATTCGCTTCATGGGCAAGTCGCGTGGGGGCAAGGGGATCAGCGGCGACGACAATCGGACTAAATCCGTCGAGAATTCCCGGGGCTACATGGCCGCCAAGGAAATGATCTACGACGCCATCCTGCGCCGGGCGACCGACGTCCATCTTGAACCGCAAGAAGATGAACTGTCGATCCGTTATCGTATCGACGGTGTAATGTATCCTGCCGAGCCGTTCGATCGGACTGTCGGCGATGCCATCGTCAACATCTTCAAAGTCTTGTCGGCCATGGACATTACCGAGAAGCGAAAACCGCAGGACGGCAGCTTCCGGGCTGAGACCGAGGGCCGCGAGATCGACTTCCGCGTTGCGACACAAGGCACGCAAATCGGCGAGAAGATGAGCATCCGTATTCTCGACCAGTCGAATTCGGTCCGCACGCTGGCCGACCTGGGGATGCGAAAGGCATTGTCGGATCAGATCACCGAGATCATCAATCAGCCACACGGGATGTTCCTCAGTTGCGGCCCCACCGGTGCCGGTAAATCGACCACGCTGTTTGCCGCGCTCGCCGGGCTGGATGCTCATCAGATTAACATCATCACGATCGAAGACCCTGTCGAATACCGCATGGCGGCCGTGACGCAGATTGAAATCAATACCAAGGCGGGCCAGACGTTCGCCGGTTCGTTGCGCAGCGTGTTGCGTCAAGACCCTGACGTCGTGCTGATCGGCGAAATGCGAGATGACGAAACGACACGCATTGCCTGCCAGGCCGCGAATACCGGTCACATGGTGTTCTCGACGGTCCACGCCAACGACAGTATTTCGGCCCTGTTCCGTATTTTGGACCTGGGCGTTGAACCCTTCATGCTGGCGAGTGCGCTCTCCGGGATCCTGGGGCAGCGACTGGTTCGGCGGCTGTGCGAAGATTGCAAGGAAGCTTATAAACCGGATGCCGAGACCCTCAAGAAGAACAACCTGCCGCCCGAGCAAGTGAAGCAGTTCTATCGTCCGCCAGCAGAGGGCAACCAATGTCCGAACTGCGGTGGCTTGGGGTATAAGGGCCGTGTAGGTGTCTATGAATTGCTGGTCATCAATGATCGTCTGCGAGATTTGATTCGCGATACACCACAACTGTCGGTGATCAAGGCCGAAGCCCGCAAGAATGGCATGCTCTATATGAAGGAAGAAGGACTGCGACTGGTGGTCAAGGGCATTACGTCGATGGACGAGTTGGGTCGTGTCGTGAAGTAGTGGATGTTGTCAGAGAATATCAGTAAGACTCCTGAATCAAACGTGATCTACCGAGCTACAGCTCGTGCAGCAAAAGAAGAATAAGTCATGGATATCGCGATTGATGTCATCCTGTTGGGAGTGGTTGGAGGCTTGACCTTCATGATCGCTCAGGATGGCCCCTGGAGTGCCATTTTGACATTCTTCGCCGTGGCCTTCGGCGGTTTGCTGGCCATGAATTTCTACGAGCCTCTGGCCGTGTTTCTGGGTCGGCAAAGCGCCTGGCTGGATCCGCGGGCGGATATGATTTCGCTGCTGGGATTGTTTGCCCTGTTTGTGTTCCTGATTCGCTTGGGCATGGACAATGTGGCTCCGACTAATGTGGAGCTGCCCGATGTAGCCTACAAGATCGGGCAATGGGGCTTCGGTTTCGCGTCGGCCTATGTCACGATGGCGATCCTCTGCACCTCACTGCATACGGCGCCCCTCCCGCGTAACTTCCTGGGCTTCACACCAGAACGCAAGAACTTCATGGGCGTGGCTTCTCCCGATGTGCAATGGCTGGGATTCACGCAGTATGTCACCGAACACATTTTCGCCCGACGCGTGAGATCTGCCGACGGGATGGCTCGCTATCGCAGCTTTGATGGCAAGACCGAGATCTTTCCTGGGGAACAGAAGATCGATGTCCTGCCGACGTTCATCATCCGCCATGCCACCCGCCGTGCGCGCCTCAGCGGTATCGCGCCCGTCGCCGCCCCGGTGCCTACCGTGGCACCGACAGCAGGCGGAGGATCGGTCGGTCCCGCGTTTTGAACGAGTCGACGCCGGCCATCGATCCTTTGTGAATGCGCTGGCTATGCTCGAGCGTTCGCGTGTCATGTCGCTCGTGAGAGATACGAATGGCGGGAGGTTCGTCCCACCGCGTGATTCGTCTATAAAAAAATCTCCCGCAAAATCTGCATGACCGGCAAAAACGATACTGATTTCGACTTCCGTAAATTTAAAGACTGTGTTATCTTTTCCCGCATTCTGAAGTTTCCACGACTGATTCAGTGCTCGAAAAAGCGGATGTAACTCTCATCTGGCAAAACTTGGTGTCACCGCAATTGACGACAAGTTTCGCCATTGGTGTTTGGAGAATGACGGGCGAATGGCGTCGCCCGCTACAAGTCGTCTGCGTTGCAAGGCCCGGTTGGGCAAGGAGGCCCCGGTGAATTCCAAGTCAGCTACCAAGGCAGCCCTCAGCGTTCAAATTCGCTGGATGATCCGCCGGGATATGGCGGAAGTGCTGCAGATCGAACGATCGAGCTTCGAGTACCATTGGACCGAAGCCGATTTCCTGCACTGCCTGAGACAGCGAAACTGTATCGGCATGGTGGCCGAGTACGGCAATCGCGTGGTGGGGTTCATGATTTATGAGCTCTTCAAGAACCGCCTGCACATTCTGAATTTCGCGGTGGCCCCTGATTATCGCCATTGTGGAATCGGCAATCAGATGGTCGCGAAGCTGGCGAACAAGCTGTCGCAACAACGACGTGAATTCATCACGCTCGACGTTCGCGAGACCAACCTGCAGGCCCAGATTTTCTTCCGCGGTCAGGGTTTTCAAGCGACTCGCGTGTTGCGAGATCACTACCAGGACACGAGCGAAGATGCCTACGTCATGCAGTTCTCATTGCATGCCAACGAGAATCAGCAGCGCTTTGAAGCTTCGAATCGGATTGCCGATTACGAAGAGGCGTAGGACGTATTAGCCCCAACGGGGCGCGCTAGGCCAGCCCAGGGCAACGCCCTGGGTTTCGAACAGAATGAATGACCAAGCCCTGTAGGGGCGCGCCAGTCCGACAACGGTAAGCGCGCCCCTTCTGGGCTTTATGCGTTTAATTGGCCTTATGCCCTGGCCTGGCGCGCCCCTTTGGGCTACGCCGTGATGGATTATTGCCAGGGAAATTCGAAGAAGTTCGATCGAATTCGTGATTCGAGTCGATGGGAGGGTGAGGCTCCTGCCGAACCGGATAGTCTAGCGAGAGCCGAATAACGCTTACGGTTCGGCGGGAGCCTCACCCTCCCATGACGTTGAAATATCCTTCACCGCGTAGCCCGTTGGGGCTTAAAAACTCCGCTCTACTGCGGCGATTCCTGCCCAAAGGCCAAGCGCTTCTGCGGGTCGGTTTCCGCCTGCCATTCCTTAAACAACAGGCTCGGCTGGATGTCCTGGTTGTTCTGGTATTTGGAACTGGCATACTCGGTGATGTCGCCGTGGACCTGATGGTAGAAGATCTGGCAGATCGGAATCCCGGCATAAATGCGGATCGGCTGGACCGCGAACATTTCGAGCGTCCAGTAGCCCCTGAAGCCAATATCGCCGAAACCCGCGGTGATGTGGACGAACAGGCCCAGCCGGCCGATCGAACTGCGCCCTTCGAGCATCGGCACCAGATTGTGCGTTTCAGTCCGCTCGACGGTCCGTCCCAGGTAGAGCTGCTGCGGATTCAGCACCAGGCCTTCCGGAGGAATCGACACGCGGCGGAAGCGGCTGGGCTTGCGCATGTCGAGGATTACTTCCTCGTAGACCAGCAACTCATCGTGCAGCCGCATGTTGTAGCTGTTCGGATTGAGCTGTTCGGGATTGAACGGCTCAATGACGATATTTCGCCCTAGCTCGGCCTGAATTTGATTACCGGTGAGGATCATCGAGACATCACACTGTAGGCCCATCAACAGGGGCCAGCCACGGGGAATTCCAGAACGGGAGCGAACCAGATCGTAACGCAGCGCAACTTGCGGCGTCAATCAGCCGGCCAAAGAGTTCGCGGCGGACACGATTGCGTGACGGTTGACCTGGCCAATAGCGAGAGAGTATGAGGGTAACAGGGGGGGGCGATGAGTTCGCACGTCAGGACGCATCAACGTCCCGTGTTCATCCCCTTGTAAGACCAAGCTGATGGGATGGCGAGTCCTCCGGCTTGAACATCCACGCGCCGTTCGAGATACTCTGGCACATGACACTGGCATGGTTCCCCATCGAACTTCCGCAAATCGGCGAGTGTCTGAATCAGGGAATGAATCGTTGCCGGAGAATTCCGCCCGAGAACAATCCAATCACCCTGTAACTCACTGACAAGTCAGGTGATAGGGGGCCGTAGCTCAATCGGTTAGAGCAGCAAACTCATAATTTGTTGGTTCTCGGTTCAAGTCCGAGCGGCCCCATTTTGCCCATAGACGCTCAAAGCAGCACTGGCTTTGGGCGTCTTTCTTTTTGATAACAGCACTAACACAATCAGAGCCACCGTGCTGACGATGCAGCCGATCCACACGGACGTCGGACGATAAATCCATACAACGGAATGTTGTCCCGCTGGAACACGGACTGCTCGATAGGGACCGATTGCCTGGTCAACTTGAAGCGGTGTGGCTGGCCGACCATCAATCTGGACCTGCCATCCCGGCCAGCGGAGATCGGTCAGGATCAAAGTCCCCTCAGTCGCGGAATCGGTGGCGATGCTGACAGAGTTGGCTCGATAGGCTGTGATCTCCGCGGTCGCTGTCGGGGCCGGCGTTTCCCAGTAGACTCGGCCTCGGGAGTCGTTCAATTCGTAGAGAAAAAAGGACTCGTTCGGATTGCGTCCCCATGCTCGATTGAGAAAGGGATCCGGAGCAGCGACGAGCTGTGTGATGGGCCACGCAGTCAGATCCAACGGCGTAAAGTTGAGGATATGCGTGACACCCGCTCGGCGTAGCCAGTCGAGTTGTTCTGGTGTCGGATTTGTGTCATATGGCAATGGTTCAGGCATTTTGAACTGCGGATCAAAATACGCTTGGGGGCCAATCCCTAGATAGACCGGAGTCGAAGCAACTCCCAGCAGATTCGGGAGATTGGCTCCGCGAGAAAACAGGCGGACTGGAACTGGAGACCGGGCCAGTTCTTCGCGAATGGGACTGGCTGGAAGATACCGCAACGGCGGCTTGGGGACTTCGAATGTGTGCTGCACCATTCGCGAGATCATCCAGACATCACTGGTGGTCATCACCAGAATGGCGAGCATGATTCCGCTGGTGGCCCAGCTTCGCCGCGGTCCGATCATTCGTTGCAAGGCCTCGGCGGCTAACAGGCCGATCGCGAGATTAAAGACGATGCCGTAACGTCCCACGCCATTAAAAAAACCAAAGCCTGGCAAGTATTTGGCAACCGGCATCAGCGACCCTGTGGCGTACACTACAGACAGCGCTCCCAATAGCCACCAGATGCATTTGCGGCGATCCGCCACTTCGCGGCGATAGAAGAGCCCGATGCCTGCGAGGACAAGGGGTATTAATCCGCAATACAGATGGGCCTCGACGCTGTTAGTCCGAGATGATCCCACCGGTGTATCCAGGCTCACCCCCGGAGCGTAGTACGACCAGGGCTGGATCAATTGCCCCAGATACCACCAGGGAATGAATCCAAATCCGGGGTCGTGCTCGTCACCTAATGTGGCTCGCTGACTCTGTTGTTTCAGTTCCCACGTCGGTCCGAGTTGAATTGCGGCGAGGCCAAATCCACATAAAATGGCGATTGCACAATAGGCACCAGCCTTGTATCGCTGAGTCAGAATGATCGGTGCCACCCCGTCCGTTCGCCACAGCAGGCGTAGTGCGAGATAGGCCACGAGCGTGATCTGCGTGATAAACGCCAGATGGAAATGTCCCGCCAGCATCTGCACGGCCAGCACCAGGCTCAAGACCACGAGATAGCGCCTCTTGGCCGTTTGCAGAAAACTCTCACCGCACCAAAGGGCCGCCGGAAACCAGGCGGCTCCCAGTGCGGCCCACTCGACGCACATGCGGGTCGGTAGCCATCCGTAAGTGTACACTACTGCGGCGAGGCAGGCGGGCAACGTACCCAGTCCCCACCGACGTGCGAGCAGCCAGCACCAGATGAAGGCCAGCGCATAATGTCCTAATTGAATTGTGTTATAGGCCGTATTCAAGTTCAGCATCGCGTAAAGCACGTGAAACGGGTAGAAGACACCGGTTTGACTCTCGCCCACTGTTGGATACCCATGTCCCGTGCGATTGTTCCACAGGGGAATCTCACCCGCGCGGAGCGCTTCGGCGTAGAACTGTTTTTGCGGATAGAAGTAGGGGTAGATATCGCCCCCGACCAGGCCGCCTCCCTGCCACAACGTGGGCCAGAAGAGAATCGTCAGACCAATCGCCAAGCCACCCACGAACAACACTGTCGGGATTGAATTCCGTTCCGCTACGGGGGCACTCATGGCTGGCCCCCCATCCGCTGTTGGGATGTTGGGAGGGCGAGGCTCCCGCCGAGCCTAAGGCGAGCTTTAGCTCGGCGTCCGCCGGAGGCCCAGTTTGGTGCCTCCGGCGGACGCCGACCTGCGGTCGCTTTAGGCTCGGCGGGAGCCTCGCCCTCCCAACACGCTCTAATTCGGGCTTCGTTACATATCATCGGCTCGCAATCCTTCACGGCGTTGACTCCAACTGAGCTTGGACTGCACGTTGTTTGAAGACGTAGAAGTATCCGTTCGTGTTGTCAGGCAGCAATTCCCAGCGTTCCGGATGTTTCTGATATTCGGCGACGTCCTCGGGTGAGCGAATCTGTGAATAGGGACCGCGGACATCAATTACGAGGTACTCGACATCCGCAGGGACATTGGGGCGATAGCCACTATAGTCGTAAGAGCGTGCGTGATGATTGAACCGTGGATGGACGAAGTCGGTTGAGGCGACATGTTTGTCCGGGGGGATTTCGGCCAGAACTTTGGGGAACTCGGCAGCTCGCTCTGTGGGTGCATATTTGCGGCTCCAATGAGCTGCGGACAGCGTGTCCCAGAAGGGTAGACCGCCGGGTGACAATGCGTGCCAGAAATGAAAGCCTGACGACGCGAACAGAGTCATGATCACCGCAAACCGGACTCCGTCAGCAGTGATGAGATTGGTTCCTCCATGACGCCGTGCCCACCACGCAGTGAATTCTTTCACATTGTTTAGTCCGTGTGCCGCCGCCCAAAACACAATCGCTACCAGCGGAGCATGAAAATGATGCTGCGTATTCCTCGCGATCTGATTCAAGCACAAGGCCGCAAACAGAGGGGCTCCGACAGCGAGGCGGCCTGGAGACCATAACGGCAAGAGCGCCAGCGATAGGCAGAGCGCTGCGGCGAATAGGAAGTTCTCGGGAGTGATCAATTCTCCCAGCAGCCAGTCTGGGTGAATCAACAGGTTGTAGATGATCTCGTTCGTCGTCTTGCCAAATCGGCTGAAGTATTGGGCGTAATGGACTTCATTGCCTGCCTTGAAATAGGGGATGGCGATCTTGACAGCCCACCACAAATAGACGACGGCACCGGCAGCCAGGGCCAGTCCGGGCCAGACTCGCCGCAAGCGGGATGTTCCTGGGGGCGCTGTCCGAAACTCGTGAATCGCGATCCATAAGCCCAGCGGGCCGATAATGAGGGCGTAGTCTTCCTTCACCATGAGTGCTGCAAATAACCAAACGCCGAATGCTTTCCAGCGCCGCGTATCGAGTGCATTCAACGTCGCGAGCAACAGCGGGATGCCGAAGGCCTCGGGGCGAAATGTTTTGAAGTCGATGCTGATGTCCAGCCGCTGCATTGGTATGTAGAGCAAATAGGCACACGCCAGGCAGGCTGCTCGCCAGCGGCACCGAGTTTGCCGCCAGGCCATGTGGTAAACGGGGACTGCTCCCAAGGCCAGGCCGAATGACTCGCACCATTCGAGCAACACATGCGAGGGCCAGATCAGATAAACCGGGATCAACCCTAAGTGGATGATTTGAATATGCTCGCCCAGGAACAGGCCTTTGTCGATGAAGCTGCGAAAGCCTTTGCCGTGGAGCAGATTCCACAGGTGCTCCTCGTACATGGCCGAGTCGCCGTGCGGGATCAGCAGATTGTTATAAAGGAGCGTATTCATCACGCCGAAGATCAGCGTGTAGGTCAGCACGGCGAGCCACACTGGCAATGGGACACGTGATTGCGGTTCGCCGACGCTAGCAGCGTCGGCCCCGTGGGGGACGCTGCTAGCGTCCCTATTCCGCCACCTCACAAATTGGCAGACAAAAGTCGTCATCCATCCCGCAGAAGCAAACGACAGCCACATCTCGGGGAAGTGGCTGATGGCGACTGCGGCACTGGTCCACCCGAGAAACAGGGTCAGGAAATGGCAGACGGCCCAACTGCCGGCTAACAGCCACCACAGGGAACTCTGATAGCCCCACACTAGCAGGCTGCGTCCGTATGAGACGCGCAGCCGCTTCGCTAAGATCGCCGCGCCAGAAAACCACCACAGACACGTGAAAACGATCTGCGAGATGAGCACGTTTTCAAACGGCACCGTGGCAGTCGATCCCAGCGGATCACCGGTGAGTCGACCCTTGAGTCGGCGAATCAGCCAGCGCCGGCCACCCTCGCAATCGAAATTTGCGGCGAGCAGTTGGTCGCACAACCATTCATGCCAGCAGACTGCCATCAACCAGCAGCCGATCCCCAAGAGGATCAGCGTCAATATCCAACTGGGGGTGCGTGAATTCGAACTGGGAGAGACAGTTGAACTCATGGACGATCAATTCCTGAGGGTGCGGTTGAACTCAATGTATGAGGTTAATCGGAGGGCGTGGTTTCTGGGAGGGCGAGGGACCCAGAGGGTACCCCGCCGAGCCTGAGACGAGCTTTAGCTCGGCGACCGCCGGAGGCCTCCCTCTCAACTACATGAGGTTATTGGTCGTTGAAGAACTCGGAATTATCTCACGCAAAGGCGCCAAGACGCAAAGTTCCGATGCTCAACCGAGTCAACAACATCTTCTTTTTCGGTTCGTCAGCAAAATGTGTGGGTTGATTTGGGCTCAGGAAGGTGCCCAAGGTTGTGTAATAGCGCGAGTTTCGCGACGTTTGCAGTGCGAAAGCCATAGCTTCTTCTGGTAACCACTTTCACTTTG
>JAKFVC010000106.1 GCA_021732415.1 Planctomycetaceae bacterium
CACTTCCGGCGACAACTCTTGCTTGGATTTGGCCATCTCCTGACTTCCTTGTCTAAATGGCGAACACGAAAAGCTCCATTGACTTTTTATCACACTCAGTGCGCCGCGCGAACCCCGTCCCGCACTCCAGGAAGGTCACGGTGCCATGCTGAGCCGGTGTGATCCTGTATAAATACGGAAACGGGATTCCCGATATCATATCGGCACTGGCACCACCCGTACCCAAAATCACATTCGCGGTGATCGGCGTGTTCATCCCGGTAATCAATGAATCCGGGACCAGAAATTCCGGTGCGTTGACGAACACGGACACTTTCGCGGTCTCGGTAACACCGCCCGATTCCACGGTGTAGGTGAACGTATCCAGACCAGTCATCACGACGGTCGGACTATAGGTCACCGTGCCGTCTGGCAGAAAGGTGACGGCCCCGTACTGTGCCTGGCTGACGCTGACCACAACGGGCGTCCCTTCGAATTCGTGATGTAATCCGCCCGGATTGAGCAGATTCCCGGTCAGCGGAACGCCTGTATTCGTGATGAAAATATCGTTGTGGATGTCGATCTCACCGGTCAGTTTGATGAACACATTGGCCGTTTCGGTTCCAGTTTCCGTAGCCACGGTATACGTGAACTTGTCATTGCCAAAGTAGTCCGCGATCGGCGTGTACGTGATAGTCCCATCCGGCAGGAAGGTCACCGAACCATGCGTCGGTTGAGTCACGCTGGCCAGCGTCACGGGGCCATCAAACTGATCCGCAGTCGCCCCATTCGTTCCCGTGATCAAGTTCGCGATAATGGGCGTGTCTTCCGTGCCCTTCAAGCCATCGACCATGATGCCAGGTACGCCGACCTCCGTGAGCAACGCCCGCAGCTCCAGATGTTCAATGCGCGTCAAATGGGTTCCGCGGGTACGCAAACCTCGACGGCTGATGCGGCGTGAGTGTTGAGGGAACAGTCTGGCAATCCACGAGTTGTGCAACATATCGATTTCTAACAGCGCGGGCGTGATTCAGCAGGAGGCAACGACCAGGCGGGGAGCGTGCAATGTCCATTAAGTCGCAGTCACCACCAGGGTGAACACGGGAGAGAACGCGGCACGAGCGGCAAGCGGCAAATTCAGCCCGATTCCGACAGTCGCATTCGCGAGCTGGAAATCAAGACAAAACGACACAAATGGCAACTTAGCACGGCGGACCAAGCATTGTACAGGGCATGTTCGGCAAATCTAGAGGGGCCAAGCCAAGCCGCAGTGCGATATTAACAATTCACCTCGCCCAGGCGAGCGTCCGGCGTCAGCCGGATGGTTGTGAGCGACGTTCTCAACCATTCCACGTCACTCAAACCTGCGAACCAGATGCATCACAGATCCCTGATCGGACGCCGCTGGGCCTACCTCAATCTTTGCATTGAGGCAATCGAAGGTACTCTGGCTTCCGAATCACGACCAATACCAAGTTCGGCTTAAGTTCGTCCACGTCATATATCGAGCAGTACTCGAAACTGTTCATCGCTAGTGGACCGGTCCTGAACTTCATTGTGGCAAACCCGTAAACAGCGCCCGAATAATCACGCACAATTTCGACACACAGCGGGTCTCGAAACACGTGGATCACTTTACGCTCAATGATTTTGCCACCAGACCAATCTCGAAAGAGATCCGGCATTTCGTCCGCGATGCCACTCGGGATCTCAAACTTGCTAGCTCTGTGCTGTAGCTCCGCATTGCGAGCCTCCATTGAAATGAGGCGGAACACCGCTGCGACGAATACTATTGCAATCGACGCGTAGACACAGATCGCTCCAATTGGGTATTTCAAATTGGATTGCTCCAAGACATGATTCACTAATACCAAGATCACTGTTTGATGAGTTTTCGCTGTTCCATGCTCCGCAGGTTCACCCACGTCAGACGCCTAATGTCACGAGCCGCAGTGGGAAAGTACCGATCAACCAACTCCTGCGCCGCGAGCGCCGACGGATCAATCGCGTCCGGCAGATCGCAAGACTTGAGCAACACCAATTCCTCAGCCTGCCAGGCCACCGCGGCCGCTGCGGCAATGGAATCGCTGGTGACGTCCCAGGAATGGGGCAGGGGGGTAGGCTGAGTCTCCAGCCACTTCACGAAGCAGACCACGCACAGCACCGCCGGGCGATTTTCCAACTGGGCCAGTTCAAGTTGCTTGCGGCTACGAACTAGTTGCAGTTCGGGCATTAATCGCAATAGTAGACTGGCACTCAGGTCAAGCGCATCGATCGCCAGCCAATGAGCGACCTCGTCTCCGAACTGAAACGTGCGATCCCAGTCTCGCACGGCATCAGCGGCAGCCCCGCCTCCCACGATCAGCAGCGGAGACGTCCCCGGTCGCTCCTGCCACACGCGACGCAAGCGATCCGGCAGATCGGGCAGAGAGAACAGACTGCCCCCCACCTTATAGGCCACGACCGGAGGCAAACTCATCGTGCCGCACTCCTGAAGGCGAACGCCGTATCGTGGGACGGGTCTCCAGGCCCGTCCGGACCGAACTGATGGGAGGGCGAGGCTCCCGCCGAGCCTAACACGAGCTTTAGCTCGGCGTCCGCCGGAGGCATTTCACCAAGGAGGCCTCCGGCGGACGCCGACCTGCGGTCGCCTTAGGCTCGGCGGGAGCCTCGCCCTCCCATGAGCAGATCAATCAATAATCTTACTAATCTGATACTCAACAATCCCCCGCGCCCCAGCCGCCTTCAACGCCGGCACCGTCGAACGCACATACGACTCATCGAGAATCGTGTTGACATCCACCCAATCCGGATCCGACAACGACGACACAGTCGGCTTCTGCAACGCCGGCAGGATCGACAAAATCCGCTCGAGATCGACGCGCCGCACATTCATCATCAGGCCCACCTTGCCCTCCGCGGCCAGGCAGCCCTGCAGCATCAACGCGATATTTTCCAGCTTGTTCTTCTTCCACGGATCGGCCATCGTGGCCTTATTGGCGATGAACCGAGTCGTACTCTGCAGCACTTCGTCGACGATCCGCAAGTTATTCGCCCGCAGCGAACTCCCCGTCTCGGTCACCTCGACAATAGCATCTGCGAGCAGCGGCGGCTTGACTTCCGTCGCGCCCCACGAGAACTCAACTTTGACCGATACGCCATGCTTGGCAAAATACCTCTGGGTCAGGTTGACGACTTCCGTCGCGATCCGCTTGCCCGCCAGATCCTTCGCCGACTTCACAAGAGAATCATTCGGCACGCACAAGACCCACCGCACCGGACGCCGGCTGACCTTGGAAAACATCAGCTCACAGATCTCCACGACATCGGATTCGTTCTCCAGAATCCAGTCATAACCGGTGATGCCCGCGTCGAGCACTCCCAGCTCAACATACCGCGCCATCTCCTGAGCCCGCACCAACAGGCATTCGATTTCGGGGTCGTCGATCTCGGGGTAGTACGAGCGGGACGAAAACTTGATGTTGTAGCCCGCCTTCTTGAACAGTTCAGCGGTGGCCTCTTGCAGGCTGCCAGCGGGGATACCGAGCTTCAATACTTGCTTGGACATGGAATGATCGAATTCTGGAATCTTTGTGAGCGAATGGAACAACCTTCAAGAGCCGCGCAGCACGAGCACAAGCACCGGCGGAGTGCGTTCGAAGGTGTTACTTATGATACACAACGGCCGGATCGAAAACGCGTTCGCCAACGACGTCGTACGCATCACCAGCCGCATTCAAGCGACGGAAGAAGCAACTGCGATACCCTTCATGGCAGGCCGCTCCGCCAATTTGTTCGACCTTGATCAGCAGGGTGTCAGCATCGCAGTCGAAGTAGATTTCCTTCACGACCTGCACATTGCCGCTTTCTTCGCCCTTGCGCCACAGCTTATTGCGGCTGCGGCTGAAGTAGCACACTTTGCCAGTCTGCAGAGTCTCTTCCCAGGCCGTACGATTCATGTAGGCCAGCATCAGGACATCGCCGGTGGCAAAATCCTGAGCAATGACAGGAATCAGTTCGAGCTTTTCAAAATTCGGACCAGTCACGGACAACACTCACTCTCAAAACACAAAAACACAAAAACACAAAAACAAACCCCGGGCCACCCCGCGGTCACTACGAGTTTCTCGCTAGTTTGACGCTAAAAGGCTACCAGTCAGCCCGATTCCGTACCAGTAACGGAGAGGGAATTCCGGGAGGAAGTTCACTCCCCACGGGCAATTCACATTCCCCCAATCCCCCGCGAACCACAATCCGGCTATCGCGTCTATCCCTATGAAACCAGTTATGAGAGGTCCCCGCAAGAACATGGCAAGTCCCACAAAGTGACGGCAGCCCGGAGTTGACCGGCCTCAGACTGCCAACCGCACAGAGCAAGCCACAACAACACACAACCCATTACACAATAGCATGTTAAGCATTACACAGGCAGTTTTGAAATCGGGCCATCAAAGTGACGCGAGCATTTGAACGTCACTCCACTGCGAAATAGCGACGAACAGTTCGGCAGCATTTCGAGATCCGAGGTCAACGTGCTTGACAGAGATCAGGGAGATGGTTATTTTTCTCCTCTCGGTGAAGCAGGCCCCCTACGAAAACTTTGCGGAATTCGTCAGGAATACGGGGCAGAAGGCCGATATCTCTGTCCGTCGCGATGCTGAAACCGATACAATCGTCATCAGCGTCGTCCGCGTTACAATGCCAGATAACGGGATCGCCGACAGCCAGTTTGAGCAGCAAAGCAGTACAATTCGGGGGATTAGCTCAGTTGGGAGAGCGCTTGCATGGCATGCAAGAGGTCAGGGGTTCAACTCCCCTATCCTCCACTTTGATCAGAAACGAGCCCTTCGGCGAGAACGTCGAAGGGCTTTCTTATTGTCGGGACTAGAGTTACGTCATCCAATCGACAGTTCAACAGCACGATTTCCAAGATTCTTCGCTTGGCGGCATAATCGGCCGTAACCCACTGTTGACGCAGGGTTTGAGAAAGTTCAAACACCTTTATAGCCAGTTCCGCCGTTTCATCGTGCGATCGATCGAGAACGTCGAGCTGAAGTTTTATCGCGGCGTGACGGTCGCGAAGCTCTGTTTGCTTTCGGGCAAATGTATCCTGATCGATCTGGTCATCGATTCGCAGATTGAGCAATCGGTCTTGTTGAGCGATCAACAGAACTTCCTGCCGTTGCAGTTCGGCCCGCTGGGACAGTGAATCGGCTTGAGCGTCGCGAGTCTGCGAGGCCAGGACCGCGCGGAACCACTCGCGAACGCCAGCGTCTTCGATTCGAATCTTGTCGAAGAGTGCCAGGACTTGGCGGTCGAGATCCGCTTCATTGACTCGGGTTCGCGGATGGCCAAGCTTGTTGTAGTGCGTGCAACGGTAGTAAAGATACGATCGCGGCCCGGTCTTCGTTTTCTTGATTTTGAGTTCGCCCGTGATCTGGTGGCCGCAGTGACCACATCGAATAAGATCAGACGCGAAGGTCATGGTGTGGGATTTGAGCCCACCCTCGCCCAACAGCGCTTGGACGCGGTCCCAGGTCGATCGGTCGACGATGGGATCCTGCTTGCCGGGGTACCACTGGCCGCGGTATTGGACTTCGCCGATGTAGCACCGATCGTGCAGCATGTTATGCACTGACGTACGACTGAAACCCGGTGATGATGCTCGATAGGCAATGCCCTCTTCGGCCAGCCGCTTCACCACACTCTCGACGGTGCAGTTCTCATAGGCGTAAAGCTGAAACATCCGCCGCAGGTTGGCCGCTTCGATGGGATCAACCTGGACGATGCTACGGCCCTCGATTCGGATATTCCGATAGCCGTACGGAGATTTACCGGGAAACCAACCCTCCTGTACTCGTCGATTGATGCCCTGGCTGATGTCGACTGACATTTGCTCGGTGAAGAAACTCGCCATGTTCGCGAGCGTGCGCCGCATCATGCGGCCGGCGGGATTGTTCTCGGTCGGCTGTGAAATTGAGATGAACGGAACATCGTATTCTGATTCGAGCCGTTCAAGCTCGACGTAGTCAAACAGGTTTCGCGCGGCCCGATCCACTTTGTAGAACAGCAGGCCATCGAGTTCCGCGCAATGCTTCTTGGCATAGGCGACCATCTCTTTGAAGGTCTTGCGTTCATCGCGTTTGCTGGCCGTCTCGGCGATACGGAACCGCCGGATGATTGTTCCCCCGTGCTGCGTCGCGTAGCGTTCGAGAGCCTCTTCCTGAACATCCAGGGAAAACCCTTCCCGCTCTTGTTCCCGACTGCTGACACGTGCCAAGGCAACATACTGCTTCACAATCGCGACTCCCGAGACAGCACACGAAACAACTGGCCGACATTGAGCACCATTGTAATCGCGTCATGTCGACTTAAGGGAGCCTTGTAATAGGGTTGCCAAACTTTAAGTGTCAATTCGATCAGTTTTTCCGTTACCCAGGCGGGCGCATCAAACCCAGACGGGCCACGTTCATCACGTGCGTCTTCGCTGGGTTCTTGGTGCGATCCTTCGCCTGACATTTCAAACTCAACATTCTCTTGAGTGAAGATAGAACTAAACAGCCTTGAGAGAAGTTGATTAAAAGCTCCGCTCGGGCTCGACAGAAGGGGGCGCCCCTACCACCTTCGCCATCACATCACCCGTCCGTTTGTGAGGGCGATGTGACGGCGAAGGCGGAAGGGGCTTAGACCCCACTTTTTCAACGGTAATACATTGGATGGGACGCTCGCCCCCGAGGAACTCACTTCAAAAGGACGCTTCGTCGAAGCCAATCTCGATTCCATTTCCCAAGTTTTCAAAACGCAAACTGATTTTCCGATGCCCATTTGGGAGCGGTCCCATGTCCACGAACACCTTTCGGCGTCGCAGGTCACCGATATAGGTTGCCAACTCCTTGTGAGTCCCTATTTGCCGGTTCTCTTTGCCGGCGATCAGTTCAATACATTTCGAGAGCTTTGGATTTGACCCGACCATCTCAGCAATTCTTCTGTTTCTTCGTTCACGGCTCATCTTTCGAAATCCATTTCTTCAGGAAACTCGGATTCTGCGACAGTTTCGGGGCTCGCAGAATGCCCCAGTTGAATTGACTTGACGGTGTACTGTTGCCGGTAATCGTCGACTGTAAATCGGCCCCGCATCTTGGCGACCAGGGCTGCCGCGGCGGATTCAAAGTCTGCCAGGCGTTGTCTCGCGCCAAAGCCGACCAGGCAGCCCGCACAGTGGTTGACGTACCATTCCGCACTGGCAAGTTGTTGCGACCTGTCGCGAACAACCGCCAATTCCGGCCCGAATTTGTCCGCACAAGCCTGGACCGACACCCATCCGGGATGGATCGTTCGACGCGAAGTATTGCTGTCATCATTGAGACGCAACGAGAACCAGTCTTTGGTCAGGTACTGCCACATTCCGCCAGCGCGTGCCATCAGGTCTGGCACGGTGTTGACTCCGGACTGCTTCAGGTACTGTCGACGTAACTGGAACTCCACGCGCCACACATCGGCACCGGGCGCCACCTTCCAGATATCGTAAAACCAATATTTGGTGCCCCCGTGGGCGATCTCCAACGCCTTGTCGTAGATGCGAAGTTGAATCGGTGAGTTCTTCGCGCCTTGATAAAACGTTTCGAGATTGTCGCCGGTCATGTTGTGAGAGTGTTTGACCTGTCGCGGCACCCGACAATCCAGCAGAAGCTGAAGAGGTACTTCACCAGGGATCAAGAAATCTGCTGACAGATCACAACGACTGAGCTTCACGCGATGAAGAGAACCGCCGAGCCGGATGATTTCCTGAACTACCGCGGGAACTGCAGCCGCGGCAGACGACATCCATAAAGCCTGCGAATTGATTGAGGCATACACATTCGGTGTATTGCTTCGAGGGCTTTGACTGCGGCCGATGAATAGATGAAAGTCAGGCCACTGGAGATGCCAGCGATAATTCGGTGGCTTGCCACTCGGAAGGATCAAGAATCGTCCGCAGGGTGAGGGGATCCCAGGAGAACCCGCGGCTCGTTCCTTGGCATCATCGAGCCATTTGGAACGTTGCGGCCACGTCTCGTCCCAGGCGACTTCGAGCCCAACGTCCAGGCTATCGACGCCACAGGCAAGAGGCTTCCAATCGACCTGATTTGTAAAGGGAGCTAGGCGTGTTACAGACAACGCCTCTTCCGCTGCAGGCGAGGGGCCCCCCGCTGAGGCGGGGCCTCCCTCGCCCTGCGCGTCACCACCGACGGCCATGAGTTCAATATCGTGTGCGCTTTGTTCTTGCATCATGCGGGAAACTTAACGTCCCCCAGCATCAAACTATGGGACAGTTCCTAAACCATATATGTCCCACGCATCCAAAGACACCTTTTCACGCATTCGGTACACAGACTTCCGGAAATTGCCATCGGATTCGGGTAAATCTTCGTCCCGCAGTCGCCCCTGATCGCGTGCCACCGCATCGAACAGGTTGCGCAGATCGTTGACGCGCAGCAGAACTAACGGGATAGATTTGATTTCTTCGAATTGACGAGAGATGGCGAACAGAAAGGCGATCGTCCTCATTTTCTGCTCTACAGCCGACGACTTCAGAGGATTCGGGTGCCTGATGGCATCCCCCAAGACCCTCAACCCCGCGGCATTTCGAGTATCCTGCCATTTAGCGATCCACTTGACGATTCGCGGGATTTGCAAGATTCGCTTATCAATGCGCACCAACTTCTCCAAAGCGGCGACATCTCCGGTACGGGCTAGTTCAAACAGGGTCCCAGCTCCTTCCCCATAGACCGTCCAACAGGGCCACCACACCCGCAGAAAGAACTGGACCTCATCTGATTCGAGCACTGTCATATCAAAGTCGTTGTCCTCAAAACCTTGGCGTAACTCTTCGACATGCGCTTCCCACGCATCTCGCATCGCCTTTTGAGCATCCGCAATTAGCTGATGCAGTTCTTCCGTATTGAACCCCCTAATGAAACTCGCCAAGTCATCCGGATCCATACGCCGCAACGCTCGGACACAGTTCGCCGTGTGACGGAGTGCAGTCCCCAAGCCGACTTCGACACTGCCGCCTGGTCGTAACACGTCCGGTACCGCTATATTACCATTCTTTTCGAATACTCGGTCCGATCTGATGTACATTCTCTCCCAGGCGTCGGGGGTCGGCGGCGGTCCCAGGTCGGCGAGGCCGCCCGCTTCGACTGCCGAGAGAAATGGAGCCAAAATGCCTGCTGTACAAGCCGCTTCTTGGGCTTGAATGACGAGAGGAATGCTCATTCCCCTCGCGATCTGTTCTTCGCCCCAAGCGATCAGATTGGAATTCGGTCCTTCCCGCCTGGGGGGTGTAGATTGCGCGGCGGATTTCCGTTTACCGCTCTTCGAGTGGGATGAATCAATTCGCTGTGATTTCGTCTTCCGTTGCGTCATGCGGCCCCCCAATCATCTGAATCCATTCCAGAGAGGCGTTTTGTATTCTGCAACGCATTTTTATCGCAATGTCAGTTTCACGGCTTCTCGAACATCAGCGATTAGGGCCAATTATCAACAGGCGGTTCCTTTGCTTCACATCTACTCTCCGAGGGTTACGACATTCGTACGGTTCAAGAACTTTTGGGCCATCATGATGTGAGTACGACGATGATCTATACCCACGTCTTAAATCGCGGCGGGCGAGGTGTTCGAAGTCCAATGGACTTTCTGACCAATCAGCAGGACCAGTGATATTGAGACACGATCTATAACGCCGATTTGTTCATGACAACACAGTAAACAACGGTTACAATTCACCTTACGACACGTATCGCGGAATGTGATAGGCCGCACTTTTGCAGCCTATAAGTGTTACGCAGAAACTACGTAGCAACAAGTTCGGCGGCAGAGGGCATGTGGATGACGCACCCGATGGACTTGCGCGAGTTGCTGGAGGCCCGACATGGCCGGCCGACTGAACACCAGGCGGCTCGGAAGATCGCCACCTTCGCCGTCATCCCTGCGGCAATGACTGGTCTGCTCGCCGGCACCCAACTGGTTGGTATAGCCGATCCCATAGGACGACTTCTGTGGGTCTGCACCGCGACCGCGTTTGGATCCGGCTTCGGCATCGCGTTCCTGGTGTTGGGTCTCTACTACCTGTTTGGCTTCCGTCCGATCGCCGTACTCGCGGACGCACTGGTGGGCGTTTTCTATGGCTTTTTGAGCGGGGCGACCTTGGCCATGTTGCTCATGTCGCTGAAGGTTGTCCCTCCTGCTTACGCGTTGTGCCCGTTGCTCTTGATCCCGTGCGGTGCCGTCGCCGTTCCGCTCTTCCGGGCCTGGAGGGGAACAACGCGCGACCGCGAAGCCGTGGGGCAGGCCGCAGAGTCCCAAACCGCAGAACCAAGCGGTGAACGGGAGCCGCCGATGAAGCGGATTTTGAAATCATAGTTTTTTGGCGGCGGCCCCGTTACCGCAGTCGTTAGGCCCCACTTCAGGGATGTTCGCCGAAGTCGGCGCGCGACAATGTGAGGCTCGTTTGGGACTATTCCCGTATGGAGTTACTCTCATCCAGCCGCTTGCGGATGGCGCCACTCCAGGTGGACAGCATCTGAACAACAGCTCAAATGGCATCCCTCGCCTCTACTTCACAACGCCTTAATTAGCAACGACTTAGTGATTTTTTCTTTTGGTGTTTCTGTATCCTTTTTGCTCGATTTTGCGGCTGTATCCCCTGCGAAGCGAAATCGCTTAAAATGCATCGCCACGAGGGAGTTATTGTAGCGACGGAAGAGAACGCGGGAATGAGTGTAACAACGATGCTCGGCTGGGAGATTTTAACGCGTCGGCAGAGTTCCAAGTCGTTCATGCCGAGCATGTTGTAGTCGCGTCGACCCAGGCGATATTGGTGTCGGCGCGAATGAATGCAAACTCTGTTTGCATTTACAGTTAATCAGGGTAAGATTCCTGTAACGTAGATCAAATGCAGTAATCAGTTCCCGCGTTAGTGCGCGGAACATCGCCGCGTTGTCAGTGTTCTATTGTGCTTTCTTTTATCTTGGGGAGTTTCGGGATGCGCTCACGTTCTCGTCGTTCGGGTGGGTTCACGTTGATTGAATTACTGGTGGTGATTGCGATCATCGCTGTTTTGATCGCCCTTCTTCTACCGGCCGTGCAGCAAGCGCGAGAAGCGGCTCGGCGTTCACAATGCAAAAACAACCTCAAGCAAATCGGGTTGGCGCTGCACAACTATCACGATTCGGTTCTGGCATTTCCGATGGGGCAAACCGCGTATCAAGGCAACCCGCGGATGAGCTATTTTCAGCCGTTACTTCCTTATATCGATCAAGCCAATCTCTTCAACTTACTGGCGACATGGTTAGCTGCCAATCCGGGGAATCAAGTGTACAATTTCACCCCGCAAAATGCCACGATCATTCCCGGTGGAATGTGTCCCTCTGACCCGGCTAATCCCAGGACGAGCGCGGAAGGATTCCATGCCAATTATTTGCCTTGTGCAGGCAGCACGGACTTTGGGGGAATTGCGGCCGGCACCCCGTCGAATGGTGTATTCTATCCGATTTCTTCCACTCGAATCCGGGACGTGACCGACGGCATGTCCAATACCGTGTTCACCGGCGAAATCTTGCTGAGCAGCGACACATCAGACCGCAGGGGCCGGCTGTACAACGCTTATGACGCCAATACACTCGTCTCGACGTTGTATCCGCCTAATACCACCGTCGGTGACAAAGAATTGACGTGTATTTCGGGAATCGCAACACCGTGCGTCACTACCGGCAATAATATTCTCTCATTCCGCAGCTTGCACGTGGGCGGCGCGCATGTGTTGCTGGGTGATGGTGGAGTCCGCTTCATTAGCAACAATATTAGCTCCGTAACCTTTAATGGATTAGGGACTCGCGCCGGTGCTGAAGTGCTCGGCGACTACTGATGCTTGACTTTCGCACTGCAAATTGATGCGTACTCCCTGTCCCTTGGTTTTGGGAAGGGAGTACGTCGATTTGGCGCTGTCGATTTGGGCACGGTCCCGAGATACTCATCTCGGGACCCTTTCTCATTCAGGGCTCTCAATAAGGCGAGTGGTAATGAAGCTCCGTTTCAGCGTTTGTGTACTTAGCTGCGCATCGTTTCTGGTCGGTTGCGGGCCCTCCGGTCCCGAGGTGTATTCGGTGAAAGGTGAGGTAAAGTACAATTCTGAGCCCCTAGCGACAGGCGATATCATCTTCGAACCCACCGATTCAGAGGGAGCCGCCAGTGGGGGATCAATCATCCAGGGCAAATACTCAATTAAAGCATTGCCCGGGAAGTATAAAGTCAAAATCAATGCCTCTCGGGAGATCCCAGGCAAGATGATTCCTGGTCCTTCAGGTGGACAAATCCCGGCCCGCGAGGATTATATTCCCGCGAAATTCAATACGAAGACGGAATTGACCGCCGAGGTTGATGCGGAGCCCGAAAACACGATCAATTTTGAGACGGCTAAGTAATCTCCCGAGACTGTGGAATAGGAATCTCAGCGATTTGCGACCGGCTAAGAGCGTGTTTTTGAGAGTGAGTTGTCATCTATCCGCTTTAGTTTCGCTCATCGACGAGCACTACCACTCAGTGCTTGGGCGTGAGGTCAATGTCCTTGCCGTATTCGAAAAAGACATCGCGAACGGTGTCGTCCTCAATTCCATTCTTAGCGTAAGAGTCGCCACTAGGGGGGGTATGTGCAGTCCTCGCGGATTGACGCGTCCGGCACTGACATTCAAATTCGATGAATTCGACAAGACAGAATACGCGAAGGCGATATGTACATGCGCCCCATCCAATCGTTTTTGCATGTGCAGGATAAAGGAGTCGCAGGTTCGCTCAGTGTTCTCCCTCATTGAGCAGTTTCATCGCGACGCGACTTTTTCTATCGCCAATTGTGCTCATCCAAGCAGTTTCGAATGGTGTGGTCCCAGGTTGAAAAAGCCTTGACGAAAAGTTCAACTGGCGTCCCCTTGCCTCCACTTCAAGATTTAACAGCCCTTCATTGAATTCAATGAAGGGCTGTTAGTCTTTTACAGAACATGGGTTACGACATGTAATAGAAGGGCGTGGAATGGTTCAAACGGGCAACGCGGCAACATCCTTGAGGACTGAAGTCCTTTGCTGATTTGATGTTAGTGAGTTCAACTGTCGTCCTGACTTATCCCGGAAAGTTGGGGCTTCGATGAACATAAATGGCCCGTCAAATCGATGGACATCGTTGCGTGCATCACTAAAAGGGCAACCACTCGCATTGTGACTGTCTGCGGAATCTTCCGTGGGCGTCAGGCTCATTCTCGCGAGACGTACCTCATGTCAATTCGCAAGCACTTCCCGGATTTGATGAGCCAGTGCATTCGGCGAAAACGGCTTCTGCAAGAAGTTCACATTCTCGTGGAGAATGCCGTGCCGAACGACTGAGTCGTCGGTGTAGCCAGAAAAGTAAAGAACCTTCATCTCGGGATGGAGGCTCTGCAACCGCTCGGCGAGAACCCGTCCCCCCATACCGGGCATCACGACGTTCGTGACGAGCAAATGAATCTTCTCCCGGTGGTTTGTGGCGACCTGTATGGCTTCCTCGCCGTGGCTCGCTTCCAGAACGGTGTAGCCGCACTGCTGCAAGGTGAAGCGGGTCAGTGCCCGAACAGCGTCTTCGTCCTCGACCAGCATTAAGGTTTCCGTCCCGCGCGGGGCTGCACCGAGGGCGGGCCAGGACTTCCCGGTCGGCGCGGCCTGTTCCACGCGCGGAAGGTAGATCTTGAACGAGGTCCCCACGCCCGGTTCGCTGTAAACATCGATCGACCCGTCGCTCTGCTTGACGATACCGTGCGAGTCGAGCGGGCGAGAGGAGCGCATGCTTCGCCCACTCGGGCAACTCGAAGGAGTTCTTTGCCATCGAGGCCCTTGCGCACGACGACACGCGATTTTCCTCGGCGAATGAATAAACACGACTTGAGGAATGATTCGACTGGACCTGAAATGACGGTTGCGACGATTCCGTTGCGTACTTTGGTTCAACCTGCCGAAGGTGCTGCGACAACCCATTGCCAATACTGACGCCTCAATACCAGGATGACTTCTAGGCACTGAACTGGTCGCAGGATCACCCGTCAATATCCCGACAAGCGGAAACTCGACACAGTCCGCAGGTTGGCAGGGTTGGCCAGCTGACGCTCCGGCGCCCGCGATTGCTCCGTTCGATGCCACTTTGGCAAAACAGCGACAAGCTGCCTGGGCCGGGTATTTGAAAGTTCCAGCCGAGGTTACCAACAACAATGGCATGAAATTCGTGCTAATTCCACCAGCTGAGTTCCTGATGGGCAATACGCAGTTGCAGCTCGATGCGGCCCATCAGAATGCCCAATACATTCAGAATTGGAAGGATCATATCCAATCTGAAACACCACAGCATACGGTGCTTTTGACACGCCCATTTTACCTGGGCATGCACAAGGTGACTCAGCAACAATATTCTACTTTGATGGGGACGAATCCATCGCACTTCTCGGCAACAGGCGCGGGGAGTACACAGGTCGCGAATCAGGAAACATTGAAACACCCGGTCGAAAGGGTCAGCTGTCTCGACGCAGCCGAGTTCTGTAACAAGCACTGCGTTCAGGAAAAACGGAATCCGCATTATGCTCTTGCAGGTCAATCGGTTACACTTATGACAGGAACGGGGTACCGATTGCCCACTGAAGCTGAATGGGAATTCGCCTGCCGCGCCGGATGGACCACACGTTACTGGACGGGAGACCGAGACGAGGATGTCACACGGGCAGCGTGGTTCAGCGTGAATTCCGGTGAACGAACTCACCCCGTGGGGGAGCGAGCGGCTAATTCGCTGGGCCTGCTTGATATCCACGGGAACGTCTGGGAGTGGGTGCAGGACAGTTTCGAAAAGACATACTACAGTCAATTTGCCACAAGGCCCGCATTCAATCCGTCTTTCCCACCCACTGTGGATCATATCAGCGTGATCCGCGGTGGTGACGCGCAGAGTGTTGCGACCTTTGGCCGTTCCACATTTCGCGGGGTCTACGATCCGTCAGGCCATGAACACAGTATTGGATTTCGAGTGGCACTGACAGTCAATTTTGCTCCCAAATGAGAGCCCCTGTGGTGGCAGACCTTCCGGTCTGCCAGGTTATGACCATGAACTGATCCCCCAGTTTCCTCCGACCTCATAAGTTGAAACCAGGCAGTCTATGCAGAGATCTGGCACCTGGTCGCAGGTTGCAATTCCGCCAGAATTGTTTTGAGCGAACGTCCAGAATGAACCAGCTGGAACTAAATCGACCCGCAAAAATGTTTACTCAAGCCGAATGGCGTTAGCCCTCGGACTGTGTGACAGACTTCCCAGTCTTTCCGGATTTGACTCTCGAATGCACTCGCACAGACTGGAAAGTCTGTGCCCACTGGTTTTCGTGTCGATTCACCAGTGGGCTTACGCCCACCGCTCGCCTTGTCTCATTTCGGCAGACAGGACGGTCTGCCACCACGCGCTCTTTCAGGGACCATATTATGAAAACACGTTCACTACGTCTGATCAGTAGAGCATTTGCAATCATCGAACAATTGGAGCAGCGGCTGGTATTAACCGGAGGCACCACGTTCAGTGCGGCCATCGATCAATTTCGGATGCTGGAGATCTTCGGAACCGATTCAGCCGACCAGATCACCGCTGAAGTCCGAGATGACACGGGTGATCTCGTCGTGACCGGCAGGACGGCGACTGCGGGTGGACCGGGGACACCTGTGGAATTCATTTTTAAGCTGGCTGATTTTGATCGGATCATGCTCGACGCGGCCGGTGGCGATGACTTTGTTAACTTCATTGATCCAGCCCAGACGCTCGACAGAAAGACACTCAATCTTGATGCGGGGGATGGTGATAACATCGTCGCTCTGACCCACCAACAGTTTGATCCGGCAATCGCGCAACATATCAGGGATTTGCTGAACCTGTCGGACGAACTGGCGTCATTGGCCACTCGCGCTGGTGACGCGACCGTCACATCGATCCAGGTTGACGCGATGAACCTGATTAACGAAGGGCGAATCAGCCTGGTTGATGTGTCTCAAGCGCTGGCAGCGGACGTCGGCGCGAAATTATTTGACTCGGTACAAGCTCTGGTTGACCGCAGCCAGACGGAACTGTTCGGCCTGGGTCAGTCGATCGTCGATCAGGTGAATGCTCTGGCAGACCGTGATGCCCTGTTCGTCGCCACCGCGTCACTGAAATTCGATCCGACCAACGGAGTTTTTCCTGATGACGACAATGACGAACAGTCCGGCGCGGTCGATATTGAACCGGAAGTCGATCCGATGGTCGAGGAACCAGTCTCATCGGACTTGGAACAAATGCAGGCGGAGCAGTTGACCGCGGACGCACTGGCCCTGTCCAACACCGCGCAAAGTCAGTTGGCCGAGGCCGGAGCGGGATTCGCGGCCGATGCGACCCGGATTGAAGAACAGGGTGCCGCGTTCGAACAATCCGCCAATCAACTGGCTGTGGCTGGTGACAACTTTTCAGCACACAGTGAAGAAGTCATGGCCACCTCAACCGGCCGAATCCAGGCGATCGTTGAGGAACTCAACAATTTCAGCCAACGTTTTACCGAAATCGGCAATGCCTTGCTTGGAGAAACCATGCGTTCTCTGTCAATGGCTGACCACACCATGGCACCTCATACGGTCTCCGCCATGGCTGAGGGCGAAGATTGTGTGATCGTCGCGGTGCATACCTTCACTGGGGGCAGTGGGAACGACTTCTTCCTGCCAATCTCGGCTCCGAATCAGAGTTGGCTGATCTATGGGGGTAGTGGCACTAACATCCTGTTCGGTGGTCTGGCGGACGACGAATTCCAGGGTGGAGCGGATTCTGACCTCGTGTTTGGATTGAAGGGCAATGACCTGATCCACGGCAACGGTGGGACCGACCTGCTGGTTGGTGAATTCCTGTTTGATATTCCAGGAATGACCGGCAACGACTGCATCTATGGTGATGACGGAACCGACATTCTGATCGGCGACAGCCTGATGGAACTGGCATTGTTCGGAACCGCGATACGCGGGGATGACAAGTTGCACGGTGGCGCGGACGAAGACATCCTGATTGGGGATGATGCAACAGACCTTGCCAATCCCACGGCCATCGGGGGCATGGACACGATGAACGGCGACGAAGGTGATGACGCCATGTGCGGTACTGGTGGCGTGGACACAATGTACGGCGACAACGGAATTGACTTCATCCTGGGTAACGGCGGCGATGACATGATCTACGGAGGAACTGGACGCGACATTAACGTTAACGGCGTCACAATTCATGCAGGCAATGTGCTGTTGGGCAATCTGGACAACGACGAAATCCACGGTGGCGATAAGCTCGATGTGATCTTCGGAAATGACGGCGATGATAAGTTGTATGGCGCGGACGAGATCGATCTGATGTTCGGCGGGGGTGGTCAAGATCAGATGTACGGTGAGGCGGGCGGACAGATCGCCACGATCAATGGTGTGCCGATTCGGCTGGGTAACTTCATGGTTGGCGGCGATGAAAACGACAAGATGTGGGGAGGTGGCGATCTCGACTCGCTGTGGGGCAATGACGGCGAAGATGAAATGCACGGCTACAACGGAACATTCCAACTGTTTGGCATTGATGCCGACTTGATGTTCGGTGGCGACGGTGACGACCTGATGGAAGGCGATTACGAAACGTTTGAAAATACGAACTCAACCGACTGGATCTTCGGTGGGAGCGGCAATGACACTCTGGAGGGCGGTTCGCAGTCTGATTTTCTGTTCGGCGGGACCGGATTGGATACGATATCCGGCGACAGCAACTCATTGGATCCAACCCCATCGAACGATTTCCTGTCCGGCGGCCCTGATCGTGACTTCCTGCATGGCGGCAACAACACGGACTTGATCTTCGGAGATGCGGGCAACGACGTTCTGACCGGGGACGATGAATCACTCTTGCCCCCGTCACATGACTTTCTAGCCGGCGGCTTGGGTCAGGATTCGATCAATGGCGGAGCCGGCATCGACTTCATCCTGGGCGGCGCCGGCGACGATACGTTGCGTGGTGACACCGACAATTTGTTGCTGCCGCTTTCCATGGACCTGGTGATCGGCGGATCGGGAAATGACACCATGAATGGTGGAAACGGAATGGACTTCGTGTTCGGCGGTGATGGAGCCGATTCGATCTGGGGCGATGGCAGTGTGTTTGGTGAATTCTCGCAGGACTTCTTGTTCGGAGAACAGGGGAACGACAATATCGATGGCGGCACGCACACCGATCTGGTGGTTGGTGGCCTGGGGGACGATACACTGACTGGTGATATTGGACTGAACTGGATGATTCTGTCGATCGATATGATCGTCGGGAACGATGGCTGCGACACACTGCTCGGCGGACGGGCCACGGATTTCATGTTCGGGGACGCGGGCATCGACCGCATTGATGGACAGTGGGGAGCGGATGTGATACTCGGCGGTGGCAGTAGCGACACAATCTACGGTGGCGACTTGTTCGACATCCTGACTGGCGGCGACGGGAATGATGAGATTCACGGTGGCGACGGACTGGATTTCATCTTTGGCGGCGACGGAGCCGACTGCCTGAACGGAGATAATGGTCCAGACGTCGTGTTCGGGGACGCCGACGACGACTGTCTCCAGGGAGGCAATGGACCTGACATCTTAAGAGGCAACGATGGGAATGACCTGATCTTCGGTGATAATGGCGCCGACAGTATTTCAGGGGGAGCCGGAGACGACCGGCTCGACGGCGGCAACGGACCGGACTGGATTAACGGCAATTCCGGCGACGACACATTGTGGGGCTGCGCGGGGGTCGACATTTTGATCGGCGGACTGGGGTCTGATACGAAGCATCAGACTGATTGCAGTGGCCTGATGTGCGATTGTCAGATTGACATCTGCCCGCAATACGATTTCGGCGACGCTCCAGACTCCTATGGGACCTTGATGGGGAACAATGGGGCACAAAGCGTGGTGAACGGGCCTCGGCTGGGAGGCTTGATCGATGCTGAATCGACTGGAATACCATCGGCGGGAGCGAACGGAGACGACAACACAGGGCTGGGTGACGAAGATGGTGTGACGCTCACGGATGTGATGGTGGGTGGCCTCGGGACGGCCCTGGTCTCACTCACCAACGCAGACTCCGCGAAACTCGATGCCTGGATCGATTTCAACATCAATGGGGTGTTTGACAGCAATGAACAAATCTTGAACAGTGTCACCATCTACGCCGGGACACACGCGGTGAACTTTGCTATTCCCGTCAATGCCACGGTGGGAGCAACCTATGCACGATTCCGCGTGAGCACCACGGGCGGTCTGGGGCCAACGGGACTCGGTGGGTTGGGCGAAGTGGAAGACTACCAGGCTACCGTCTTGCCGCCGCGATTCGATTTCGGCGACGCGCCCCAATCCTATTCGACCCTGCTGTTGGATGATGGAGCGCGACATTTGATTAACGGTCCGCGATTGGGCAGCCGGATTGATGGGGAATCGGACGGCGTGCCAACCGCCGGGGCCACAGGAGATGTGGCGGGAATTGATGACGAAGACGGTGTGATCCTGTCGAGCCTGACGACTGGAAGCGTCGGAACCGCCACGGTGACTCTCAGCGGGGCGGCGACAGCACGACTGGATGCCTGGATCGATTTCAATCACGACGGAGATTTTTCAGACCCATCCGAGCAAATCTTCAATAGTGTCACGATCGGCCTGACGAATTCACTGACATTTACGGTCCCCTCCAACGCCGCGGCAACCACGACCATGGCGCGGTTCCGTGTCAGCAAAGTGGGCGGGTTGGGACCGAATGGATTCGGTGGCGCGGGCGAAGTCGAGGACTATCAGGTTGCCATCCAGAAGAAGCTTCTGGTGGAGGCTCCAGACATTTTTCTGACTTTGGCCGAGACCAGCTACGTTCACGGTCAGAAACCCGTATTTGCCATCGACGCCGGCGCGAGATTCAATCCCGGTAGCCCAGTACCTACTTTTGCAGGTAGCAAGTTAGTTGTTTCCATCACCTCGATTCATCGCAACAGCAGCGACATCCTCAGTATCCTGCCAGGATCCGCGTCGGATATTCATTTGAAGGGAACGAAACTTCTGTTTGGAAATTCCGTGATTGGAAACATCAGTGGCGGCAGGAGAAAGACGCCCGATCTGACGATCACATTCACGAGTGCGGCCAATGCGACACTCGTGGAAAAGACAATCCAACGGCTGTCCTTTTCCGCCAAGAATGTCGGGTCAGGGCCACGGACCATCCAGATTCGCCTGACGAACACAGGAACGCAGAATTCCAACACCGCCACCCGTCAGATCAACATCCGCTGACCTTGCAATCTAATACTTGACTTCCGACCCGAAGTAGAATGACACGCCAGGTTGGAGGGTACGAAACTGCCCTCCTCCCGGTTGTGGTCGGTAATCGAGATGCTCCTAATAAAGTGGCCGCTCAACGAGGCTGCAAGTTCCTGAAGAGCATCGCCGGCCGAGACACAAATCTCACGACCCCCGCCGTCAGCTAATCGAACCGGTCGCAATTCACTCAGTTCCAATTGATATTCACTCCGGGCCAGCAACGCCTGGTTGCTCACGCTGAAACTTCGCTCCAGCACCATGTCGTGTTTCCATTGGGGAATCACAACATGGTGCTGGAGCTCAGTGCGGGGCACGGCACCCACGGCGGAGTGCTATTCATTGAGGGCAGGCGCTGGGAGAATAATCCAACATTACGTTGCCCCTTCCCTGTCGAAAATCAAAAACGGCACCGCATCGTCGTGCGGACTCACCTGGACGCTGACACCGCGGAGTTTAGTATTGACTGGGATGAAGTCAAAAACTTTATTACATGGAAAGGTCCCTCGGCCGCCCTCACGAACGTAGAGGACCAATTCTGGAATCTGTCGATGATTCGTCGTCCCTGGCTAGTGGCAGGCGTTGGAAACGTAACCTTCGAAAACTCACGCATAAGGATGCGGAACGGCACGATTCGCCGCGACTCAATCACTGATGCCGATCTCAAGCAAGACCTCAAAAGCGGTTTCGTGCGACTGGTTGGTCAACCGGTGAGTTCGATGCGAGTGGGCGACTGGACGCCAATTCTTGTCAATCAGATGCCCCCGCTGTCGATGGTACGAGGCGATGTGGAGCGGACTTGGCCGCTAATTACGCGTGACTTCGCAATTTGCCAAGACTACTACGGTGCCCACGCTCCATCGCGTGTCGTGTGTGACATTCCCGCAGGAGCAAAGTGTTTTACGGCGATCGGCTACAACGACTCCAGCTGGACAACGCGGTATCTCGTTTCGATTGATGGTAAGTCCGTATTTGACTCGGGAATTACCGGTATAGTGATCGCCAAGGTCGACATTCCAGCCAAAGCATCGCTGCTGGAACTCGTGATCGATCACGCCGGCGACGGCGAGTTGGATCACACTTATTGGTGCTACCCTCGGTTCCATTCCACAACTTCAGACAAAATCGATGACAAGATGCTCGATGGCAAAACTGGGACGCTCAAGTTCCAAGTCAAGTCGAGTACGGTGGGGCATGGGACACTGACCCGCAATCAGCCGATCTCGCTATCGATCCCGATCCACTTTCGTCACGCTCTGCCGTGCGATGAATTCCTCTGGGCCCATGCCCCCTCGGCGGTGACCTATAATGTCCCAAATGGCATGAATCGGTTCACAGCGATTGGCTACTGTGCTCAAAGTCGTCATGTAAACTTCGAAGTCTGGGCCAACCAGAAACTCCTTTACCAAAGCCCGCAGGCCGGCATCATTCCTATCGACACGAAGTTACCCCCCGGCACTTCAAAGCTGGAATTGAAGATCAACAATCTGGGCGATTCGAGTAGTGATCGCAGCATGTGGTGCTACCCGCGATTGCACCGGAAATAGCCTGCCGCGTCATTGTATTCGGGCATACGAGGGCGGCACTGTTTTAAGTCCGAACAAGTTGGGGTCGCGTTACACCTTCGCTCTACATTCTTCGCAACATCAGGCAGAATCGGACGTTGGAGAATCGAACTTCCGCTGGATCGCGTAGTCCCAAGTGGACAAACCCTGGACGAAAAGTTCTATTGGCGTCCTCTTGCCTCCACTCCATTGCAACATCAATCCCTGCCTGTGGTTGCGAGAGCAACTATAGGCAGGGATTGAACTTTTATGCAGATGCCTCACGCGCCCGTCAGGAAGCACCGGCTTCTTTTCGCGGTTCATTTAGTCGTCGATTGGCTTATCCGAAATCTTTACATCATCGACATACATGGTCAATTCTCGATGAGTGCTGTTCGCCGTTTGACCGACTTCGATGCGATCGTAGAACGTGTTCTCCACCATGTTCCGGCCACTCTTTTTCAGAATCAGCGTTCCGTCCTGCCACAATTCGGCTCGACCATTTCCGTCCGGAGACAAATGCAGGTGAAGTTTGACGTGAACCCATTGATTTCTCGGGAAGGGAACCGGCGATTCGGTTTGCGAATATTGTGGTCCGGTCGAACGCTTCCCTTCCAGCATCAGGTAGCGTCCATTCGTCCCGGTAAACATCAAGCGTCGCCCCACGCCGTGGTAACCAGTTGCCTCCAGATCAAAAATGAACAGATTCTCGATGCTTTCCGAACCTGGAATGTAAAACGACGCTGAGAACCAACAATCGCTGCCGGGCGGGAAGAAGAACAGTTCGCGTAACAGAGCGGCTTTTTGCAGATCGCGGGGATCTTTTGGAGTGTACGTTTTTAACGCGGACTTCCCTGAGTGAACCTGTTCGGTCGTCTTTTCCACGAGATTCGCCTGACTTCCCGCGTTCGAATCGGACGCGAGTTTCATGTGTTGATGCCAGCCTTCGATTCGGCGTTCAATGCCGTGCTCGAAGCCGTCGGCGAAATGATTGGTGCGGGTAACGACCACCTCGCGGCCATCGCGATCCTTGATTCGGACGCTGAGAAGTGCGGGGTCCGAGAAATCGAGCTTTTTGCGCCACCACCCCGAGATGACGAGCATCCCGACAGCGACCACAATCGAGAGGACCACCAACAGTCGCCGCGTTGTCAGCGCCGATCGCCACCGAACAGAGAGTCGCTTGACGCCAATCATGCAGGATTCCCACTCACGGTACGCAGCAAGGAAACGGTTGCCGGAACGCCGATTGCCCGACAACGTGTTGCATTACTTTTAGCGGATAGCCAAGGCATTTCGAAAGTGCAGGGTTGTCCGCACGTCATGACCATCCCTGAAAGCGTCGAGAGATTGATCAGCATGGCGGAGTGCGTCTAACGTCTATTCCGGCTACTTGTCACCATCCAGTCAGTGCAGGATTGCGGTGTCCCAACCGGCCAGCCCCTCCACAAAAAGTTCAATTGGCATCCTCCTGCCTCCACTTCAGAAAGCCTTAAACCGTAATGGTTTAAGGCTTTATTGTTGGCGTTTTCTGTATCCCTTTTTGGCTGGCAAGAAACTGTATCCCTTTGCATCGAGATTTGGGATACGGAGAACCACGAAACTTTTCGTCGGACCGCCTGAGTAAAGACGAAGCCAAAGCTGATGAGGATGATGGGGTAAAGAATCTGCCAGATCAACCCAATGGTCGCCGGGGCGGGCGTCCAAGAGGGTTTATCCAGCGAGTTGGACCAGTCGAGCCAGGGCATTACTTGATGTCTTTCAAAAACAACTCACCATCTTCAGGCGGAACAGTGAACGTCATGGCAGATTTCTTGGAAGATGCTGCCGTATGTGCCTCGGTGAAGTTTACGGTAACAGGCTGGTTGCCGAGTGGGTTGTAGACTGCGAGACCGTGGTCGAACTCACGCCGGATGCTCCCATCTTTTTTTCGACCGCCCGTACCTTTGGGCCGACCGAGGTTTGGGTTCCAGAACTCATACCAGTCGTGCAGGTGATCAGGAGTCGGGAGCGGATTCGGGTCGGAGAACAGGCAGTATCCATCTGAGAGCGTCAGGGAAAGTGTCGTCGTGGCACGCATCAGGTGCAGGTCATTGCGAGACTTGTGAAACCAGGTCTCGATACAGTTGATTTGAGGCTCCTTGAGATTGCTTTCCGCCCATTCCAGCGTTTCGGCGATCTGTGTCCAGTCCTCGACGGTTTTCGACTTGTAGCATTCCATGAAATACCCATTGACGAATTTCGCCGTTCCTGGAGTCTTGCGGTCGTTGGCATTGACCAAGATGAGGGCTGTATCGCCGATCTCCTTTCGGATGGTCTTCACCAACGCCAGTCGGTCCTCGTCGTCTTCCCACCAGTCGAGCATCAATCCATCAAACACTCCGGAATCCATCACGGCTTTTGCTTGCTGGGCGACCTGACTGCGGTAGGCCGGATTCGAGAAGTCCAACAGAAAGTAGCCGCCCTCTTCCCATCCGATAACGGGCTTGCCGTCCTTCCGCTTCCACCATGTGTGGTTCTCAGTCAGATACGATTTATGGGCATCTCGATACCGAAGTTCGGCCAATATAATGAGGTTCGGGTTTTTGCGGAGAAGCATCTTCCTGGTCCGCATCGCTGATTCTTGGCTGTCTCTGGTGAATGTCGTGGACAGCCCTTGAAATTCGCCAGCCCATTTCAAGGCGAAAAAGTCTGGAGCATGGAAGACCAGATCGTGCCGAGCCAGGGTCGTCCATCTGTCCTCGTCCTTGAGGTTGTCCGCTGGGTTCCACGCTTGATAGACGGAAGGAAACTTGCGAGTCGCAATACGTTCGGCGGCAGTCTGAACTGGGGTCGGTTCAGCGGCGAGCAGAGCCGTAGCGAGCAAGAAAGGAAGCGAACACGGAATCGTTCGGAAGTTCATGGAAACTGCCTGTGTATCTGGCCTTCAAGGGGATCTTATGCAATAGGGCCGCCGGACCCCATGAGCAGCAGCTTACGAAACGGATTAAGTATCATCATTTTGAACTTCGTTCTCTGCCGATTTGTCGAGATTGTCGCACGAGGTATTCTGGCGGAAACCTTTGGTCACGCTGCATTAGTCTGCTTTGCCTTCAAGAGTCCAAGCAAGTTTCGCTCGATGGTTGCTGAGATGTCACCGAGGGGCAGATGGCTGAGATTGGCTTTAGAGAATGGGTTTTGGAGTTCGACCCCAATCTGATCCAGCGACATTACGGCCTGTTGATTTATTTTGTCGGAATTGAGGTTCATTACTTCTTCCCCCCTACCCCCAGGGCGCAGCGGTGGCCAGGGGAGTCGAGGATCGGATTGTCGGTCGGTCAGGGGTGGGCAGCAATGGGC
>JAKFVC010000247.1 GCA_021732415.1 Planctomycetaceae bacterium
GCCAAGCCACTCGAATGTGTGCGATTCATTGGCTCGCCCGCGACAAGGCGAAGTCACTCATCAGACGGTTCGTCGCTGGTGTCTCTGGCGGGAGGATCCTCGCTGGCAGGCTTCGCATCGGAATCATCGTCCGATCGGCTCCGAAATGCGGTATCGCTGGGCATTTTGCGATCTTTGCCCCAGTTCGGGCTGTCGCTCGGCATTTCGCGGTCTTGGCCCCACTTGCCCGTGCGGCTGGGCATGGAGTCGCTGGGCATTTCGCGATCACGGCCGGTGACTTGCCGCTGGCTCGGCATGGAATCGCTGGGCATATCACGATCGTCACCCCAATCGGCCGAGTCGCTGGGCATCTCGCGATCCCGCCCCCATGCGTTACGGCCGGGGCGGTCTCGATCATCGCCGGCTGGGGCGTCCCGGTCGGGTCGCTGGTTTCCAACGGCGGCAGCACCACGCTGCACTGCGGGTCGGGGAGCATCGATCACGAGGCCGCCGGCTCCCGCGTGATCATCACAACCACTGCAGAAAAGCAAGGCAGTTAATGCGATGGCGAATAAATAACGGGGCATAGTAATCCAGAGTGAGGGTGAAGTCGGTTTCTCGCCTTGCCGTCGGCGCACAGCACTTTTTTGATGCGGCGATTATAGAGGCCGATGGCACTTACGACCAAATCAATCTGGCGAATATATCGAACCACGTTGGAGCGGAGAAATATTTGCCGAGGTGAGCCCCGTCCGTAAGCGGTCCTCACCTTTCGAAGTGTAGTGAAATCAGGACTTAAGTCAGCACGGGCTGGGAGGGCGAGGCTCCCGCCGAGCCTAAAGCGACCGCAGGTCGGCGTCCGCCGGAGGCATTGCATCCAGCCTCCGGCGGACTCCGAGCTAAAGCTCGCTTTAGGCTCGGCGGGAGCCTCGCCCTCCCATTAGCTTCCTCCTTCACGCCTGGCCCGACAACTGCATCGCTAAACGCAATGCGTCATCAAAGTTCGCGATGCGGTTTTCTAGTTGTGCATCGCGCAGGGCATCCAGGAGGATTTTGAATTGTTTCCCCGGTCGCAGGCCGTTGCGAATCAAATCGTCGCCGGAAATCAGTGGTAGCGGATTGATGATTTCTGGCGGTGTTGTACGGAGGTAGTTCTCGCAAAACTCCACATTGGATAACGGAGCGCCCGTCGCTTCGCAACGTGCGCGATTCATCGCCAGCAAGTCGAGGAAAAACGGATGGGACAGCAATCGCTTCAAGCGAGAGAGTGAAAACTCGGGCGCCCCGTCGATTGCGCCGGCATGTTCTTCCAGCCAGACAATCCGTTCGGTCTCGTCATTGGAAAGCCGCAGTCGCAAACACAGGGCTCGGGCCGCATCGCCCGAGTACTGGGGTACCCCGCATAACCACGTCGCCAGCGCGAGTTCAAATTGAGGTTGCTGCAGGCGACCCACGGCACGCGAAGCCAGCTCCCAGCGCTGCTTTGCCGCGGCGTTGGTTTCGAGCATGGGGACGGCTTCAGGAAATACGTGTTCGAGTAAGCGCGTTTCTGCGGCGAGACGCAATGCTTCGAGGCGATTGGGATGCGTCAACATCCGTTTCCACTCTTGAGTGATCCGTTCGGCACTCACGATGGTGATCTGATCGGCCATCGCGCACATCGCATCCGCGGTGTGCGGATCGAGTTGAAAGTTGAGAGTGGCGGCAAACCGAACGGCTCGCAAGAGGCGCAGCTTGTCTTCTCGAAAACGCTCGAGCGGATCGCCAATCGCGCGAATCAACTGCCGTTGCAAGTCGGCCTGACCCTCGACGAAATCCAAGACTTGCGAATTCAACGGGTCGTAGAACATGCCGTTGATGGTGAAGTCACGGCGCTGGGCATCTTCTTCGGGCGTCGAGTACACCACGTGCTCGGGGCGGCGGCCATCCAGGTAGGGGCCTTCGGTGCGAAAGGTCGCGACTTCCACGTCACCCGCTGCGCCTGGTCCGTGCAACAGGATGACGCCGAAGCAGGCTCCCACCGCACGACTCCGCTTGTGTCCGAAGAGATCCTGGACTTGTTCGGGGCGGGCATCGGTGGCGACGTCGTAGTCCTTGGGAGTCTTATTGAGCAGGAGATCACGGACGCAGCCGCCTGCCCAATACGCGACAAATCCCGCACCGCGCAGGCGTGAGACCACGTCTACAGCAAATTGTCGCGATGGGTCCATGTGTATTGTCGCCCCCGTGGCCGACGCTGCCAGCGTCGGAGTGCAGACGCTAGCAGCGTCTGCCACGGGACACTCCTACTTGCCCACAACGGTTCCGGATCCCTGCAACGCGGGCAAATCGACCGTCTCTTTGCCGTGAGTGGTACTCATCGCATTGAAGACCTGTTGGTCGATGTCGGCCGAGACGAACCGCACGCTGCCGTCGGCGAACAGGACGAAGGATCCTGCCTTGGGGCCGCCTGCTGACCCGAACCCTGATTTGGGGGCGAAACTATTGGGACGTGCTCCACGAATCGTCGCTCCACCACCGACGGCCCACGGTGAGGCCAGCTCACCGCTGCCGATCATCATGATCGTCTGGCTGAGCCCGTCCGTAATCATTTCCGGTGTGGCAATCTGTTTATAACCGAAGATCCCGGCCTTCGGGTCGTCCCGGTCGAGAGACGCCGCCAACGGGCCTTCTTCTTCCTCGACGCCGGACATCCCGACGAAGTGCGTCAGGCCCATATCGGCATACGGTGCTCCCGACCACTGCTGGCGAGGGTCGGCCGGGTTGAGGAACTCGGGGATCACCGCGTGAGTCAACTTGGCATTATCCGGATGAGTCAACGGGAACTTGGGATTCAACCGCTTGTACAAATCCTGGTGCCCCATAAAAGGCAGCAGTTGAACCATCCAACTCGATCCCCGGCTGCCAAATCCGACGCTCGCCCCGACGGCAGTCGCGGGACCGCGGGCTGCCTCCAGGGCCTTGTGAATCGAGGCCAACGGCCCCGCCGACAGCGGATCTCCGAAAGGAGTCGTTCCCAGGGCATGCAGTAATGGACCGGCGAAGGCAATGTTTTCGTCGCGAGCATCAAAATGGTAGGCAAACTGCACGAAACCCGCCTGCTGATGAGCCCACGGTGCACCGGACTGAGATCCACCGGCCCCCATCATTGCTGGAGTACTGCCCGGAGGCGGAAGCGAACCCGGTGGCGGTAGTGCCACCTGTGGCGCTGCGGGTGGACCGGGGGGGGCTGCTCCCGGAGCGGGAAGCGGAACCGCTGAATCCATTGGGGGAGCCCCAGGCTGACCGGGTTGACCGGGCGTTGTCGCGGCAACTGCAGGGGCGACGGGGGCCGCGGCCACCACGACTTGCGGTGTGGGAGGAGTGACAGGTTGCAGCCGGTAATCGATCTGCGGAGCGGCACCAGCACTGACCGGTTCCGGGATCACTCCCACTTTCGCTGCCAGATTGGACTGAGACCCCGGTCCACCAGGACCAGCGGGGCCACCAGGGCCAGCCGAGCTTCCTGGACCAGCGGGCATCGCGCCGGGCTGCGGCATCCCACCTGTTCCATTGTTGTTCGCGCCACCGGTTCCCAGGAGATCCGGAATATAGCGCCCGGAACGAGAAATCCGCTGCCGAGCCGCAGTGGCCAGGAATTGGTCCAGGGGCTGCTTGGCTTTGCCGGCAGCGGCGTCAGATCCAAACAGGAAGCCGCCCATGATCGTGACACCGAACTGGTCGCCGACAGGCGCTGTAGGTGTCGCCGCAGCACCGGGCGCTCCGGCCGGTGCCCCAGGAATCGCCCCTGGCGGTTGAGGCATCGCACCTGGCCCCGGCTGGCCGGGCTGACCCGGCATTCCGCCCGCCGTGTTCGCAGCGGCCGGTTTGCCATCCAGAACCATGGCGATTCCAAACGCGGTGAGTTCCTCGAAGGGTTGACGATAACGTCCCAGCAGTGGCAATCCCCCTTTGAAGTAGGTTTGTGCCGCCGCACTGTCGCCGGCCATCCAGAAATCGGCACCGGGCTGAGTGATCGTCCCCAAGCCTTGCTTGATCAACAGCGCGGGCGACTTGCGAAGTGCCGATTCGACGGTGGTCTTGCGGCCAATAATCACGGTTCGTGAATCGGCGATCGCCAGGGCATGAGTCGCCGCCGCGTCGCCGGGCAACGGCCAGACGCGCGCTCCCTTGGGGATCTTGTCGCCGCCGAGGACTTGCCGCATGGCCTCTTGATTGATGTCAGCGGTAGTCACCACGCACAAGGCTTGCTCGGTGAAGTCGGCGTTCGCTGCGGCCCAGAATGATTCGATCTGATTCGGCGGCAGGCCGATTCGTCCGAGTGCGGTCGTCAAGGGACCGAATTGTGACAGGAACGATGCACTGGCTTTGTTGGTCGTCTTGGTGACTCCGGCTGGCGAGCCTCCGACGGCAAACGTGACATTCGCCGGCAAGTAAATCATGGGATCCTTGGGAGCGGCGACAGCGGGCGTGGCGGCCGGTGTGGCTGCACCCGGTGCTCCCGGAGCACCGGGCATGCCGGGCGCTCCAGCCATTGGTCCACCCGGAGCAGGCATCCCGGGGGCTGGCCCCCCCGGGGCCGCCATTCCCGGAGGCGGTCCAGCGGGAGCGGGCGCTGCATTATTCGCAGGAGCCGGAGGGGCGTCACTCGAGCCGCAACCTGCCAGCATCAGACACAAACAACCGCTCACCAGCCATGACACGCTGCGGACCATAATTAACCTTTGTTCCGAAACCCCGTGAGGGAACGGGGAGCTACGCCCCTCTTCTTCGCCAGTTGAAGACTTCTGGCGGAAAAGGAGGCGATCATCTGCCGGCACGAGAAAACCAAGATGTCTGCAACACCCCATCTTAACCAGTGCCAAGAGGTTTAAAGTGTCATTGAGTCTGGCAGACGTGAGAGTGAAAGTCAATTGGGGTTGAATTGCCCGGACTCCCCTCATCAACCCAACCGACGCTCTTGGTTTTATTCACACGATCTTGATACTAAAACAATTGACTAGGCGTGTCGGTTGGGCCTGGTCTTTTCTCCGTGCTCTCCGTTTCTCCGTGGTGAATATTCTGAATCATTACACCACGAAGAAACGGAGAGCACGGAGAGGAGATTTTGAGAATGGCCGTGTTGTTAGCGTTCTTTTTTAGACCAGTTCCAGCGGCCACCACAAACTGGGGTCGTGGTCAAATGGGAACTCGGCCCCGACGGCGAGATACTGGTCACCCAATTCGTGATCCCGCAGGTGGTAGTAGAAGCCAATCCGGGGATTCGATTCGGGTTCGTAACCGTGCAGAATCTCAGCCGGCAGCCAGACTTCGAGCACATAGCCGGACTCGCGCACTTCCGAGTAGGCGACGATTTGTTTTGAATCAGCTTGCGGAGCTTCTTCCTTCGCACGGGCAATCGGTAGCTGTCGCGCGACGGGTTGCGTGCGGTCTTTTAACGCGCCTGTCGGCAACACGCAAAAGTGATGGCAGAAACGGCTCGCGCGGTGGATATTCTGAGTGCTGCGCGTATCGAGCCAGAGATTTAATCCGTCTGAATTCAGTAATTGCGCGTAGTCGCAACGCGGGGCAAAGCGTTTCCCCGTCACTTCCACGCGACAGCCTACGCCCTTTTCATTCCACGCCAGGCGAATGTCACCAAACCGCTTCCCCTGGGCCAATTCGCCAGTGTCGGTCAGAGCATACTCGGCACTCAGTTGGAGCGGCTCTTTTCCATTGCGCGGGAGCTTGGCCGACTTCCGGACGGGCAATGCCATGCGGAATAAGAACGCTGGCGGGATCAATTCGTTCATAGGGGGCAAATCAAGTTCGGGGCGGTTGACTGGGGATGACGTCCTATTTTAGGCAATCAGTCGTCCGATGAATACAAGTTCGAAACGCGAGTTTGGAAATTGCGTATTTCAGCCCGGAGGGCTCGACGTAGGTAGCCAGGGGCGGGAGCCCCTGGAAAGGTCGGAAAATTCCCAATTCCGCCCCGGAGGGGCCGCCGAATTTCGCCGGCCCCTCCGGGGCGGAATTGGGATTTCGGTCTAAAATCCAGAGGCTCCCGCCTCTGGCTACCTACGTCGAGCCCTCCGGGCTGAAATACGAATGTGAATCGGAGTCGATGGGGCGATCCTTCAAAACGCCGGTTCCCCATTCCCCAGTTCGTCGACGATCCACGGTACCCAGGCCAGCGAAAGTTGCGTGATTTTGATATCCGTCTTCTTGGGCGCGACGGAGACCTCGTCCAACTTCAACGATTCCGGAGTTGTCCCGTCGAGAATTTTCCCCGCTTCCGCTTGAAACTGGGCATCCAAGTCCTTCCAGCGCTGCTGCACGGCCTCGACCGTTTCTGTAGCCAGGCTGACATCCTGGCGGTCGTTCACCACGCGCGTCGCCGCTCTAACAGATGTCACCGCTTTATTCGCATTCGCCGCGCTCGCCAGTTTGCGACCGAATAAGGCTCCCAGGATCGAAGCCCCCACCTGGGCCGCGGCCGTCATCGTCGAGGCGTTGGCTTGAGATTGCTCTTTCTCAACCCGCTGCTGAGCCTTCCGCAATTGCTCCTGTAAAGTGGCCAGTTTCGGTGTGTACTTCGCTCGCAGCTTTTCCACCTTCAGATCGCGCTGTTCTTTTAGACCTTGAACGAGGCGGACCCGAAAATCCCCTTCGGCCTCATCCGGGTCGGAGGTCGCTTTCAGTTCGGGACAGCGATAGACCTTCAACCGCTGCGTCCGATAGATGTGATCCCTGAGGGCTGTTCCCATCTCGGTGTAAGTCTTCGGGCGATTCAACTCGCCGGGCAGACTGGCAAAGCCGCCCGCTTCCAGAGGAGCCGATTGTTGTTCGTATTCTTCCCGCGACAAGATGGCTTCATCCCACAGCGTGGGCGAGATCTCATCCACGGACGTCAGCAGGAAAAAGACGTCTTGAGTGTAATCCACTCCCGTACTCGCCTGGGCGAAGTGGACTCGGGCGGCCCCCAGCAGCCCCGCGCGATGCAGCACTTTGGAATTCGGCTGCACTGCCGATCCACACGGCAAGAAGACTTCCTCGATCCCAGGGGCGATCATCGGTCGGGCCTCACCCGGCGCATCACCCATCATGGCAGTCGACGAGACCGCATCCTCAGAGCGCGAATGTCCGGCGTTTTTCTTGGCCTGCATCAGGGTGCTGATTTGCTCGCGATTGATGGGGCCGCGCAGATAAGACAACGCCCACCGGGACTGAAAGACGACCGGCTGGTCTTCGTGGACGTTATTCATCAGGAAGACGCGATTTCCCAGGCCCGCCAGAATGCGTTCCATCTTCTGCCGATCAAACTGAGCTCCCGCAGCCGCCGACGCACCCTCCAACCCTTCGAGGACGCGCATCTTGTCGCGTTCCGTCTGCAAGCGTCCGAGGAACCATGTGCCCGCGTTGGACAAACCCTTGTAATCCAGATCGACCGGGTTCTGCGTCGCCAGGACGACACCCAGGCCAAACGCTCGCGCCTGCTTGAGCAACGTCAACATCGGGATCTTAGAGGGGGGATTGGCCGTCGGCGGGAAATAGCCGAAGACCTCGTCCATATAAAGGAGAGCTCGCAAACTGGATGTGCCGGACTGATTCCGCATCCAGGCGACCATCTCATTGAGCAGAATGGTGACGAAGAACATCCGCTCGGAATCGGAGAGATGGGCAATCGAAATGATCGACAGTCGCGGCTTACCGGCTGGGGTATACATCAACTTCTGAATGTCGAGCGGCTCGCCTTCCATCCAGGCCGCGAAGCCCGGTGAGGCCAGCAGATTATTGAGGCTCATCGCCAGACCAAAGCGGGCCTTGGCCGGATAAAAGCTTTCCAGATCCAGGATGCCGATCTTGTCGAAAGGGGGTTGCTGAATCGACCGGATCAAGCCGGGAATGTCGACGTCCTTGCCCTCGCGCCAGGCGCGGTCGAGCAGGTTCGATAGCAGGATGTGCTCGCGGCTTTGCAAGGGATCGAATTCAATTCCGACCAAGGCCAGTACGCCCGCGGCGGCCGCGGAAACTCGCTCCCGCATGGCTTCATTGTTCTGCAGCGTGGCCGCGGAAGGAGCGGTAAACGTCCGCAAGACGGTCAGCGGCAGGCCCGCATTACTGGCCGGCGTATAGATTGAAATATCGACCGCGTCCTTGAAGCGTTGAATGCGTGCCCCATCCTGCCCCCATTCCTGCAGACCCTCGCGCCACTTCTCCGCCGTTTTCTGAGCGAACTCTTCCGGGCTGACACCTTGGCGGGTTGCTTCCGCGGTATCAATCCACGGCTGAAAATCGGTCGGCTTCAGTTCGGGAAAGGCCAGCAGCAGATTTCCCAGATCCCCTTTGGGATCGATGCAGATGGCGGGAATGCCGTCAATCGCAGCCTCTTCGAGCAACGACAAGCACAGTCCCGTCTTGCCGCTGCCGGTCATCCCGACGCAGACCGCGTGTGTGGTCAGATCCTTGGCGTCGTACAGGACCAGTTCGTCGGTGACCTTGCGTTTGTCCTGATCGTAGATTTTCCCGAAGTAAAAGACGCCGAGCTTTTCAAAGTCCTGCATGATTGCTCTCTGGGTTTCCTAAGTCCCGACAGGGACGGCAGATCCTACTTAGTCTGATTCAGGTCATTTAACAAACCTTGCACCCGATTTTCCATTTCTCTCGTGAGCAGACGAGCTCCGTCCGCTTGCGAGATATACGGTGCGACGGCAATCGGCTCACCAAACCTCAACTCGACCCGACGATCTCCCTTAATGGTGGGATAGGTCAGCCCGAGAATATCCTCTTCAAATTTATCAATGATTTCCGCCAGCCGCTCGCGAGTCGGTTGGTTGGCCGCATAATCACCCGGATAGCTAAAAAGTTGGACTACAAAAAACAGGTCGTCCATCTCGGTTGTGAGTCGCGCACGTTCTTCGGGTGGCAACTCGGTTGATCGCAACAGTTGGATATGATGTTGGCGGGCGTTCTTGACGCGTTCCGGAATGACACTCACCTTCGGCTTGATACCCGCCCCATCTTCGATCCGTACGAGGATGATCTCGGCCAGTGCCTGCAAGCGCGACACAAGTGACCCCAGTTGTGCGGCACCGAGGTATTCCAGCTCCTTCAATGACAGGATCGCATTCGCGATCCGATAGACCCGACTCTGCACCGACAGGTGGGGTCGGGCTCGCCAGTTGAAACGGCTTTCGATGACATCGATCACTTTTAACAGTTGAGGCTCGGGATCGCTTTGATACCAGGCCTTGACGGCAGTAGGAACGACCATGATCGGCCGGTCCGCACGTTTCGCGGCCGAAATCGCCATCGCTGCCGGGCCGTCTCGAAACGGTGTCACGCGATCGTTGGTGTGATAGATCTCCCCCTCAGGAAAGACGACCAGCGGATGCGGACTCGACTTGATAATGTCGACCGCTTTCTTAATCGCCCGCAGGTCGCTGGTCTCGCGGTCGATGCTGAAGACCCCGTGCGACTGCAGCATCCAACGCTCGATCGGACCGCTCTTGGCGAAGAGCTGCCAGGAGGCCACGTAATAGAACGGTCGCTGCACCCGAGCGGACGCTTCGAACAGGACGTAGGCATCGAAATGAAAGGAGTGATTGGGGGTGATCAGCAGGCCGGCTCCACTGGCGATGGCCGCCTGGACTGCTTCAATACCGCTGACTTCAATTTGCGTAATGCGTTGCAAACGCTTGAGCCGCCGCAACCGATTCTGACGCAACAGCCGCACCCAGAACGGGCGGAGCTTGGGGGCCCACCATTTAGGAGGCACAGCGTAGGGCTGCTGATTCATGTGTGCCTTCAGGTGTTACTCGGAGAGCTTCAGTAGTCCAGAAATTATCTCACGCACAGGCGCCAAGACGCAAAGTTGAGAATCCAGTCAGGTCACTTGGTTCTTCTTTGCGCCTTGGCGCCTTTGCGTGAGATAATCTGTATTGAAATGATCCACCGGCCGAAGATCACAACAGCCCGCGTTCCCGGAGCTCCTGCACATTCCCGGGGGCACTTTGCACGACGCGATCAGTTGTATACTTCAGAATGGCTAATCCGGCCAGAGCAGCCGGTGCCGTGATGATCGCGACGCGGTCCTCGTCTTCGCCATCCAACTGCCGCTGCAGCTTGGCGACCGCCTCTTCAATCTGATCACTGACGATTCGTTCGGGACCACTCGCGTTGGTGAATCGCAGGTTGGAAAAAGCAGCCGTCCGGGAGATCAGGAATTCGATCGCCCGTTCATCCTGTGACTCTTCGAAGAAATTGTGGAACTCTGGCCCATCACCATCGGGGCGGATGATGAGCGGCCGCGTGACTTTCACTTCGCCCTTGCGGATCTTGACCATGCGTTCGGGCGGTTCGCCTTCAGTCACCAGCAGGTACTCGAGAACAGATTCGCCAAACGTGAACAGCGTGAACTGCACCGTGCGGACGATCTGAATCGCTTCCCACGCCGAATGCATCCGACGCATTTCTTCGAAGTCATCAAACATGGACGGTTGCCATTCATTGCCGCTGAAGACCGCAATCAGTAGGGGCCACTTTCACCCGGTCGTCACACTCCCGAGATTGTCGCACATTTGGGCACCTGATGTCACCAGTAGCGATGAACCCGGCGCACCAATTCGGCACTGCCCGTCCTTTCTGTCCCTTTGAAATAGCAGGATAGAAAGGACTAAACGGACGGAAGGAACCCGCTGATCGCGCAATGCTTCGGCAATCAGCGCCCGCAAAGTTTGCCGGAACGGAAATTGCGAAATCAGTGTACCGCGATGTACAGGACGTGGCCCCAGCGAATCAGTGATAGCGACTGCGGGGCCAGTCTCCGGAAGACAAGTGCGCCGGGGGCTGATTCTTGACAAGATTCCAGAAGCCGTCGCGAAGTTTGACCAACAATTCAGTCCCGACGGTCCGGCAAGGTGACGAAAGTTGAACGGCTACCAGATTTTTCCTCAAGTTTGCCAGATCTGCAGCCGCTAGAAACCAGCACCCGCTGCCGATAGATCGTCCGGCTGATTGAAAATATGACAAAGCCAATGTCATTCTTACATAACCCTTGAACCAACCAGCATTTGCCGCAGAAAACGCTATAGCTGTGATTTGAGGTAGTTGCTAGAATCCCGGCCCACACTCATACAACTGAGTCACAAACGGCTGCAGATTCAGCAGTTACAACACGGCAAGCGTCGGCAGAGATCGGCGTCATCGTGCGATTTTTACCCATCACACACTTCATCTGTCGTACGGAAAGGATTCTGGCGCAGATGCCCTTAATCAACAAATCCCTGTGGCTGGTGGCATTCACATCCTGCGTGATCGGGACGTGCAGTGCGGACTTGTACGCCCAATCTTCTGCGGGAACTTCCAAGAAGTCGGCCTCGGGCACTGGCGGCCTCAATCCGCAAACCCAACCGCGGGGCAAGGCGACACTTGGTCCGGCAACGAAAACAGCCGGCGTTCCCGGTGCGGCACCGCTCCGGCAACGGCCGGCAGCGGCCGATCCTCGACAGCCACTGCCGCAAGCTCAGCCGATGCGAATTCCGAAGCTCAGCCCGGAAATGGAAGACATTCTGATCGAATGGGAACAGAAGTCGGCACAGATCAAACGGCTTGAAGGAACGTTTATCCGCACGACCTACGACTCGGTCTTCGGCGTCGAAATGGTCTCAGAGGGCAAGTACTGCTTCCAGTTTCCCGATCAAGGCTCATTCCATCAATTCGGAGTCACGCCTAAAGTTGAAGGACAGAAGGGACACCGCTTTACTCAAAAAGCGGGACCAGATGAACGCTGGGTCTGCGACGGAACGAAGATCTTGAAGATTAACGAGAAGGAAAAGCAGTACGAATCGGTCGACATTCCGGAAGCCGATCGCGGCCAGAACATTCGAAATTCTCCGCTCCCTTTTTTGTTCGGAATGAAAGCTATTGAAGCCAAACAACGCTATGCGTTTGAGCTCAACACAGAGAAGACAGACGCCAATTCCATCTGGTTGAAAGTTTATCCGTTGCAACCGATGGATCTGGCGAACTACAAGAAAGCGGAAGTGATTCTCAATCGCAGCAATTGCTTACCGCGAGCCGTCAAGTTGTATGACGGCTCGGGTGCGAAAGAGGACGTTTATGTCTTCGAGCAGAAGAATATGCTCGTCAATTCTCGTACGTGGTCCGCCTGGTTTACGCGGGTTGATCCCCTCAAGCCAGATCTCGCTCGATATAAGCGATTGATTCAAAATGAGAACGCCGCAGCACCCGCAGGCCGGCAAATCGCTCAGCCGCCCGCCGATCGCAGGTCAACCTCGCTGCAACCGGGTGGCGCCAAGTCATTGAGCACCAAGCCGCAAATTCAACGCACGGCCCAGTTGCCGGATGACGATGGCCCTGCCGCCCGCGCGACCGTCAAGAAACGTGTTCAGCCATAATCACGAAACGCGATGAAACCGTGGGACGGGTCTCCAGGCCCGTCCGTCCCCCTGTCGTTTGACTCTCCAGAGTCGAGCGAATTCCAGGCGACTCGCTCGGGAACGAAAAAGTTCGTGCAGCCACCGACACACATTGATGAGTCGTTGAGCTCCGAAGTTCGCTAGACTCTGGAGAGTCAAGCTACGGACGGGCCTGGAGACCCGTCCCACGACACCGTCAGCGTTCTGGCCTGTTTTTGGCCACCGACTGTGATAACGTAGACCATCAACACCAAGTCTTGATGGTCTCTACACAGCGAACCCACGATGCAATTCCTGCGAACTGTCCGAGCCTATTTCAGGGCCCTCTTCACGGGTCGCAGTTACGGCCGGTTGCAGTTTGACGAACAATTCTTTCCGGCCGGGCAACGGTTTCAATTTCTCTCTCGACAACGTTCGCCACTCTGGCGAGCCATGCTGTTTGGCGTATGGCTCTATCCCTTCACGACCGGCGGTAAGGCCCTGATCGCGGGATTTTCGCTCGCATTTCTGATCGGGGCGGTGTCGGTTGACATCCCCATGTATCAGATATTCGTGGCCCTGCTGGCACTGATTCTGGTGACGTCCACGGTCGGTTCGATCTTTCGCTGGGGCAAGCTGGAAATCATCGGCGGCTTTCCCGAGAAGGCCACCGCGGGTACCACAATTATTGGCCATTTCACGATTCGCAACGTTGGCAGATTGCCCTTGTACGACTTGTCCGCCGCCTGTTTCCAGCCGCCGCGCAATTGGGAAGTCCACACGACTCAATTGATGGTGTCGTCGCTGGGACTGGGTGAGACTGCCGTTATTCCCGTCACCTTAACGCCACTTTGCCGCGGTCCCTATGCCCTGCCGCCGGTTCGGGTCTTTACGACGTTTCCCTTCAATCTGAACCGCAATCAAATCGCCATCGAACGCAGCACGGCGATCCTCGTCCTACCGCGGTTTCATCCCATCACCACGATTCGCCTGGATGTCGGCAACCGCTACCAACCGGGTGGGATCTCTCTGACATCAAACATTGGTGAGTCACCCGAATACATTGGCAACCGCGACTATCAACCGGGCGATTCTCTACGGCGAATTGATTTTCGATCCTGGGGCCGCCTCGCCCGGCCGGTCGTCAAGGAGTACCAGGAAGAATACTACTGCCGCATCGCCCTGGTCCTGGATACCTACGTGGCCACCCGCAGCCGCGCACCGCGCACGGGCTACCCGGGTTTTGAAGCGGCCGTCAGTCTGGCGGCCAGCGTGGCCGATGCGTTGGCTCGCGGGGAATACATCATCGATCTGTTCGCTGCGGGTCCGGAACTGCATATCTTTCGAGCCGGACGTCACACAGCTCACTTAGAAAATGTCCTCGAAATCCTGGCCTGCGTGGGCTGCTGCCGGACGAATCCGTTCGACACCTTAGGCCCGGCACTCATCAACGAATTGGGGCAGATCTCGACGGTCGTGTGCGTGTTCCTCGACTGGGACGACCGCCGCCGACAACTTGTGCAAGCGGCTCAGGAGGCGGGTTGCCATGTCAAGGTAATGGTGGTCCGAGATGGTGTGACCACGTTGCCCATTTCGGCGTTGGAACGATTGGATATCGCCCAGTATTCGTCGGCGCAGGTGACTGGTGGTAAGCTGGAAGAGTTGTAGTTCCAGCCGACGTCACTTCAGAAGTTCGAAAGCCTCCGATCGATGTCCCCCGACCAGCCTGTTGATGCTCCGATGGACGCTCGCCAGTTGTGGCGGCAGGAACGTCTCTGGCCGGTTTTCTACAGCCTGCTGGCGACAACTTTGATCGCCGGGATGTTGTGGGTGAATGCTCTTGATGTCAGAACCGTCTGGGTCCGCATTTTCTACGGATTGATGGGCGTCTGGCTGGTTGTCTCATTCTTCGTTCGCCGGTTTCGACTCTGGCAATTCGCTAGGCTGACTCCAAGGGAATCGCCACGCAGCCGACTCGACTTGGCTTTCAATAGTCTGGAATTCCTGTTGTCGGTTGTGATGTTACTGTTGGCTGCGGAAGCGGTCGCTCGTGCGCTCCCCCCGTTGAGCAACTCGTCCACAAACTATCCCGGAGCGAACTTTGTCTGGCCCGATCGTTACGGACGACGCAATGCATTCGGATTGAATGATCGCTATATCGGTCCTCAAGCTGGCCGGCCGCGGATCCTGGTTTTAGGCGATTCCTACGTCGAAGGAGCAGGGGTCGCTCGCCACGAGCGATTCTGTTCGGTTCTTCAAGCCGCATTGCAGAAAACCCGGCCGGACGCGCACGTCATTGCCGGAGGCAACTGTGGTTGGAATACTCAGGACGAAGCCAGCTTTCTCACGCGTCATGGTACGGAGATCGAGCCCGACGTCGTGATTGTGGCTTACGTCCTGAATGATGCCGAAGGCCAGGAACATCTTTCTGCCCAGCCCAGCCGTTGGGAGCTCTGGCTGCAAACTCGCTTACATTCTTATTTGTGCTACCGCCTGTTTCGGTTACGCCGCGGGGCGATGTCCGAGTATTGGAAGCTCGTTCAGCAGCGTCACCAACCCGACTCTCCAAGCTGGCTCGCGGTGTCTGCGTCATTGAACACAATCGAAGCGTGGTGCCGTGCGCGAAAGATCCCGTCCGAATTGGTCGTATTGCCGATCTTTACTCAAGATGCCGACGCCGGTCGTGAAGTCATGGAACAGGTGACCTCGCGGGCGAAAGAATTGGGTTTCCACAGTTACCACATGCTCGATGATTTCGACAGTCGCTGGATCGACTTTGCTGTCAGTCCCTATGACGCTCATCCGAACGCCGCGGGACATGCGCGAATTGCACACCGGATTGAGGCGGAGTTGAAGGATTTGTTTCCAAAGGATCCAGCGAGTTCGAAACGCTAAAGACCAGCCTAAGCACACGGGCTTTTTACGCAAACCAGGCTCCCCTCGCCCTGGTACTCCGGGGCGAGGGGAGCCAAATTCATTCTCAATATAATAGATAACTTACCCGATATCGTTTTATCAGACACACGTTGTCTGATTGGTCTAATGGTTGTTGGTTGCGAACGCAAATCCGGCGCACCTATAATCCGCGTGACGGTCGGCATCTCGATCGATCTCCCGAGACACACTTCTACAGAGGCCTGGCATGCTCCACTCAGCGTCCCGTCGTGAATTTCTGAAACAGTCCGCCCAATTCGCCGCTGGCGTGGGTCTGGTGGGATTACTCGGTCAATCTGCCTGGGCAGCCGACGAACCTCTCTTCAAGATCTCCATCGCCCAATGGTCGCTGCACCGCACCTTCTTCGCCAAGAAACTCGATAACCTCGACTTCGCCAAGACGGCCAAGACTGAATTCGGCATCGAGGCCATCGAATACGTCAATCAATTCTTCAAGGACAAGGCCAAGGACCAGAAGTACCTCGGTGAGATGAAGACTCGGGCTGCCGATAACGGCGTCAAAAGTCTGCTGATCATGATCGATGGCGAAGGGGCCCTGGGTGACGCCGATGAAGCCAAGCGGAAGCAGGCAGTCGAAAACCACTACAAGTGGGTCGAAGCCGCCGCGTTCCTGGGATGTCATTCGATCCGCGTCAACGCGGCCAGCGGCGGAACTTACGAAGAACAAGTCGAACGGGCTGCGGACGGGCTACACAAGCTCTCCGAGTTCGGCGATACCCACAAGATCAACGTGATTGTCGAAAATCACGGCGGCCTGTCATCCAATGGCGAGTGGCTCGCCGCGACCATCAAGAAAGCCAATCATCCCCGCTGCGGCACGCTGCCTGACTTCGGCAACTTCCGCATCAAGGACGGCGAGATCTACGATCGCTACAAAGGCGTCACCGAACTGATGCCGTTTGCCAAAGCCGTCAGCGCGAAGTCGCACGATTTCGACGACAAGGGGAACGAAACGCATACCGACTACGAGAAGATGATGAAGATCGTGCTCGCGGCCGGCTACCACGGGTATGTCGGGATTGAGTACGAAGGCGGCAAGCTGGACGAATACCAGGGAGTCAAGCTGACCAAAGCCTTGCTGGAACGCGTGCGGGACGCGTTGAGCGTTAAGAAGTAGATCAGTTATTGAAGAGCGGGCGGTGGCACAGGTTCTTTAACCTGTGCCACCTAACCGAAATGATCACATCGCCTAACGCCACACTTGTCACCGTAGGCAGGCAGAGGATACTTTTTTTGGAACACTAATCTTCGCTAATCTACACTAATCTCAGAACAACTGACAACAACGAGATTCCCGGCTTCACGTTGCGATTGAATCTCCTAAATTAGTGAAGATTAGCGTAGATTAGTGTTCCAAAAATCTGAATTCTTTCTCTAGTCTGGTAGATCTTTTGGCATTCGGCCAGCTACTTGGTTTCCGTCCGTACCGACACCTGCACTCCATCGGCGATGCGATCGCTGGGATGCACGATCACCGTGTCCTGCTCGCTTAGGCCTTTGAGCACCTCTGCCTCCAGCCCGTTGCGATGTCCGATCTCCACGGGTTGCTGGCGGGCTCGGCCGTCGACGACTTTGAAGGTCGCCCATTGGCTCCCTTTGCGGAACAGGGCGCTCGTGGGAATCTTCAAGACGTTGTCGTTCTCCCACAAGATGATCTCGGCTTCGACTCGGTAGGCGTCCCCCAAGGTCGATCGCTTTTCTGGTGGATCGATCAGATCGACGATCACATAGACGCGTTGTTCCTCCACGCCTAATGCCGAGATTTTGGTAAAGGCCGCGGGCTCGACCACACGGACAATTCCGTGCAGAGGTTGCTCGCCGCCCCACTCTTTGACGATGACCTTGGCCTGGGGCGGGATCTGTACGGCGTCGCTGGAGAGGACGTCGATCTCCATCTCTAAACGCTGCGGGTCGCCGACCTCGACAATCGCCGTTCCGGCTGTGATCGGGGTGGCACTTTCCTTGAGCTTTCGCAAGACCTTGCCCGAAATCGGGGCGAAGATTTCATAGTTCTGCCCCGCTTCCGGATTGCCTGGCGACGTGTCGGATTTCCCCTTTGGTGGCTGAACCTGCCACATCGCCAGCCGGGACCATTCCATCTCAAACCGGGCGATGTCGACGGCCAGTTTCGAGGCGTTGTACTCTTCCCGCCGTCGAGAATCTTCCAGCTCAGCGGCCTCGAGATCTTCTTCCGTCGCCGCTTTGTTGTTCCTCAGTTTTTGAATGCGTGCGAGATGCTTCTCCGCATTGATCATCGCCTTTTGGGCTGTTTGCTCGGTGAGACTCGCCTTCTGCAAGGTGAGATCGGACATCTTGAATTTGGCTTCGGCCTGGGCCAGCGTCCGGGCATCCAGGTTGGTCGGCACGTCCGGCTGCAACTGAGCCACGACCGTCTTCATGGCGATAACGCTGTCACCCGGTTCCAGTTCGACGCGCAGCAACTGCCCCGACAGCGGCGACGAGACCAGATAGCGATCCTTGATCCGTGTCTTGCCGTCTTCGTTGACCGTCATGCGTAACTCGCCCCGGGAGATATGCTCGAGATCGGCGGGCACCGGTTTGGGCAACAACCCATAGCCGATCCCCGCGACGACCGCCGCCGCCACACCCCACAGGGAAACTCGTTTCATCCAGCGTAACACGATGTCTTACTCCCGAGTCTTCAATACGGCAATGAGGTCGAGATGATCGAGCTTCCGTCGCACGACCAGTCCCGAGGCCACCGCCGCTAACGTCACCACCGATACCGCCATCGACAATGTCTTCGGCGAGACCACCAGTGGGATGCGATAAAGTTCTGTATCCAGAAATGTCGTCACAATCTTGCCCAAACCAAAACCCAGCAATATGCCCAGTGGAATGGCCGCCAGCGTCAACACCGCCAGTTCCCCCAGCAAGATAAACGAGATCTCGCCCCGCGTCAGCCCCAGGACCCGCAGGCTGGCCAGTTCACGCCCTCGTTCTGACAAGGCGATCCGCGCGGTGTTATAAACCACGCCGAACGCGATCACGCAGGCAAACATCAAGTTGAAGAACTGCATCTGCAGCATGTTCTCCATGACGGTCTCACGGAAACTGCGAATCGACGCTTCCTTGATCGTCACGCTGGCAACCTTGGGAGTTTCTTTTAGCTTTGTGTAGAGCTCGTCGCGATGTTTCTGATCCACCAATAAATGGATCGTGTTGACCAGTTCGCCATCTTTCATCAGGTGATTGAGAGCATGCAGATTCATATAAGCCGACAGACCAAAGTGCTCGGTCACCAGTGCCGCAATCGGGACCTGCCACGTGGGCTGGGCACCTTCCAGAACCTCGATCGTGACGACATCGCCCCGTTTGACTCCCAGTAGACTGGCCAGCTTCGTGTTGATGACCAACCCCGCGTCGGGCAGGTGGATCGGTTGTTCTTCAGAATCAACCAGATGACTCAATTGGGGATTCATCTGCAGACCCGAAATGGCCACGCGTCGCTCATGATGCGCGAACCGCATCTTGATGCCCACCACTCGCCCCGGCTCAGTCCGGATCACGCCCGGCATGTGCTGCAGCTCGTAAAGTGCCGAGTGTGAATATGGTTCGACAAATGTGACACTGACATGTTGCCGCTGGACGACTTGAAACTGCAGTTCGAGCAGGAAATTCAACGAATCGGTCGAGAAGTGCCCCAGGATAATGATCGACACTGACAGGGCAATTCCCAGCGAAGAGAACAGTGCCTTGAACGGACGCCGTTCAATGTTCCGGACGATGATCCGCGCTGTCTGCGTGAGCAGCGAATTCAACCCCAGACGCTCGAAAATGGTCGGCCGGAAGTTGGCTGGAGGCTCGGGACGCATCGCTTCCGCCGGCGGTAAGGACACCGCCTTGTGGATGACCCCGACGGTCCCCACGATGGCCGACGTGGCCGACACCATGAACGAGCCCAGCACCACGTGCATCGGCAGCATGAAAGTCAGCGATGGGAAACGGTAGAACTTGGTGTAGAGATTCATGATCTGCATGCCCAGCATGCAGCCGACTCCCAAACCGATCAACTCGCCCATCAGCACGACCACGATCACCATCTTCAAATAGTGCCACGCAATCGCGAAGTTCGAATATCCAAATGCTTTGAGCGCCGCAATTTGATCTCGTTGTAAGGCAATAATACGGGAGAGCACCACATTCAACAGGAAGGCGGCGACCAGCAGAAAAATCCCCGGGACGATCAGTCCCATCCGTTTGAGGTTGCTGATTTCGTCCGAGATGAACTTGTTGGAAATCTGGTCACGGCGGCCGATGGCTCCCATGCCGCCATAGGGCCGCGTGATGCGATCCAGCGAGCGCAGAACTTCGGCTTCGTTGGCGTCGGAAGTCAAATCGAGACAGATATCGTTGAAGGCCCCCTGCATATCGAACGCCGCAGATAGAGCGATCTCACCCATCCAGAAGATGCCAAACCGCGTGTCATCCGGCACCAGTTGGCCGGCGCGAATCTGATAGATGTATTCAGGAGACAGGGCAATGCCGACAATTTCCAGTTCTTTGCGCCGGCCGTTGATGATGGCCGTGACCTTGTCGCCCGGCTTCAACCCGTGCGACTTCGCAAAGCCCTCGCTGCAGAGCGCTTCGTCCGGCCGGTTCGGTTCGATGTAGCGCCCTGATCTCAGGTACAACGTATTGAGTGCGGGCATCGAGTGTTCGGGGACCGAGATCAATCGACCGACCGCGGGTTCCGTCATCCCGGCCACGTCCAGCGTCACATCGCGGACGACTCGCAACTGCATCTGAGAAACGCCGGGAATCTCCGAAATGCGTTTGCCGACAGACAGGGGGGCTCGTTTCACATTGCTGAAAATGCGACTGAATCGAGATTGCTCATAATAGGTCTGCTGTGTGTAAGACAGACCGGCCAGCGCGCTCTGCGTCATGATGAACGTGCCGACTCCGCACGCGATCACCGCGCAAATCGCCAGCAACTGCCCCCACATTTGGAGCACGTCCCGCAGCAATTTGCGATCCAGGGCCTTCATCCTGATTCCAACCAATCAGCACTTCATTTGTTTTTATCTCTTCTCCGTGTTCTCCGTGTCTCCGTGGTGCAATGAATCAGATTTTTCACCACGGAGACACGGAGAACACGGAGAGGAAATACGGAGTAAGGTGTTTTGTTCGGACATGTGGTGGATGCGCCTACACGCGCTACCACTGCAGTTCACTTGGCTGTTGTTTGTGTTCATTGATCTTCACATGGCTGATCCGACCACTGGCGACCGAAATCACCCGATCCGCCATCCCGGCAATCGCGGCATTGTGAGTGATCACCGCCGTCGTCGTCCCCAACTCTCGATTCACTCGTTCGATGACTTCGAGGACCACAATTCCTGTCTCAATATCGAGAGCCCCTGTCGGTTCGTCACACAGCAACACATCCGGCCGCTTGGCCACCGCGCGGGCAATCGCCACGCGCTGCTGCTCGCCGCCAGACAACTGGGCCGGAAAATGGTCCAGGCGATGGCCTAGGTTCACCATTTTCAGCGCTTCCTCCGGCCGCATCGGGTTCTCCGCAATCTCCGTTACCAAGGCCACATTTTCCCGAGCAGTCAGGCTGGGAATCAGATTGTAAAACTGGAACACAAACCCGACATGACGCCTGCGGTACCCCGTCAGGAGCGCATCGTCATTGGATGTGAGGTCTTTCCCGCGGTAACTGACATGGCCGGCGGTGGGAACGTCGAGACCCCCGAGGATATTCAACAACGTTGATTTCCCGCTGCCGGACGGCCCCAGCAGGACGACAAACTCCCCTTCGAACAGATCGAGGTCGACTCCGCGCAAGGCGGGAACCTCCACTTCGCCCATGCGATAGATCTTGGTGATCCCGCGAGCGCAGTAGACGCTGGCAGCGCCACGACGACTGGGGACCATCTGGGGGTTTGACGTATCGGAAATCAGGTCCAGAGAATCAGGCATTCACTTGGTACTTCGCGGTACCACTCCCGTGTGTCCATCCAGCAGATGTGCAAACCTCGATCAAGGTTCACCGCCCGCGAGTTCTTAACCGCGAACGAATCTGGATGATAACCGGAACTCGACAGGCTGCGATGGCAATCAGAACGACTGCCGTTCACTCCGGTGTCCTCCATCATAAAGAAAACAACGGCTTTTCAGCCCCTGCAAGATCACGCAGATCTCGCGATTTCCTGATATCAGGAACCCAGATTGCCGTCCGAGAAAAGTTCTCACGGCCGCACAGAAATGAGAATTTGCGGCCGGTCTCCGAGTTTGCGACACCAATTCGCATAACAAAATGAGCAGGTGAGCCGGGCGGCGTAAACCCCCGAATTCTTCGTTTCTTCGTGTCCTTTGTGACCTTCTGTTTAATAATTTTTTTAACAGAAGGTCACAAAGGACACGAAGAGTATCAAACTCTGAGGACACAGAGTGCGAGCAATTGCTCTGTTTACTCCGCGCCTCTGTGTTTCCAAATCTGTAGCGAAAAGAATCCGGGGGCTCACCTGTCTAGTTCTTTCGGTAAATCTACATAGGCACACTTTCCCTTTGTCTCCAGTCGCCACCCGATTAGAATCCAGCACTCCGAACTCTCTTTTCCGTGGAGAAATCCCTTGAGCCTGTTTCAACGTAATGAGATCCTCGCTCGGCTGCGGGCCAAGGTGGACCAGAAGATTCCGATCGTCGGTGGCGGTGCCGGAACGGGCCTGAGTGCCAAGATGTCCGAGGCTGGTGGCGTCGATCTGCTGGTCATTTACAACTCGGGCCGTTTTCGGATGGGGGGACGGGGATCACTGGCGGGGATGATGCCGTACGGTGACGCCAACGCGATCGTGATGGATATGGCTCGCGAGGTGCTGCCGGTGGTTTCCAAGACCCCCGTGCTCGCCGGAGTCTGCGGTACCGATCCGTTTCGAATCATGAAGCTCTTCCTGCGCGATGTGCAGCACGCCGGCTTTTCCGGAGTTCAAAATTTTCCCACCGTCGGTCTATTCGACGGGAAATTCCGGATCAATCTGGAAGAAACCGGCATGGGATACGGCCTCGAAGTCGACATGATCCGGCAGGCTCACGAAATGGGTCTGCTGACGACGCCCTATGCGTTCAATCCCGAAGAAGCGGCGGCGATGGCCTCAGCGGGAGCCGATATTCTGATCCCTCATTGCGGTCTCACCACAAAGGGATCGATTGGGGCCTCAACCGCCATGACTCTGGCCGAAGCCGCCTGGGCCGTCCAGGATATGTGCGACGCAGCAAAACGGATCAATCCCGAGATCCTGGTTCTCTGCCACGGCGGGCCGATCGCGGAACCTTCCGACGCCCAGTACATCCTCGATCACACGGAGGGGGTCGTCGGGTTCTACGGAGCCAGCAGCATGGAACGCTTGCCGGTCGAGCCCGCGATTGAGAATCGCGTGCGGGAATTCACACGGCTGAAGTTTTCGTGACGCACAGCGTCCGTGGGACGGGTCTCCGACCCGTCTGAGGCCCGTAACCAGCGACCGCCAAGTGCTTCAATAAACTGAATTCGGGTGCCACTGGCTCTGCCAGTGCTCGTAGTCTTTCGATGCCCTGTCCGGCAACGCACTGGCACAGCCAGTGGCACACGAATTCAGGGTTTCCACAGGACTCGGGACCGTATTGATCCATGTGAGATCTCCGCTGCGCTAAGCTCGCGAGGGATTTCTCTGTGCCAAGTCGAATGTTGCGGGCTCAGACGGGTCTGGAGACCCATCCCACGAAGACGAACGCACTACGGCAACCAACCGCGTGATCTCTCGACTGCACGTTGCCAAGTCCCATAGAGCTGCTCTCGCGCCGCGGCCGGCAGATCGGGCTGAAACTCACGGTCCAAGGCCCAATTGTTGCTGATCTCGGATTGGTCTTGCCAATATCCCACCGCCAGCCCGGCCAGGTAGGCGGCACCCAGAGCGGTCGTTTCCTGAACCACGGGTCGCTGCACGCTGCTCCCCAAAATATCCGCCTGGAATTGCAGCAGCAGATTGTTGGCCGAAGCACCACCATCCACCTTCAACGTCTGCAACTTGATTCCGGCATCGTCCTGCATCGCTTCCAGGATGTCCCGAGTTTGATAGGCCATGGATTCCAACGCGGCACGCGCCAGATGAGCTCGTCCCGATCCGCGAGACAGGCCCACAATGGTCCCTCGCGCCTGCGAATCCCAATAGGGAGCCCCCAGTCCGACGAGCGCCGGCACAAAATAAACGCCGCCGTTATCCGGGACTTCTCGCGCCAGGGCTTCGATCTCAGAGGACGACTTGATGATCTGCATTTCGTCCCGCAGCCACTGCACGGCGGCCCCCGCGATGAAGACGGAGCCTTCGAGGCAATAGGTCACCTGTTTGCCGATTTGCCAGCCGATCGTGGTCAGTAATCCATGCCGCGAGGGGATCGCAAACGGCCCGGTGTTTAATAGCATGAAGCAGCCGGTGCCATAGGTGTTCTTCGCAGTTCCCGTTTGAAAACAGGCCTGTCCAAACATCGCCGCCTGCTGATCGCCGGCCGCTCCCGACAACGGTATCGGATGGCCAAACAGTTCCGGTGAGGTTTGACCGTAAACTTCGCTGTTGGCGCGTACCTCGGGCAGCATCTTCTTAGGGATATTCAACAGCTTCAGCAGTTCGTCATCCCATTGCAGCGTTTGAATATTGAAGAGCAGAGTGCGGCTGGCGTTGCTGATGTCGGTGATGTGCAGCTTGCCCCCGGACAACCTCCAGAGCAGATAGGTATCGATCGTCCCGAACAGGATCTCGCCCCGCTCGGCGAGGTTACGTAAGCCTGCCGTCTGATCAAGTAAATGCTTGATCTTCGTTCCGGAAAAGTAGGCGTCGATCACCAGCCCGGTCTTTTCGCGAAACGTTTTCTCCAAACCCAGAGCCTTCAGGCGGTCGCAAATCGGCGCCGACACGCGGCTTTGCCAGACGATCGCATTGCCGATGGTCCGCCCGGAACTCCGCTCCCAAAGGACTGTCGTTTCCCGCTGGTTCGTGATCCCGATCGCGGCGACTTGTTCCGCACCAATGCCGGCTTTTTGAATGGCCTCACGAGCGACCGCCAGTTGCCGGTTCCAGATTTCTTCCGGATCGTGCTCGACGGCCCCCGGCTGCGGATAGATCTGGCGGATCTCCTGCTGAGCCACCGACTGCACCTGACCCGCCGCAGAGAACACGATCGCCCGGCAGGAGGTTGTGCCTTCGTCCAGGGCGAGGATGTATTTGGTGGAGGTCATGATGAGATCTTCTCTCCCCTCACCCGGACGCGATTAGTATCTACACAAGTTCGAATTGTTGGCAAATCATCGAAATTTCTTGCTCCCCTCGCCCTGGCCGAAAAACGAACCGGGCGGGTGAGGGGCACGATCGACCTTCGACTTGGAGTCCCTTTTTCGAACTGAGTGAT
>JAKFVC010000227.1 GCA_021732415.1 Planctomycetaceae bacterium
AGTTGCGGGGCTCGCTTCGCTCCGGTTCGCTAGCGCTCACCTCCGCGAAGCGAGCCCCGCAACTCCAAGAGGGAATGTGACATTTCTAAAGCGGCAGACCCTGTGACATTTCTAAAGAGGTCTGACAACCTGAGCGCAGCGTTGGCGATGACCCAACTTCCGCGATACACTTTCATTGCTCGAGAACGCGCCGCACCCCAACCCGCCTTGGACAACACCCCTGAAAGGAATGCGATGAGCGACCCCGTCTTTACGTTTGATGTGCATCTGGACTTGAGCATGAATGCTCTCGAGTGGAATCGCGATCAGCGTTGGTCGTTGGAAAAAATCCGCCGCTGGGAAGGCCATCAAAAGGACAAGGTCGACCGCGGCACGAACACCGTCTGCTTCCCCGAAATGCGCAAGGGCAGCATCGGCCTGTGCGTCGCCACTCAAATCGGCCGCAATTCGGGATACTTCCACCGCTTGCCCGGCTGGAGCTCACCGGAACAAGCGTGGGCCCAAACCCAGGGCCAATTGGCCTGGTACCGCGAGATGGTCGATCAGGGCGAGATGGTCCAGATTCGCACCGTCGCCGAACTCGACGCACATCTCAAATTGTGGCGCGAGTCTCCCCCCTGTGACGACGGGACGCCGTACATCATCAAGTCGCGAGAGAAACCCAAAAGCCTGCCGATCGGGTTTATTCTCAGCCTCGAGGGTGCCGACTCCATCGTCACGCTAAAGCACCTGGAACGCAGCTACGAGAGCGGCCTGCGAGCCCTCGGTCCTGCCCACTATGGCCCGGGAATCTATGCCCACGGAACCGACGCCAGCGGTCCATTGCCTCCCAAGGGCAAGGAGCTCCTGAAGGAGATGGAGCGACTGGGAATCATCCTGGACGTGACCCATCTCTGCGACGAGTGCTTCTGGGATGCCCTCGATTGCTACAGCGGTCCGCTGTGGGCCAGCCACCAGAATTGCCGCACGCTGGCCCCCTGGAACCGCCAATTCGCCGACGACCAGATCAAGGCAGTCATCGAGCGCGGCGGCGTGCTCGGCATGGCCTTCGACGCCATCATGATGGTCCCCGGCTGGGTTCATCATAAGAGCAAGCCGTCCGACTATCAGTTGAAGATCGAACGCATTTGCGAGCACATCGATCACATCTGCCAGATCGCCGGCAATGCGAAGCATGTCGGCATCGGCACCGATCTCGACGGCGGCTACGGCACGGAACAGACCCCGATGGATCTGGATTCCATCGCCGACTTGCAGAAGATTCCGCCGCTGTTGAAGGCGCGGGGTTATTCGCAAGCAGATATCGAAGGGATCATGTCGCAGAACTTCGTGAGCTTCCTGCGACGGACTTGGGGCTAAACTTGCCGAAATCGTCCGAAAAAAAGCCCCGGCAATAAATTGCCGGGGCTTTTTCGTAGCCCGACTCTCTGAGTCGGGTATCTTCGTACTCGAAGCAATGCACCCGACTCAGAGAGTCGGGCTACGCCTTATCGCACGCAATAGTCGATCACGCGTGAAATCTCGCTGCGCAAATCCGCGCGATGCACGACGCGGTCAACAAACCCATGCTTCTGCATGAACTCACTGGTTTGGAAATCGGGCGGCAACTCTTGCTTGACCGTTGCGGCTACCACGCGCGGACCAGCAAATCCAACCAATGCGTTCGGCTCGGCCAGGATGAGATCGCCCAGCGAGGCAAAGCTCGCCGCCACGCCACCCATCGTCGGGTTCGTCAGCACCGAAATAAACAATCCACCTGCTTCGTGCAATCGAGCTAACGCCGCACTGACTTTACCCATCTGCATCAAGGAGAGAATCCCCTCGTGCATACGAGCGCCACCGCCAGAACCGCTGACGATGACGATCGGCAAATTGAGTTCCGTGGCCTTTTCGATCGAGCGTGTCAGCATCTCGCCAACAACCGACCCCATGCTGCCCATGATGAAGGCAGAATCCGTCAGTGCGAAGACCAACGGACGACCACGCAGATAACCACGGCCAGCGATGCACGCCTCACGCAGACCGGTCCGCTTTTGCTCGTCCTTCAGACGCTCGGCATACGGCTTGCGGTCAACAAAACCGAGCGGATCAACACTCCGCAGATCAGTAAACCACTCCTCAAAGCTGTCGGGATCAAGCAACTGTTCAATGCGCTTCTGCCCCGACACGTAGAAGTGGTGCTGGCATTCCGGGCAAACGTTGAGCTGCTTTTCAACCTCTTTTTTGTAGACGGTTGCTTTGCAGCCATCGCAGCGAATCCACAAGCCTTCGGGAACGCCACGTTTCGTGCGTTTCACTGCCGGAGCAGTCTCGGGGAGGGTGGGCTCAGAGCTGGCCGGAACGGGGATTTCAGTGACAGGCGATTCGTCAGACATCGGCATAATATCGGTAAGGGCCTCACAGCCGCCAACGCTGCGAATCTGACGCGACCTCGCATGTGCGGGGAATCTCCCCGATGTTGCACGAGTTGCGCCAAATCCTGGGTGCTGACCGGCTGCCGTAACGATGAGTTAGTACGGGACTTGAGTAGTTTTACCGTTTCTCGGTCGGCTTGCCCAGATCAGCCGGAAATTGCTTCTGCGGTTCCGTTCCAAGGAGCTCCCTGGTCCGCGAGCTGCAACAGCTCCCACCGTGTCCGGACGCGCTGCTCGCAACACAACGTGCTTCCCAGCTCGATCTTACGTCCGGTCAAGAAGTAACCAATCAACTCGGCCAGCGGATCGGGAGCGACGACAGCAAACGGAATCCCGCGTCGGAGCGGTTTTTCGAAAGCGTGGCGAATGCGTTCCAAGGCTTCTTCGACCGTCTCACCTTGTGGCGGACAAACGGTCTCGGGAGCTTCTTGCCACTGGCGGAAGACCTTGGGGTGCTTGCGTCGCAGATCCTCGACTTGCAGACCCTGCCACAGGCCTTGATCCAGATTCTCCAGATCATCCAGCTCCTTGACGGTCAGCCCGAGAGCTTCGCCCAATGCCGCCGCCGTGCTGCGAGCAGGCTCGCAACGGGACGTGTAGATGACTTCCATGGGAGCCGCCTGCAACTGGACGGCCAGTTCTTGCAGTTGCGCTTCCCCACGAGAATTCAGTGGGAGACTGAGGCGTCCCTGGACTCGGTTTTGTTCGTCAAAATCGGTGCAACAGGGATGGATTAAAACAACAGTTGAGAGTGGTTGGGACATAGGCTTTCGGTTACTCCCGCGGCTTTCCGGCCGCAGCAGTTCGGGCGAGATCGGCCAAGTGGCGGATCGCGGCTCCGTAGTCAGGTTGATCGAAGATAGCACTGCCGGCTACGAAATAATTGGCCCCGGCGGCCGCAGCACTGGCGATCGTTCCCGCACCGATTCCGCCGTCAACAGACAGCAGCGTTTCGGCCGGCAACCAGGATCGCAATTGTTTGAGTTTTTCCAGGGCATTCGGCATAAACTTCTGCCCGCCGAACCCCGGATTCACACTCATGACGAGAACGAGATCGCACAGATCCAAATACGGGCGGATGCGTTCCACCGGAGTATCGGGATTGAGCACAATTCCCGCGAGACGGTCAGCCTTGCGGATATCACGCAGCAACGCCTGCGGTTCCGGAACGGCTTCAATATGGATCGTAATCGCATCGCAGCCGGCCGACAGATAGTCGTCCAGGTAGCGACCGGGATCCGAGATCATCAAATGAGCATCAAACGGCAACTCCGTGAGCTTGCGCCAGCTCTCGATGACCGCGGGACCATACGACAAATTAGGTACGAAGTGGGCATCCATGACGTCCAGATGGAGGACGGTGGCCCCAGCTCGTTCCAGCAACTGCACTTCGCGGTGCACATTGCCGTAGTCCACTTTCAACACGGAAGGAGCGATAACCGGTGCGTCATGCACAAGGTTTCGCAGGATGGCCGTACGGCTCATATATTCCAAAAATTAGGGCTGCTGGTCAGGACACTGTTTAAGGTCTTCTCGTGAAGACCCTGTCCCGATTGTGGTGCCGTCTGGCGTCACAAACGTTAAGAACCAGCTAATAGAATCATTGTGCACAATCACGGGAACAGTGTCCAGAGTGGATCGGATCACATCTGTCGATTCCAATATGAATTCCGAGTCCTGAACAGGACTTCCAAGCAACTGCGTCTCCTACATAAGTCAAAGCCAGCATAGACATTTCGGGTGGCCGAAACCGTGGGACGGGTCTCCAGGACCGTCCGTCCGGCAACCCGCCGACGCGAGGAGGAATTCATAAAGACACACAGGGACGGACGGGCCTGGAGACCCGTCCCACGCTACGTTCAACGAATCACCATTCCTGCATATCCCACGACACGATCGAACTGTCCGCTGGCGGTGCTGCTGTTGTCATAATGGACAAGTTCGGGGTGCGGCGGATTTCCGGTGGACTCTAACGCTCGCAGAATCGTGATCGCGGGAATGACACCGCACATAGAGATCCGATGCTGCTGAGTCACATCGAACAGATGGCTGGCATTTCCAGTTTTCATCGCATCAATCGCCAGGAAGTCGAGTCGGCGGTTCTCCGCCTCCGCCGCGAAGTGGTTCATATCGCTGGAGATCACCAGCAAGATCGGCTCCGGGGCTTGGCGGCAGAGGATCGCCAGCGCTTGGGCAAATTGCTCAGTCTGACTGTAAGAGCTCGGCCCCAGCACGATGGGCAGGATCCGCACCTCAGGATTGCGAGCTTTCAAGAAGGGCAGGATGACTTCGATTCCGTGTTCTTGAGCATGCGCTGCCGCCTCGACGGCGAGCGCCGGGACCAAGTCGATCAGCTTGGCCCGAAGATCGGTGGCGACCGGAATCTGGGCACCGGGGATTTGCCAGGCATCGGCGTTGGACACCGACCACGTCGCTCCGGCCGCGGTGTGCTTGGGACTGACAATGACGACGGTCTTCGGAACAGTCACGCGGGCCAGAGTCCGCCCCATCACATCGCCGCAATAGATCCAACCGGCATGCGGCAACATCACGGCCCTCACCGCCTCCGCGGGGGGAAATTCCACAGCGAGGAAACGATCAATCTGCGCCTGCATTTCATCGACCTTCGCCGGATAGAACTGACCGGCGCGAGCGGCAGGACGAATGATCGGCGTCGACACCCCGGGCGGCGAATGAAACAACCGGGCCTCAAACGTCATCAACTGAGTTTCGTCGGCCTTCCAAGCATCGTTCGGCAAATTCGCCTTCCGGCAAACCCCTTGCAGAAACGTCAGCACATCCCAGCGATGTTCGGTCGCGACCTGCGGTAATAGGAGCCCACGGCCTTTCGGATTCGCAATCACCAGGCCGTGCTTGCCAATCTGAATGGCTGCGGCGCGGGCCTCGCCTTTTTCCGAGACTTGTTGTGGATTGAACATCAACGACACTTCCGTCATGAGGTGCGGAAGTTCGTCGGCCCGCAACGGAGTAAACCGCGGATCGTTCGTCGCCGAGTCCGCGGAGACCTCATTCAACAGGTCTCCCAGAGGGGCCAGTTGACCGAATCGCCCCTTACACGCCCGCAGCTTTTCGCCGTGTTTGAAGCTGATAAACATGCCATACACGGGCGTCGCTGCCAATGGTCCCCTCAGTACAGGAATCGGTTCACGATGCAACACCGCATGCGCGACGGCCCGCGCGTGTGATGCAATCTGATCGGCCTCTTCCGGTGTGAAGTCCACTCGCACGGGTTGCCGCGGGTCAATCGGTTTCGCGACGGGAAGCGAGGGCGCAGACTGTGCCATGACAGCATTACCTGAAGAAACGGTGATGGCAGATGCCAGCCAACTCAAAGGAGATTTTTCAGCCATGACAGGTTTCGTTGGAGTCTCAAGGCGCGATTCAGAACGACGTGGAACCTCTAACGTTATCGGAACAGGCTGGGGCTCGGAAATACGAATTGGTTGACGCTTGGCTCCCCAGGTTCCCGGACGATCTTCAAACACCCCCGGAATGGTCGTTCCGCATTGCCGGCACTGGTTCCCTCGCAACCCATAACGCCCCAGTTGATACCAGTCGCGTTCAATGATGAGGGACTCGCAACCGGAGCAGTAGGTGCTTTGACCTGCGACATCATGGATGTTGCCGACATACGGATAGCGAATCCCCGCACTCAGCGCCTGCTTGCGAGCCCGCAGCAAAGTGGCCTCTGGAGTGCGTTCATAGTCCATCATCCGGAAGTCAGGATGGAACGCCGTGAAGTGTACCGGAACATCGGGCCCCAGGTTTTCGACGATCCAATCGCACATCCGAGCGGTCTCGTCGGGTGAATCGTTCTCACCCGGGATCATGAGATTGGTGATCTCGAACCAGACGTTCGTCTCATGCTTCAGCCAGCGCAGCGTGTCGAGCACGGGTTCCAGCTTGGACAGGGTCAGGAACTTGTAGAACTCGGGCGTAAAGCCTTTCAGATCGACATTCGCCGCATCCATGACCGAATAGAACTCGCCGCGAGCTTCCTCGGAGATATACCCCGCGGTCACAGCCACAGTCTTGATACCAACGTCATGACAGGCCTTCGCCGTGTCGATGGCGTATTCAGCCCAAATCACAGGGTCGTTGTAAGTAAAGGCCACGCTACGACAACCATGTCGCAAAGCCGCTTGGGCGATCGCTTCCGGACTGGCGAAATCGGTCCGATCATCGAACTCCTTCGCCTTGCTGATCGACCAGTTCTGGCAAAACTTGCACCCCAGATTACAGCCAGCAGTACCGAACGACAGTACCGGAGTTCCCGGCAGAAAATGGTTGAGCGGCTTCTTCTCAATCGGATCGATGCAGAATCCCGAGCTCCGCCCGTAAGTCGTCAGGACCATCTCATCAGCGACGTTCTGCCGGACAAAACAGAAGCCGCGCTGGCCCTCGTGCAGGGCACACTCGCGCGGGCACAAGGTACAAACTAACTGATCATCGCGGCGGTGCCACCATTGGGTCGCGGTGGGCATAGGTGGTTTTTCTCTAATCGTTCGTGGCGACCGATTTGAACTGCGGTGATTCATCACCGCTTTCCAATTTGATTGATATTGAAAAACTAGCAAGTCGAATCTTGTGAAGAGCTCGCCACATTGTTCTGCATGCCAACCTGGATTTGAAAGCGGTGATGAATCACCGCAGTCCAAATTGTGTTTACGCAAACACCTCGTTCACGACGCGTCCATGTACGTCGGTCAGGCGGAAATTCCGACCTGCGTACCGATAGGTCAGCTTCTCGTGATTTAACCCCAACTGGTGCAACAGCGTGGCATGCAAGTCGTGCATGTGGACTTTGTCCTGCACCGCCAGATGGCCAAACTCGTCAGTCTTGCCGAAGGCAAATCCTGGCTTGAAACCGCCTCCCGCCAGCCAAACCGTGAAGCCCCCCGGATTGTGATCGCGGCCGGTACCGTTGGCCTGCGCATACGGGGTACGGCCAAACTCGCCCCCCCACCAGACGATGGTATCTTCCAGCAGTCCGCGCTGCTTCAAGTCGGCTAACAACGCAGCGACAGGTTTATCGACCGCGCGGGCGTGATCGCCGTGCTTCGGCAAATTCGAGTGCTGATCCCAGGCCGGATTGGCCGTGTTGTCCCCGTAGGTCACCTGGATAAATCGAACTCCCGCTTCGCACATGCGGCGAGCCATCAGGCACTGCTTGCCAAAGTTGTCAGTCTCTTTTTCGCCAATGCCATACTGGGCCTGAGTGGCAGCAGATTCTTTTGCCAGATCCAGGACATCCGGGGCATGAGTCTGCATTCTCCAGGCCAGTTCGAAGGAATTGACGACCGCTTCCAGTTCGGCATCACCCGGGTGAGACTGCAATTGCTGCGTGTTAAGAGCCTGAGTCAAATCGAACATTCGCCGTTGAGTCGGCGAGTCCAGTTGCGGGCTTCCCAAGTTACGAATGGTGGCCTCGGAAGCTGGCCCGCCGGCCTTCCCTAAGGCCGTCCCTTGATAGACCGGGGGCAGGAACGCGTTGCCATAATTACGAGGCCCGCCGTTGCCCGTCGAGGCGGCAATCGACACAAACCCCGGCAGGTTTTGATTCTCGGACCCCAATCCATACAACACCCACGAACCCATCGACGGCCGAATGAAGTTCGTCGAACCACAGTGCAGAAAGAGCGTCGCGGGACCGTGAGCGACACCTTCCGTATGGACCGAATGGATGAAGCACAGATCATCCACATGCTTCGCCATCTCAGGGAACAGATTCGAAGCCCAGCGGCCGCTTTGACCATGCTGCTGGAATTTCCACAACGGTTTCATCACCCGTTGCGACGATCCCTTCATCCCCGTATTGGCAATGACGCGAGCATCATCGAAGCTCATCATCTTGCCGTCTTGCTCGTCGAGGATCGGCTTGTAATCGAACGAATCAACGTGACTGGGCCCCCCCTGCATAAACAGGAAGATGATCCGTTTCGCCCGAGCAGGAAAATGAGGCTGCTTCGGGGCCAACGGGTCATCGCTCGCCGCGCCCGCTTGGGCGAGACCCGCGAAGGCCAGTGATCCGAATCCACAAGCGGCGGATTGCAGGGCCTGTCGGCGATTGCAGTGAGGAGTTGGAAACATTTTTGAGATACCTCTACGCCTACGTGCCCGACGCTGCCAGCGTCGGTGTGCAGACGCTAGCAGCGTCTGCCACGGAACCCCGGGGCTGATACCGTCGCATCAATTCACATATCGAAAATCAACACTACCAAACACTGCCTGCACCAACTGACTCCAACGTTGCAACTGTTGCTGTTTGAAGTCGGCCGTGGTCGAATCTAACTCCACATATTTTAGGGCCGTCGTCCGCTCAGTGTCAGATGGGATCCGCCCCAACAATCTCCGGAAAACCAGATTCACCCGAGCGGTGTCATCATCGGAAACGTCTTTCAGCAGGCGAACGGCCGCCACTCGCGCCTGTTCTTGCACGAATGGGTTGTTCATCAGGAATAACGCCTGAGGCGCCACAGTGCTCGTATTGCGGCGTCCGAAGACCATGCTGGGATCGGGAAAATCGAAGACCTCGAACAGTTCGGGCAAGGCATTTCGCAGCACGGGCCAATAGACGGCCCGGCGGGTGATAGCCGATTGATAACCGTAGTCCGCGGAAGTCCCCGGTCGAATCGTCGAGCCCCCCGCTTGCAGATCAAGTTTGCCGCCCGCCGTGAGTATCGCATCCAGCAGGCACTCCGCGTCCTGCCGGCGACGGTTCGCGTGTCCCAGCAGCCGGTTTTCCGGATCGTTCTTCATCTGTAGCGGCGAGGCCACCGACGACAACCGATAGGTGCGAGACAGCACGATCTCTCGAATCAGCGACTTGGTCGACCAGCCGTCCGCCACAAACTGCGTCGCGAGATGGTCCAGCAATTCGGGATGCGATGGCACCTCGCCAGTTGTACCAAAGTTATCCACCGTGCGAACCAAGCCACTCCCCAGCAGCCAGTGCCAGATGCGGTTGGCCATCACTCGTGGCGGGAGCGGATTGTCGCTGCTGGCCAGCCAATCTCCCAGTTCTCGCCGACCGCTCTGACTCGCGGGAATCGTTGGTGCCGGTCCATTAGTCACGACACTCATGAAACCGCGTGGAGCAATTGCCCCCAAGTTGTGGACCGTCCCGCGAATGTGAATCGCGCAGTCTTCAGGTTTGGGCTCTTCTTCTACGGACATAAATCTGGGACGCTTGGGGCCCTCTGCCGTTAGTTTTTGCAGATCTTTCTCCAGACGCTTAACCTCACCCGCCTGATGTTGACTGGCCTTGAGGGCCTGTTCCAGTTTGGGATCAGTCTTATCCGGAGTTGGTGCCGCCACTTTCGCGACGGCGTCGGTACCGTCCGTCGACAAGAACTGCACGGCATCGGCAATCACATGGCCCTTAGTCCCTTCATTGCCGACGATCACGAACCCTTGGCCATTTTGTTCGAATCGAAATTGGCCGAGCGACACAAACCGGCCCTCAATGGGCGGTGGCAGTTGCTCGTTGATCTGCATGGTTTTTTCTCCGTCGGCGCTGAACACGGTGACGGGTGCTTCACGCGAGCGGTTATCTCCAGCGGTATAGGCCAGGCGGACTTCGTACACACCCGACTTCGGCAGTTCGGGCTGAAAGGTCAGCGTCTTGGCCCCCTTGCCGCCGTCCAGGTCATGCACATATCCGCCGCCGATATATGGCTTCACGGATTGTGAGAGCTTCCATTCCCCCACCTTTTTCGCCTGCGCATCGTCGACCACGACACCCGGCAAATCACCGGCAGCGACAACATCCGCTCCGGCCGGTCCCTTGCCGCTGGCAACGGCAGCCAACGATTTAGCGAGCTTTTGAGCCTCTTTGATTTGATCCTGCAATTGGGCGACCAGGGTCTCATGCTTATGAAAGATTGATTCGGATTCTTCATCGACAGGCAATGCGAGTTCCAGCCACTTGGAAACATTGGCGTGCTCCAGCGATTTCGCATTGCGCAGGATGCCGGCCATCGCGTAATAATCACGAGTCGGAATCGGATCGAACTTGTGATCATGACACCGGGCGCAGGTCACGGTCTGCGCTAGAAAGCCCTTCGTGATGACATCGAGCTGCTCATCGACCACATCCATCCGCAGTTGGACTTTGTCCTGCTCTTCCAGATTCGTGTTGCCCAGGACCAGAAACGTCGTGGCGATGGCTTGCCGTTGTTTGTCGGCAAGATTTTTCGATGGCAACAAATCCCCCGCGACCTGTTCTCGCAGGAATTGATCGTAAGGCCGGTCGGCATTGAAGTGTTCGATAACGTAATCGCGATAGCGCCAAGCTTCCGGCATGACGAAGCCGCGCAACGTCAGCGATTCACCGAACCGGACAACATCCAGCCAATGCCGTCCCCAGCGCTCTCCGAACTGGGGCGATGTCAACAACCGGTCGACCAGCATTTCATAGGCATCGGGCCGTGCATCGTTCACAAACGCGTCGATGTCGTCAGGGGTGGGCGGCAGTCCGATCAAGTCGAAATACACGCGGCGAATCAGGGTGACCCGGTCGGCATCGGCGACCGGTGCCAGGCCTTTGGATTCCAGGCCGGCGAGGACAAAACGATCAATCCCTCCCAACGGCCAGCTTCTATCTCGGACATCGGGCACTTGGGGAGTACTTAAGGGCCGGTAAGACCAATGGTGGCGACCGGCTTCGACATCAATGCCCGTTGGTTTGACGGGTGCTTGCCCAACGCGCGGGTCGGGTGCCCCCATTTTGACCCAGGCTTCGAAGTCGGCGATGACATTGGCGGGCAGCTTGCCCTTGGGGGGCATTTTCAGCGACTGGTAACGCAGGGCCTCCAACAGCAGCGACTCGGCGGGCTTGTCGGATTCGAGGGCCGGTCCACTGTCGCCGCCGGCCAGTAAACCCTCGCGGCTGTCAACGAGCAAGCCGCCCTTCAATTGATTGGACGCTTTGGATTCCTGGGAATGACATTGGTAGCAGTGCGTGACGAGGACCGGACGGATTTTCTTCTCGAAGAACTCGGTTTGCTCGGCGGTCAACGGACGTGCGGCAGGAGGTTTCTCTTCCGCCCTGCAGGGAGAAATTCCAATCAGAATTGCGACCGCACAAAAACCGACGTGTTTCATCGTGCGAACTGCCTGCATTATTTAACCAGTCTCGCGTCTTATCTGACACTCATCAGCCGCTGGGTGCTAGCCCACGGTTCGGTTTCTGACACAACATTTCGGTCGATGGGAGGGTGAGGCTCCCGCCGAACCGCAAGCGTCTATCGGACGTTGCCAAACGCTTGCGGCTCGGCGGGGCACCCTCTGGGTCCCTCGCCCTCCCATCAGCCTGGTATTGCAAATGGGGAAACACGTTTGTCGATAGACCCGGAGCACTGGCACAGCCAGTGGCACCCAAATTCTGGTCTATTGAAGCGCTCGTTTCCGTTGCCCCTGCGGCCCATCTATCATGGTCGAAATGTCTTACTTTCGCCAGACTTGTTCTCAAGACGTCGTTAATATTAATGCGATTGAGGCGGCCGACGAATTCTCACAACCATCATCCAGCCTGAGGTCACCATGTTGCGCTTTCGAAATCTGATTGTTATCGCAGTTTGCTGTGTCTCGGTTGCCAGCCATCACGCCCACTCCGAGGCCGAAGACAAGCCCGCGGCAACGCCCGCCGAGCAACTGGCCGCTATTGTCACTCGAAATCGCGTTCAACTGAACCTCGCCGGGGCCGAACTGGTTATCGCCGCCGCACGTGTCAAAGCGGACGCAATGAAGTTGAAGATGAATATTGCGGTTGTAGACGATGGCGGACATCTGCTGGCGTTCGCTCGGATGGACGGAGCCCGCCCCGCCAGCGGTTACACGGCTCTGACCAAGGCGGCCACCGCCGCCACGTTTCGCCAGGAAACGGGCCCGTTACCCAAAGCCGAGCCCGATGTGCTGTTGAGCCTCAGCCTGCAGAACGCGGCCCAGGCCAGTGGCGGCAAGCTGACCACGCTCAGGGGTGGCGTGCCGATCGTCGTCGACGGTCAGGTGATCGGGGCCGTGGGAATCGGTGGAGGGACCGGCGAACAAGATGCCGAGGTCGCCAAGGTCGGTATTCAGGCGCTGATGGACCGACTGGCCGCGAAGTGAACTCTTCGTAGGCGAGCGTCCGGCGTAAGCCGGATGGTTGTTAGCGAGTTGCAAGTCACACTAAACCCAACGACTTTTTCCAGACAGACGAGTCGGGTGCCGTGAGGCCCCGGACAATTTGTTTCGCCTGCGAAATTCCGAGTCCCGGGCCTCACGGCACCCAACTCGCCTGTCGAATGATTTGTTCGGAGTTGGGGGCCTCCGTCGAGTCTCGAACAACCATCCGGCTCACGCCGGACGCTCGCCTACGAAGAGGGGATTACAGCAACGTCCCGTGCAAGATCAGGTAGGCCACGCTGAAGTAGATGATCAATCCCGTCACGTCCACTAGCGTTGCGACGAACGGTGCTGACGAGGTCGCTGGATCGGCTCCTAATCGCTTCAGCAGGAAGGGTAACATCGCGCCTGACAACGTGCCCCACGTTACGATGCCAACCAGCGACAACGCGACCGTGAGGCCGATTAATATCCAGTGTTCGCCATAAGTATCGGAAAACGCACTCCAAATGGCGATCCGCAGGAATCCCAAGGTGCCCAGGATCGTACCCAGCATCAGCCCTGATCCCAGTTCACGGCACAGGACCTTCCACCAGTCGCGCAACTTGATTTCACCCAGCGCTAGCGCCCGGACAATTAACGTCGCAGCTTGTGAGCCCGAGTTCCCGCCGCTCGAGATGATCAACGGGACGAATAAGGCCAACACGACGGCCTTCGCAATTTCCTCTTCAAAGAAACCCATCGCGGTGGCAGTCAGCAATTCTCCGATAAATAGGACCACCAACCACGACGCGCGCTTGCGAACCATCGTCAGGAATGGGGTCGTATCGTACGGTTCTTCCAACGCTTCCAGACCGCCGAACTTTTGAATCTCTTGCGTGGCCACTGTCTCGACAACGTCGATCACGTCGTCGATCGTCACCACGCCGACCAGAGCTCCTTCGGCCGTCACCACGGGCAATGCGGTGCGGTCGTACTTCTTGAAAACCTGGACGCTGACTTGCTTGTCGTCCGTGTCACGGAGCGCCACGAACTGCTCGTTCATGATGTCGCCGACCGTCTTTTCCGGTGCCACCAGCAAGACTTCGCGAATCCGGATGTCATCGATCAACTGATGCTTCTCGTTGACGACATAGATCACGTTCAGCGTTTCGCTATCGATGCCGTGCGTACGGATGTAGTCCAGCACACGCTGAATCGTCCAGTCCTTCTTGACCGCCACAAAGTGGGGCGTCATCAGGCGGCCGATCGAGTCCGGCGCGTACTCCAGCAGTCGGCGAGCCAGCGTCCGTTGCTCGGGGGAGAGCATCGACAGGATCTGATTGGCGGTCACCGTCGGCAACTCGGAAATCAACGTCGTGCGGTCGTCGTCCGGCATCTGATTCAAGACGGCCGACGCCTCTTCGGCGGGCAGCGCTTTGATCAGATAGAGTTGAGTTTCCAGGTGCAAATAGGCGAAGGTCGCGGCAGCCAGGCGATCCTGCAGGGCGCGAAAGACGATCGTCTGTTCGGTCTCGTTCAAGCCGGCCAGGATGGCGGCCAGATCGGCGGGCAGCCACTCATTGACCAGTTCCGCGAGAGTCGCGGTGTCGCCATCCTCCAGTAATTCACGGATTTCTGGTACGGCGAGTTGTGCGTGCATCATAGCCCCCTAGCCGAAGCCGCCAGACTTCGGGCGACTTCACCAAGTTGGCGACGTCGTAGCGGAATCTCGTAAGAGTTCCGTCGCGCTACCGTAGATCGGCGGAACTCTTACGAGATTCCGCTACTCCCGGCAAATCGGCACAGAACTCTGGCGAATTCTGCGACATTCCTGCCCTATTTGCCCGCAACCCGTTCGGCGGGCTCGTCGGCGAACATCCATAATGCCGGTTCGGGGGCCGTCACCGCAACTGAAGTGACGTGCGCAGGTTGATTCGAAACAGCCGGAGCGGGGTGGGATTGGGGCTGAATCTCGATGGGGCGGACATTCGGAAAGGCGTCGACATCGGCCCGAGCCCGCAGCGCGTGATCACCATCCTGCATTGACCAGATCATCACGAACATTGTCGTGCCCAACATCAATGAGAAGATACGGCTCAGCAACATGGTGAAGTTTCTCTGTCAGCACGGAATGTTTCGTTGCCCACAAGCACACCGCAAATTCCAACTCCGTTCAATGAAAATCATCGACTGGATTGCAGCGTGCCATTCAGGGAAACGGTCGTTTGTTGATCGGCGGAATGCCCCCTGTGTGAGCTATCGACACCAACCCAATGTCAGAATAAGTATTTTGGGTTGGCATACCGGCTTGCGGGGTCTGACACGCCGAAGTCAACCGACTTGAATCCAACCAAGAAAAAGCATTCAAGTTCCGCCAAGCTTCAACCGACGCGCAGCCTCGCTGCAGCCCGACTCCCTGAGTCGGGTATTCTTCGTATCGGACGTCAGAAGCACCCGACTCTGAGAGTCAGGCTACAGAAAATACGCTACGGCTTCGCCGCAGGGATCAGCAATCCCAGAATCGTCTGAGCGTAGAGTCGATGACCAAAGTCATTGGGATGATTCAGCCCATTGCCCGTCAAATCGAGATCATGCTTGGATTTGAGCAGCGTATCCCAAACCGAGGAGAGGTCAGCCAACACGATTCCCGGACCTTCGAATACGGCCAACACATCTCGATACTTGAAGAACATATTGCGGGGCGTGTGAACCCATTCGGAGTGCCCCAGCATGGGAGCCACCAGAATGATTTCGATGTTCGGATCGGCCGCACGGACTCGATCAATAAACGTTTTCGTCTGTCCTTTGAACCATTCGGGATCGCGGCGGCCGACGTCGTTCATGCCGTAGGCCATGACAATCAACTGCGGCTTTTCGGCCAGCAACTTGTCGAGATCGCCGACGCCGTTCGCAATGCTCCAGCCACCAACCGCCCTGTTCTTCAACGTGATTTCGCCGCCGTAGCTGGCCTGCAATTGGGCCGCGACCAGTTCCGGATAGGCCGGCATGAAAGGAGGCACATTGGCCACGGCAGACGCGTCACCGCCAGCGGAAATGCTATCGCCACTGACTCCCAAAGTAAGTGGCTTTCCCGCTTTCAACAGGGCAAACGTTTTGGGCAACAATTTCTCAGCCAATTGCGGCACGGTCCCCGACCATTTCGCAGGCTTGTGTCGATAGGTGATTTCAATCTGCCGATCGTGAAACCAGTGCCCGGGGCCAAACAGCATGCTTTGCTCGGGCTTCCCGACACGATGCTTGTAGCTGTTGGGCGCACCGGTCGGCGGAAACAGGTCAACCTCTTTGATAAAGGGAAGCTTGGTCTGTGGGGAGATCAGCAGCGAGTGTTTATTGTCACTCAACTGATAATCACGGCCAGCCTCCAGCGTGCGTTCGCCCCCGGCAGCTTTGACGGAGACGAGTTCTTCGACATCAAACGCGAGGCGAGCTACCGCCGGTTCACCATCGTTGGGCTGCAGCAATGTGGCACTTTCGCGCTAGACCGTGTCGCCAGACCAAATCGGTTCAAGGAGATGGAGGTCCGGAAGCATGCGAATAATGGCAGCGCGGTCTTTCGGCGGCGGAGTTTGAGTCACACCGCTTTGACAGATACCGAGGACTCCAAGACACAAGAGAGCAGCGAGCGTTTGGCGCAACGTCATTTGATTTCCTGAAACGGTGGCAGACTGGGGTCGGGCGTTCAAATTTCAAAATTGGCCGTTCAACAGACGTGTTTCACCGAGGTCGATCGTTGGCCAATTTTGAAATTTGAACGCCCGACCCCCAAACTCTAGACTATGATATCCCACTAACCTCCACGTCACCAGAATCGACCACTTGCCTGGGTTCTCAGAAAGACGCCGCTGTGACCGAACCGGTCGCGAACAGCCGCTGTCTCTTTCCCATCGATTCCAACGCAGTACTCGGAGACCGGCCGCGATGTATGTCCCCTCTTCGTTCGCAGAAACTGATCGCAAAAAACTGCACGATTTCGTCGAGCGCCACAGCTTCGGGCTGCTGGTCACGCACCAACAGGGGACCTCAATCGCATCGCATCTGCCCTTTCTGCTCGAGCGGCACACCGGACCTCAGGGGACGCTCGTCGGACACCTGGCGCGAGCCAATTCCCAGTGGGATCAAGTGGATGGTGACGAAGTGCTCACCGTTTTTTCCGGGCCGCATGCCTATATCTCACCGACCTGGTACGCCGAGGAACTGGTCGTCCCGACATGGAATTACATCGCAGTCCACGTCTATGGCCGAGTCACATGGATTCATGATCCAGACGAACTCCTGGCAATTGTGAAGAATTCGGTCGCGTTCTATGAGCAGTCGTTTCCTCAGCCGTGGCAGTTAGCAGCTCCTGCAGAATTCATCGAAAAGCTGTTGAAGCAGATCGTTGGATTCCGGATTGAGATCACGCGAATGGAAGGCAAATGGAAACTGAATCAGAACCATCCGCCAGAACGTCGCGCACGGGTGATTGACGCCTTAAGCCAACGTCCGGATGACAATTCACAGGGGATCGCAGCAGCGATGAAGCTGTAGCCTGACTCTCCGAGTCGGGTACTCTTCGTACGCCGCACACACCCGACTCAGAGAGTCGGGCGACAGGTGCTAATCCACAAACACCACGACGCACGTGATGTTGTCTTTCGAGCCACCCGCTTGAGCGGCCTCGATAATGGCCTGGGCCGTCTCCTGCGGTTGCGGAAAGCGGCTCATCAGGACGGCGAGTTGCGCGTCATTGGTACCGTCAGTGACGCCGTCGGAGCAGATCATGAACCGATCGCCCGACTGGATTTCGTGCGGCTTGGCTTCAGCACCGGCCCCGCCCTCTTTGGAACCCAGGTAGCGGACCAGCACGTGCTTGTAGCGGTGGTTGGCCGCGTCCTCTTTGCTGATCGTGCCGGCAATCACTAGCGCCTGCGAAAGAGAATGGTCGGTCGTCAATTGCTCGAAATTGTCGTTTCGCATCCGGTAGACCCGGCTGTCGCCGACTCCGGCCACATAAAACGACTTACCGACCTTCACCACCATGGCAATGGTCGTCCCCATATTGCTGCAGTCGGGGTCGACTTGTGCGAGGGCCATGATTTCGGCGTTCGCGTGCCCGACGGCATCGTCGATCCCGGACAACACTTTCTCAGGCGGGTCGTTCTTGAAGGACAATGACTGCTGCAGCCGTTGCGGAACGAGTTCGGTGGCCATCGCACTGGCCCGTTCGCCGGCAGATTGGCCGCCCATACCATCGCAGACGACGAAGAATCGGCCTTGCTCGTCGACCACGTAGCGGTCTTCGTTGTTCTCGCGGAAATTTCCGGTGATGCTGACGACGCCCCACCGCAACTGCGGACCTTCAGCGGCAGCCACCGACGCGATGGGGGGCTGCTCTTTGTTCCAGAAGTTCAACCGCGAAAACCAGCCCAACTTGCGATTCTCCCGTACTGCGACTGACGTCTGGTAGGATCCACCTGAGTGGAGGCGTTCGCCCGTCACCCTTCAATGATTATCGAGTGACCGGCAACCGGCTATCTAGTTATTGCCAGTTTTGTTGCACCTGGCTGGTTTATTGTGCTTAATCAAACCGATTGCGCGGCGTGAATGTGTGAGGGTAACGGAGTGAGAGAGTACGAGGGTATTGAGATTTCCAGATTCTTGGAACTCAACTCACCCCGTTACTCTCACACACTCATACTCTCACACCCTTCGATCGCCCATACACTGCTACAACAACTCCGACTTCTTCCCCGCTGACAAATGGGGGGCATCGTCGGCTCGTTCTTCGGCGATCGACTTCGCTGTCGCCTCGGACATACCGCATACCGCCTGCACTAAATCACTGACTCCCAAAGTAGTTGCGGCAAATAGCAACTCCCCGGCCGCGAATCCCGCACTGGAGCCGGCCAACTGATTCTGGCTGGTCACCATTTGGAAGACGCGGTCTTTAGTCGGCGGAAATTGTGTTTTGTACGCGCGAATGGCTTCCAATTTTATCTTCATCGCGTCGCTAATATCCACGACAAAATGACCAGCCGACGCAGGTATTTCCAAACTTGCGGTGCCTAATTGATACCAAACCTGCTTTTGTATGGTATGCACGGCCAGCCCACCGAAAAAGTCGTCCCATTTGCTCAATCGGGAATAAAAGATCGCAGCGTCCGTAATTTGACTGGCCTGCCAGTGGTCCGGTGAGGCCAGCGGCGTCTTGCCGATCAGTCCGAGGACCAGCTTCGGCTTGTAGCGGCGAAATTCGGCGGCCAGTGCGACTCGAGTTTCGAAAGAATCAAACAACCGCCGGTTGGTCAGATCCAGTGTCTTGCGCATGTGAACGCCGAGAATGCGGGCCGCTTCCGCCGCCTCCGCCAGACGAACATCGGGGTGCGGGCAGTTCGGCGTCGGCTCGCCGTTGGTCAAATCGATGATTCCCACCCGGTAACCCTGCTGCACCAGCCGAGCGACGGTGCCGCCGCAGCCGATTTCGACGTCATCCGGGTGCGCTCCCACGGCAATCACATCCAGTGGCTGGGGCAACGGTTCCAAAGGCATATCACAACTCTGATTTTGATGAATTCGAAACGACGGATTTTTTTAGCGTCCCTTCGGTCCTTTTCGTCATTATATGTCCCTTGAATTCAAAAGGACCGAAGGGACTTAAGGGACCGTTACCGGCGACGGCCGTGCCACTTGCACCCTGCGCCAGAACTTCCCGTAATCTTGCACGCGAGTCTGGTACTTTTGCAAGTAGCGGCGGTATTCGGGAGTGTCCGGCGGACCTTCCTCCGCGCCGTAAGGATAGCCACTCATCGCATTGAAAGGGAGCGGCTCGACCGTTTGGCTATATAACGTGTTAAGATCAGCGTCTTTATCCCACCCGACACTGTGCAGAATGAAGTCGCGTTTCCACCCTTCCGGCAGCGGCACTTCCGGCGGAGAAAATGTCAGCGTCATTTCATCACCTGCTCCGATCACCGCCAGTTGATCGTCGGACTTCGTCAGCAATTCCTGAACATCGCCGTAACGCGTGAAGAATCCCTGCATGGGCGGCCATTCGGGCCCCGGCAACACGCGACTATAATCGTATTGGTCAGGGCCATTACCGACCGGCCAGGAATGCTTAGACAAACCTCGATAGTGCAGATCGGCGGACGCCAATTTCAGAGGTTGCACTTTGAAGTCCGCCGGCTTCTCACCCACCGAGACAAACGCATGGTCCCAATGAAACTGCATATTCGTCACAATCCGCACACGATGATCGTCATGTGTGAAGACACCCGTCAGATCGATCGCGATCGTTTTCGTCTTGCCCCCGGGGAACCCCATGAAGGGACGAATCTCGGTCCACTTGCCGTCTTTATCAGGGATCCACAGAGCGGGCGGTCGGGCTTGGGAATTCTTCGGATTCTGCGACACGGCCACGCTGATGGACGTTTCGGTCGGATACATCCAGCCGGTCAGAAATAACGTCAGAGGAACGGCGTTACCGCCCTGCCCCAAATCCTGTTTTCCCAGATCGAGTTCTACAAAATGTTCCGTCGTCAGTCCCTGGCGTAGGACCTGGTCATAGCACTTCGTAAAGACGCCATCCTCCGCTGCAATCTCGGGGAAGATGTCTCGGCCACGCTGATCTGTGGCAGCCACGACGGGCTGCGGCTGCCTAACAGTGTGGATTTTGAACTCGGCCAGACTCGCAGGGCCCACTTTTTCATTCGAGTAGATCTCCACATCCGCGGGATGGTCGACCGCCAGCAATTCGACTTGATCGAAATAGGTCGCTTCCCAGAGCTCCTCGGTAATCTGCATGACGTATTGATTCCCCTGCGGCAACAGGCGATTGCCGGGGATCTTCAAGTACTCCCAAGCCCGTGCGGGAGCTATGACGCCCTCAGCGAACTGCAGACCAAGGGGTGCGTTCCACAGCAGATCGGTGAAGAACTCGTAGCGCTCGCCGTTCCAAGTATAGGCAAACGGACAAGAACCTTTGGGAGCTTGAATCTCACAAATCTCCCAATCGCCTTTGACATCCAGCAACCCCTGCGGCACACCGTTAGTCCAGACGACACGCAACAGGTCGGCCGCCGGCCGCTGACCGAGTCCAAAATGAATCGACTCGTGCGCGACCACCTGCGGCTGATAGGAACCACCGACTTGCAGTTCGACGAGCGATCCGATCCCCTGGTGATTGACGCGTTTCGCAGCCAGTCCCGCTCCCGCCACGCTGTCCTTGATTGTGCGAGCTCGCAAACGGACGTCGAGCCAGTGATTACGGTTGCCACCGTCGTTGCTCAGCAATTCAATCCCGTTTGAGGTGCGAATAAGTAGATCGAGATCGCCATCGCCATCTAAATCACCAGGCACGCAATCTTGGATCGCAACGTTCAAATTAATTGGAAAGACGCCTTTGATAGCCCAAAACTTTCCCTGTTTGCCCCCGCGCAGAACTCGCAACGAGTCGCTCCACCAACTGAGCAAATCCAGGTAACCATCATTGTCATAATCAAACGTCTTCAGGCCTCCAGGCAACAGATCTGGGAGCGACTCTGTGCGGAGTGGTTTGACTTGTCCGGCCGCATGAGTGGTGGTCAATTCGAGCTCCCCGCCGGATTTGTCGCCGACAACCGCCAGATCCCACGAGGCATTTTGATCCGCATCGAGCACTGCCGCCTGCCGGAACTTCTGAATGCGAAGCGTCCCTGGGAGGTCTTCAAATAGTGGCGTCCATTCGAGGACTCCGTGCAATCGGTTTCGCAACAGTCCATACTGCAGCAGCCCGTATGAGGGTGTTCCCTTAACTAGTCCGATCCCCAGCACCACCAGATCCAAATCCACGTCGCGGTCCCAATCAACCGGTATGATCTGTCGAACCTGGATCTCGCTCGGAAGCGTGGACTGCTCGCTGATGTCCTTAAACACGAACTCTTCGCGGTTGGACCAGATTTGTAGGCCCGCCTTCGTCACGATGGTCAAATCCAAGTCGCCGTCATGATCGATGTCGGCCGCAGTCACTGTGGTGACATCCCGCAGCTCTTCTAAACCCGTCTTCTCCGCCTTGATCCAAGAGCGGCTCTGGCCATCGGCGGCAGCTTGATTCTTCCAGATTTGCACACCGCCTGGACCGTACAAGACGAGGTCTGGATCTGCCTGCTGACAGACGGTGGTTCCAGCCCCTGGCTGCTGAGCAGGTCCTGGATCGGGTTGCGGCAGAACGCCCCCTGCTTTACCGATCGGGCTGTCATCCAGATCGAGATCGGTAGCCAGCAAGTGCCAGAAGTCCCGCGAACACTTGATCTCGCTGAGTTGGTGCCACGCCGGATTTTCGGCGGTCGATCCAAAGATTCGTAACAATTCCAAATCCAGAACCCAGACATCCGGCCGCTGATCCAGATCATAATCCGCAAGCACGGTATCCAGCGGATGATCTCCTGCCCGAATCTGTTGAGTCGCCTTCTTGAACTTCACGTCAATTGCGGGATGAAATTCCGCCGTCTCAATGTCGGCACTCTGCATGTCTGGAGACTGAAAGCGATACTGCACGAAATCGAGCCCATTCGGCCGCAACTTCGCCATATCCATATAAACCGGATCCAGCGGCGTCAGCAGATTGATCATCGGACGGATGGGAATCGCCGCCGCCGACCACTCGGCCTTGGTCTGCGTTTGAATGGCTTTTTCTGCTGCTTGCACCGCGTTCTCGTAGATCTTTTGGAAATTGTCCCGGCCGAAGCGTTCCAGCGAAGCTCGACGAACGCGCGGGATCTGCGGGGCGAGATCTTTGAGATACTTCGCGATCGAATTGTCCTGCGTCTCCAACATCAGACTGAGCATATCCACGGCCACGCGCAGATTGTCGGGCCGCAACTCGGCCACCTTCGAGAGCGCTGTGAGCTGTTCCTTTTTGGATTGCTCGGCCGGTGCCGGATCGCCGTTCACGCTGCCGCTGTTGCGTAATGTTTCAAACAATTCGTACCAGGCGACTGGCGACTGCGGGTTGACCTCGACCGCCTGTCGATAACGTTCAATCGCCAGTGACGAATTGCCAGACTTCGCGGCGATGCGGGCGGCCAGGATGAACGACACCGGATCCTTGGGAGACAGCTTCATGAGTCGGCTCACGGTCGCTTCCGCTTCTTCCGCACCGATGGCATCGGGACGCGCAGCATTCGCCGGCTCAACCGCAAAGCTGAGGGCCACGGCGGAATTTCGAGCGGCGAAGGGATCCTCGGGGAGCTTCGCCTGGATCTGCGCCAAAACTGGCAACCCCTGCCGCCACAACTCATTTTCGAGCAGGCCGATCGCTTGATGGCTCAGTTTTAAGAGCTCTCGCTTATCGGTGAGCGACAACTGCCGAGCAGGCCCACCTGGCTTTTCCTGCAGGCCAGGCTCTGGCCCGCCCACTATTGGAACGCCTGCCTTGGCATAGAACCAGACCATCACGACGGCCATCGTGATCGCCAGCAAGACGACTCCTGCGAGCCAGACAACAATGGGTATGCGAGTTGATTTATCAGCCATGAAAATTCATCCGACCACTTGCCACGCGGGATCGTTCCTCGACCCCAGACCCGGGTGATCGTAACAGGCGATTCGGGAATTCCGTAGCCTCACACTTCGGTCCGATGACTCAATGCTACGGGTATTTACCTCACCATAACGTTGACGAAACGCCACAACGCTGTCCTCGGAACACCCCGATTTTACGTGTTTAGAACGCTTTACGTATTCCGCAACCACATACAGAACAATCCGTTGCAACTCTCATGAAGAGTAATTCACAGTCCGGCTCAACGTTTGCTTTGACCATTTTCGTCTCGCAATCGCGCTGGATTCGAACGGACCGGGCTTTCCTCTGTCTGAGGGATGTCTGGAGCTGCCGTTTTTTGGATTGGCATACCGTCGACAGGCTCACCGCACGTCGATACCCCAAAGTACTCGAACGAAGACTGAAGCACTGTGAACAACCGGCAGACCGTGGAAATCGCTGCGCTGATCTCGGCATTTAGTCCACATATCGTCGAAGGGACCGAGCCCCTGCCCGCGGGCACGCTGGAGAAATTCTGGGACCGGTCACAGCGCCGAACGAAATTGTGGCTGATGGCCGTGACCCGCTATCAACGGCAGTACGCGAGCGTCGCGCCGGACGAACATCTGCAGATGTGGCGGGACCTCGAGCCGATCCTGGAAGAGATATTTGTGTCCGAAGTACTGACCCGCGTCTGGTGTGCCGCACTGACGGCTCGAGACCAGGCCCAGGGAACTCGTACTCACGAGCCCATCGCCCGCAACGTGCTGCTCGGTCACCTGGATGCTCGCCGGCGAGCCCTCCAATTGTTGGTGACCGATACGACCCTGGGCATCGAACACCTGACCAATATCGACCGCATTCGCCGCCGAGTCGAACGCTGGACCGACCTCATGCTGGGCCATCTGGTCGAGACCTATCAAGTCGACGACTTCGCGTTTGATCCCGTTCGAGCCCGCGAATTCGGGGCTCAGCAACTGCTGCAATCCAGTGAGCGTCCCCGCGATCAAGTCTGGGTGCTGTTGCTGGTTGGCTTGCGAATGGCGTTTCCTGAAAACCCAGCCACACCCCCGCACGAGTTACTGCAGGAAGAAATCGTAGCGTCAATTCTGGCTTGCTTCCCGCCGACCGCATTTCAAGCGGCAGGCGCGTTCAAGCCGATTCTGGAAGGCCGAATCCCCGTGAGCAGTAAGGCCATTCAACCGGAGATCGCGCCCGTTACCAGTCCGGACAATTCGGGACTGATCAGCTTCCTCGAGTTGCGTCATCGCCAACCGCCGCGTCAGGGTTAAGGCGAGCGTCCGGCGCCGCTCGGTATTTACGGGGCGAATGGTTATTAGCGAGTCACAATCAACGACACAGTGCTCATCCCCACGGACGAACAGGCGAGCCGGGCGGCGTAAGCCCCCGGATTCTTCTTCGCTGGTAATTCTGCGTCAGAAAAAGAATCCCGGGGCTTACCGGCCTGTTGATTTATTTTGTCGGAATTGAGGTTCATTACTTCTTCCCCCCTACCCCCAGGGCGCAGCGGTGGCCAGGGGAGTCGAGGATCGGATTGTCGGTCGGTCAGGGGTGGGCAGCAATGGGC
>JAKFVC010000289.1 GCA_021732415.1 Planctomycetaceae bacterium
CTTCAAGGGCGCCTTTTTTGAGGATCTGCGGGACTCCGAGTCACTAGTTTATCGTGCCCCTCACCCCTAGCCCCTCTCCCCGGAGTACCAGGGCGAGGGGAACCAAGTCAAACAACGCGATCAGTAAGTGCTCGCGCCGCCGTTCAGGATTCCCAAGGTTACTCAAAATCCGCCGCGCGTGTCGATTTTTCCGCCGTTGGTTGAACATCCGCGTCAGTTTGATACTATAAACGCCACTCTGGTTTTCTCCAGTCGCAACACTGCGTCTTGTGGTCACACGACTTCCGCGTCCTAACAATCCGTGGCAGGGTGTCTCCTCAGACTCAGCGACTGAGTTACCGGGGGCGTTGAACATTTTGATCCCGAGAGACCTTTCGAGGTGCACATACCTTTGAAGTTCTGGAGATTGAGTTCACGCCTTGCTGGGGCAACCCGCAGAGTTCGGGCTTGTGACATGTGACGTTTCGTGGGTGATTCACTCGTATGTGGCAACTTCTTCTAACACTTGTATTCGCCGTGAAGCGGCTGCTGCCCAGAAATCTGCGGCAGACGTTTCGCGTTGTGCCACAAGTGATGGCCTGGACAGCGATTGCTGTCCCCGTCCTGCCTGAAGCGCCGGCGATGGAATTGCTTGCGGCTGGTTGGTGTCCGCGCAGGTTAATGGCTGAAGACTCAGACCCGTTTTCGAAGACAATTTGTAGGCGCCTCCCGGCGGTACTACGGCGCCACCGTTTTCTTGAACGGGGTCTTCCAAAGCAAACCCTGCGTGATGATTCCCTTTCAGCCATGTCCCTCGGATTTCTGCTGCCTGCTTCCGCAGCGTGAACTGACGCTGGTACCCACGGTGAGTGACTTGAGGTGTGCGGTAAGCGATTGCGGTTGACCGCAGGTCGCGAGCTAACGCTTCAAATCTCCATCCGTCCGCATGGGATGCAGCCTTTCTGCCAGATGCACTCGATGGTCTCCGACCACCGTTGATAAGACAGAAAGCGCGTCCATGGTAGAATATCTCATCGGAGCCTTAATCGGGCTCGTACCGGGAGCCCTCGCCGGATTCTTCGTTGACCGCCTGATTAAGGGCACGGCCTACCAGACACGGGAAGAGATCCTGAAGCAGGCCGAACGGGATGCCGAAACGGTTCGCAAGCAGCAGGAAATCTCCAACAAGGAAGAATTGATTACCCGCCGCGAGACGCTCGATAAGGAAATGGACCGCGTTCGTTCTGAGCTGCGAGACCAGGAAAAACGCCTCGACCGCCGCGAAACACTGCTCGAAGATCAACAGCAGGACATCACCAAAAAAGAACGGTTGCTCGAATCGACCCAGCGTAAGCTGGCCGATCGCACCGAATCGGTGGAATCTCGCGAGAAGGAAGTCGAAAAGGCCCTGCGCCAGCAACAGGACGAACTGTTTCGCATCAGCGGCCTGAGTCAGGAATCGGCGACCCAGGTGTTGCTCGATCGGCTCAACAATCAATTGCGCAACGAGACCGGCGCGATCATTCTCAAGCACGAGCAAAACCTCAAGCAAACCTGCGACAAGATGGCTCGCGAAGTCATCGGGATGTCGGTGCAGCGGTACGCCGCCAGCCATACGTCGGAAACGACAGTTTCGTCGGTGGATATCCCGACCGACGAAATGAAGGGCCGCATCATCGGTCGCGAAGGTCGCAACATCCGGGCCTTCGAAAAGGCGACCGGAGTGGACGTCATTGTTGATGATACGCCAGGTGTCGTCATCGTGTCGGCGTTCGACAACGTCCGCCGCGAAGTGGCCAAACTGTCCTTGGTGAAATTGATCCAGGACGGTCGCATTCATCCGACCCGCATCGAAGAAATCGTCGGCGAAACCCAGAAGGAGATGGAAGCCCATATTCTCCACCTGGGTAAAGAAGCGGCTCAAGAAGCGGGAGTGCTGGGTCTGCACGATAAGCTGATCGACCTGATGGGCCGCCTGAATTTCCGCGTCAGCTACAGCCAGAACGTGTTGCGGCACTCCATCGAAGTGGCGTTCCTGACTGGCTTGCTGGCCGAGCAATTGGGCCTCGACGGCAATCTGGCTCGGCGCTGCGGCTTCCTGCACGACATCGGTAAAGCGGCCGACCACGAGATGGAAGGCGGTCACCCGGCCGTCGGTGCCGAGTTCCTCAAGCGTTATGGCGAACGGGCCGAAGTTGTGCATGCGGCCCTTGGTCATCACGATGACATCCGAGTCGATTACATCTACACGGTGCTGGTCGCTTCGGCAGATGCGATCTCGGCGGCTCGGCCCGGTGCGCGACGTGAGACTCTCGAAAAATATGTCCGTCGGCTCGAAGAACTTGAATCGCTGGCCTGCGGTTTCCCGGGGGTCGAGCAAGCCTACGCTGTTCAGGCGGGTCGCGAGATCCGCATCATTGTCGATTCGAATCAGGTCAACGACCGCGAAGCCGCACGCATGTGCCGCGATATCGCCAAGGCGATCGAGGAATCGCTCACCTATCCCGGTGAAATCAAGGTCACCGTGCTGCGTGAGTCGCGTAACGTTGAGTATGCGAAGTAAGCCCCCGTGGCCGACGCGAGTAGCGTCGGTCTCAATGCGCCGACGCTAGCAGCGTCGGCCACGGAAGAGCGAGGCCAAAATGGCGCGACCGATCATCGTGATTCCCGGTGACGAGCCCACGCAGTTGGGGGACTCACCGCATATGGATCGACTGCATGCAGTCGGCGAGGTCCGGCTGTATCGCGATCGGCCGGTCGATAATGCAGAGAAAATTCGTCGCATTCAAGACGCGGACATCATGATCCAGTCGCGTGGATCGGTGAAATGGCCGGCCGAAGTGCTATCGGAAGCGCCGCGGTTGAAGCTGATTTCGCTCTGTGGAATCGGCACTGACAGCATCGATCTGCCGACAACGCGAGCTAAGGGAATCATCGTCTCGAACATTCCCGGCCGCACGGCGGGACTGGTCTCCGAGCACGCGATGGCCCTGTTATTTGCCTGTGCACGGCACCTCGCGCAACATACGGCCGAGCTGAAGGCGGGCCAATGGATTCGGGGTGATCTCGTTTACCTGCGCGGCAAGACACTTGGCGTCATTGGTACCGGCGCGATCGGGCGCGGGATGATCCAGTTGGGGAAAGCCATTGGGATGAATGTCATCGCCTGGAGCTTTCATCCTCAACCGGAACTCGAAGCACAACTGGGCTTCAAGTACGTGAGCAAGGACGAACTGCTGACGACGGCCGATGCGTTCTCGATCCACGTGAAGTTGACCCCGGACAGCCGGCATCTGATTGGCCGCCGTGAGCTGCAAATGATGAAGCCGGGGGCGTTGCTGGTGAATACGGCCCGCGGGGCCATCATCGACACCGATGCCCTCGTCGAGGCCTTGAACTCCGGTCATCTGGGTGGTGCCGGGCTGGACGTTTTTGACGCCGAACCGATGCCCCCCGGGTACCCATTGCTCAGTTGCACGCGAGTGGTCCTGACCCCGCACGTGGCCGATCAAACCCCGGAAGGGATGGAGATCCTGAACGGCGGGGCGGTCGATAACGTGATCGAGTTCTTGAAGGGTAAGCCGCAAAATATTGTGACGTAATGCGTCGTGGGACGGGTCTCCAGGCCCGTCCGTCCCCTTCTCACAGGGTCTCTCAATTCCCATTCGTGTAATTTGTGTCATTCGTGGTTGAAATCTTCCTGAGAAGAACCACGAATGACACAAATCACACGAATTAGGAATGGACAATTCCAGCCTGCCTATTGCTCTGCATATGAAATCTTCGTGCCCTTTGTGGCCTTCTGTTCAAAATCATTTTTACAGAAGGACACGAAGGGCACAAAGAAGAGCATGGAGGTAAAGGCTCGTTGTCCGGCTGAAGAGTTACGGAAGGGACGGACGGGCCTGGAGACCCGTCCCACGACACGAACACCGATTTTTGCCCCAAACGGTCGTGGCAGGCTGCCAAGTTGGCAGCGACAGGCGGTTCATGAAAACTTCTGTCGTTTTCGTAACCCTTTGGCTTCATGCGTATTACGCCAACACACCATGTTTGGCACAACCATTGCTAGATTGACTGGGCACGTGACAGTCTGAAACCGGACTGCGGCTCGGTGCGTGTTGACTGGCTTTGTTCAAAATAGGGCCGGGAGACCGCCGCAGATTCTGCACGACGCCATTTGTAATACGGCCATTTGTAAGACGACGGTTTTTTACAATGGCATTTGGCGAAGACAGTTGATTAACCTACTGAGACATTCGGCACAACCCTGGATTGCGTGAGGAGAAGCTGTGGCCAAGATGATGATTTATGAGGATGACGCTCGTAAGGCTCTGCTGGAGGGTGTCTCCAAGCTGGCCCGGGCTGTCGGCAGCACTCTGGGGCCCCGCGGCCGCAATGCCGTGCTCGACAAGGGCTGGGGTGCTCCGAAGGTGACCAAGGACGGCGTCACCGTCGCCGAAGACATCGAGCTGGAAGACCCGTACGAAAACATGGGCTGCCAGTTGGTCAAGGAAGTCGCCTCGAAGACCAGCGACGTCGCTGGTGACGGAACCACGACTGCGACGATCCTGGCCGAAGCCATCTACCGCGAAGGTCTGCGGTACATCGCTTCGGGCGCCGCCCCGATGTCGCTGGGCCGTGGCGTCAACAAGGCTGTCGAAGCCGTTGTCGCTGAGCTGAAGACGTTCGCGACTCCGGTCAGTGCCAAGGACAAGAAGGCGATCCAGATGGTCGCCACCATTGCTGGCAACAACGACCCGGAAATCGGCGAAATCCTCGCCAACGCCCTCTTAAAGGTCGGTGCTGACGGCGTCATCACCGTCGAAGAAGGCCGTCAGACGACTACGAATGTGGATCTCGTCGAAGGCATGCAGTTCGACCGTGGCTACCTGTCGCCGCACTTCGTGACCGATCAGGATTCGCAAGAAGTCGAACTCGAAAACTGCCGCATCCTGATCTACGAAGAGAAGATCAGCAGTGCCAAGTCGATGGTGCCGTTGCTGGAGAAGATTTCTCAAGCCAACGTGCCGCTGTTGATCATCGCCGAAGATATCGAAGGCGAAGCTCTGGCGACTCTCGTTGTGAACAAGATGCGTGGCATTCTCCGCGTCGCGGCCGTCAAGGCTCCCGGCTACGGTGACCGCCGCAAGGCCATGCTCGGCGACCTCGCTGTGCTGACCAATGGCACCGCGATCTTCAAGGACCTCGGGATTAAGCTCGAAAACGTCGAGCTGTCGCACCTGGGTGTCGCCAAGAAGATCAAGATTGACGCTGAGAACACGACCGTCGTCCAAGGTGCCGGCAAGAAGGCCGACATCGAAGGCCGCGCTGCTCAGATTCGGACTGAGATCACTCAGACCGACAGCGAATACGACCGCGAGAAGCTGCAGGAACGCCTGGCCAAGTTGGCTGGTGGTGTGGCTCAGATCAACGTCGGTGCCGCGACCGAAACGGCCATGAAGGAACGCAAGGACCTGATCGAAGACGCCTTGGCCGCCACTCGGGCTGCCATTGCTGAAGGGATCGTTCCGGGCGGCGGTGTGGCATTGATTCGCTGCTCCGGTGCTTTGGATGCTCTCAAGCTGACCGGCGACGAAGCTCTCGGCGTGCAGTTGATCAAGAACATCCTCGAGATTCCTCTCCGCACGATTGCGTTCAACGCTGGCCTCGAAGGGGCTGTCGTGGCGAACAATGTCAAGAAGCTGACGAATCGTAATCACGGCTACGACGCCCTGAACGACAAGTACGGCGACATGATCGCTTTTGGAATTGTCGACCCGACCAAGGTCACCCGCAGCGCCCTGCAGAATGCAGCCAGCGTCGCGTGCCTGTTGCTCACCACGGAAGCCATCATTGTTGATGAGCCGAAGACGGACGAGGGCGACGGCCACCACGATCATCATGATCATGGCGGCGGAGGCATGGGTGGGATGGGCGGCATGGGTGGCATGCCAGGAATGGGTGGCATGGGCGGCATGATGTAAGTGAATTGATCTCAGCCTCCGGCCGCTGATGGCGGTCGGGGGGGTGAGTTCTGATATATAAGCCGAGTCGCCGTGGGGTGGCTCGACCGATTGAAACAGACTCGAAAACAGCCCCAGAAACAGACGTTGTGAGCAAGGTGGAAACAGCCCGCCTGCCGGACGCAATCACAGATAAGGGAGAAGCGGAACTATGAATTTGACGCCTTTGGATGACCGTGTTGTTGTTGAGCCGTTGAGCGCCGAAACCACAACCGCTGGCGGTATCGTGTTGCCGGATTCGGCCCAGGAAAAGCCGCAACGTGGCAAGGTCAAGGCTGTCGGCCCCGGCCGCCTGCTGGAAAGCGGCGAGCGGAGCCAGGTCAACGTGAAGATCGGCGACGAAGTCCTGTTCAGCAAGTACGGCGGAACGGACATCGAAGTCGCTGGTGTGGACGTCAAGATCCTGCGTGAGAACGATATCCTCGCGAAGATCGTCGGCTAGTTTATATCAGCCAGTTTTGTCTGGCTGGATTGGGTGTGAGAGTAAGAGGGTATGAGAGTGACGGAGTAAAGAGGCAAGCACAAACTTGACCTGACTCTCCATCACTCACACTCTCAAACCCTCATACTCCTCAATCAATATCACTCCCTCTGCCCAAACAACTGCGAATAACTATAGGAGTCCCCAGGCGTGCCTAAGCAACTATTGTTCGACGACCCCGCCCGTCTCAAGCTGCAAAAGGGAGTCGGCATGTTGGCCGACGCCGTCGCAGTGACGATGGGACCGACCGGTCGCAATGTCATCATCGACAAGAATTTCGGCAACCCGGTCGTCACCAAGGACGGCGTGACTGTTTCGAAGGAAGTCGATCTCGACGACCCGTTCGAAAACATGGGTGCCAAGCTGGTGAACGAAGTCGCCAGCAAGACCAGCGATACCGCTGGTGACGGTACCACCAGCGCCACTGTGCTGGCCCGGTCGATCTACGAAGAAGGTCTGCGCAGCATCAATTTGGGTGCCAACCCGACCATCGTGCGTCGCGGTATCGATCTCGCCGTCGAAGCGGCCCTCAAGTTCTTCGCCGACACCGCCAAGCCGGTTTCGAGCAAGGCTGAAGTCGCTCAAGTTGGTGCGATTTCGGCGAACAGCGACAAGTCGATTGGCGACTTGATTGCTGACGCGATGGAGAAGGTCGGCCGTGACGGTGTCATCACCGTCGAAGAAGGCAAGGCCGCCGTCACCACGTTGAAGCTGGCTGAAGGCATGCAGTTCGACAAGGGATTCATCTCCCCGTACTTCGTCACCGATCCGGCTGAAATGAAGTGCGTCCTCGAAGACTGCTACGTCCTGTTGTACGAGAAGAAGATCTCCAGCCTGCGGGACCTCGTCCCGGTGCTCGAGAAAGTGTCTCGGACTGGCAAGCCGTTGTTGATCGTGGCTGAAGACCTCGAGAGCGAAGCGTTGACGACCCTGGTCGTGAACAAGCTCCGCGGTGTGCTGAAGATCGCTGCCGTTAAGGCTCCCGGTTTCGGTGACCGTCGCAAGTCGATGCTCGGCGACATGGCCGTGTTGACCGGTGGAACGTTCATCTCGGAAGATCTCGGCATTAAGCTGGAATCGGTCGAGTTGAAGAACCTCGGCGTCGTCAAGCGTATTGAAATCACCAAGGACACCACGACCCTGATCGAGGGTGCTGGCGATTCCAAGGAAATTCAGACGCGTGTCCAACAAATTCGTGCCCAGATCGAAGGCACGGAGAGCGAATACGACCGCGAGAAGTTCCAGGAACGTCTCGCCAAGTTGACTGGTGGCGTGGCCATCATCTCCGTCGGTGCCGCAACTGAAGCCGAAATGAAGCAGACCAAGGCTCGTATGGAAGACGCCTTGCATGCGACTCGCGCTGCCGTTGAAGAAGGTATTCTGCCCGGTGGTGGCGTGGCCTACCTGCGAGCCATCCCGTCAGTCCGAGCCGTCAAGGCGAAGGGTGACGAGAAGATTGGCGTCGAGATCGTCGCCAAGGCGCTGGAAGGCTGTATTCGTCAGATCGTCAACAACAGCGGTCTCGACGGAGCCGTTGTCGCTTCTGAAGTCATGGCCTTGCCGTTGAACGAGGGCTACGACGCTCGTTTGGGCAAGTACTGTGACCTCGTGAAGGAAGGCATCATCGATCCGGCCAAGGTCGTTCGCAGTGCGTTGCAGAACGCCGCGTCGATTGCCGGTTTGATGCTGACGACCCAGGTTCTGGTCACGCGAACCGACGCTTTGGACGGCGGCAGCCGCGCCAAGGTCGAAGGCAGCGTCCGCTAGTTCTGACATTTGGCCGTTACTTGAACGGTCAAATTCCGATAATGATTCCGAGCCACCTGCAATATTGCGGGTGGCTCGGTGTCCATCGGGTGTGCGATAATTTCCGTGTCGGCGAAGTGACGAGCAGACGAGTAATAATAAGGGAGCGCAGCGACAGTCGCTCCCCTCTCCCCGGAGTACCAGGGCGAGGGGAGATAAATCACACAGTGTGAGTCGAATTTAGAACGGTTTGAACTCACACCGTATAATTAGGTCTCACAAAAAACATCCGCAGGCAACGTGCCGCGATAGCCCTCTATTCACCGGGACTGCAGTGCTTGCTTCCCCCTGTGGTCGACCATGCCAACGATGGCCTCAAAACGCGATTACTACGAAGTCCTGGGAGTAGCCAAAGACGCTGCTGCCGATGACATCAAAAAGGCCTACCGCAAACAGGCCATGGCCTGTCATCCCGATCGCAATCCAGGCGATCAGGAAGCCGAGCAACGCTTCAAAGAATGCGCCGAAGCATTCGAAGTCCTGAGCGACGACAATAAGCGTTCGGTCTACGATCGCCACGGCCACGCCGGCTTGAACGGCCGCGGCGGCGTACATGAATTCAACGACCTGGGCGACATCTTCGAACAATTCGGCGAGATGTTCGGCTTTGGCGACATTTTTGGAGGCGGCGGAGGTCGAGGCGGACGGGGTGGACGTGGCCGCAAGGGCGCCAGTCTGAAGACTCAGATCACGTTGACCTTGCTGGAAGCCGCCAAGGGGTGTACTCGCGAGATCGAGATCGACCGCGAAGAGACCTGCAAGACCTGCACTGGCACCGGAGCAAAGGCGGGCAGCACGCCCGATACCTGCAGCTACTGTGGCGGCCGAGGTCAGGTCGTCCAGTCGCAAGGTTTCTTCCGCGTGCAGACGACGTGTCCTGGCTGCCGTGGTTCGGGCAAGGTCATTCGTGACAAATGCGCGAAATGCCGCGGTTCGGGCCGCGAATCCAAGCCGGTCAAGCTGAGCGTCAACATCCCCGCGGGTGTCGATACGGGAATGCAGTTGTGCGTGCGCGGTGAGGGCGAAGTCGGCTCGGGCGGCGCGCCGAACGGTGATTTGTTCGTGGAAATTCAGGTCAAACCTCATCCGCTGTTTCAGCGTGAAGGGTTGCACCTGACCTGCCACGTGCCGATTACTTACTCGCAGGCAGCCCTCGGTGCCGAAATCGAGATTCCAAATCTGGATGGCAAGCAAATGCTGACCATCCCGCCGGGAACTCAGCCGGGTGAAGTCATTCGGCTGAAGCGCCAGGGCATGCCCGATCCTCAAGGGGGCGGACGAGGCGACCTGCGAGTGCAAGTGATTGTGGACGTGCCGCGCAAGCTGACGCCCAAACAAGAGACATTGCTGCGGGAACTCGCGGAGATTGAACACGGCAACGTGACTCCGCAACGCAAGACGTTCTTCGACAAGTTGAAGACGTTTTTTGCGGGGCCGGAGGATGAATAGCAGTTCCGTGACCGACGTGCAAACCGGATTTTAATACTACTTAGGAGTTTATTATCCAGAGATTTCGCAGATGGACGCAGATTAGGAAATTGGAATTCATCTGCGTCCATCTGCGAAATCTCTGGATAGATAAATCTCAGATTCAATAATCGAAGATCATTGCCATGAGTGAAAAACAGCCCGAACCCACAGCCGAAGAGACGACCAACCAGGGAGACTTCGTGGACCAGAACGACCAGGGCGTCGATCCCTTTATCGACGGCGGCAATCAAATCGCGAGCCTGCAGGCGGAACGGGATGACTTCCGCGAACGTTGGCTGCGGTCTCAGGCGGAACTCGAAAACTACCGCAAGCGAGCCCAAAAGGAACTGGACTCGGAGCGGCAATATCGTTCGCTGCCCGTCGTGCGGGACGTCCTGCCCGCTTTGGACAGTTTGCGGCGGGCTCTGGAAATGGCCACGAAGACCAAGGATGCCGACCAGTTGACCAAAGGTGTCCAGATGGTGGTTCAGCAATTTGAAGAGGCCCTGGGGCGGCACGCGGTGGTCCCGATTGTCGCGGTGGGCCAGCCGTTCGATCCCAATTTGCACGAGGCAATTCAGCAGGCGCCGTCGAAAGATCATCCCCCGATGACCGTTTTGATGGACGTCGAAAAGGGCTACCAAATGTACGATCGCGTCGTGCGGCCCACGAAAGTGATCGTATCGGTCGCTCCCGCGGAGTAGAATTAAATGTCGTAGCCCGACTCTCTGAGTCGGGTGGTGCTTCCCCCGTAGGATAGGCATCCTGCCTGTCCTTATAGGGCCTTATCGAATTGTGTGAGGGTGTGAGCGATGGAGAGTGTGAGGGTATAGGAGGTCCAGCGAGCTTGGAAATCCAGCATGTACTCTGTCACTCTCATACCCTCTAACTCTCACACTCCCTAGTTGCCTGCAAGTATTAACTGAAACCACGCCAATAGAATGACAGGCAGGATGCCTATCCTACGGCATTACAAGATTGAGACTCTCATGCCCACTTATGACTACGAATGCGATGCCTGCAAGCACAAATGGGAAGAGTTCCAATCGATCAAGGCCGAGCCGACGAAGAAGTGCCCCGAGTGTGGCAAAAAGAAGGCGAAACGGCTGATCGGGATTGGCGCGGGCATCATCTTCAAGGGGTCGGGATTCTACCAGACCGACTACCGCAGCAGCTCGTACCAGAAAAGTGCGGACGCCGACAAGGCGGCCCAGACACCCAAGTCCGAGTCCAGCGGCGGCAAGTCGGATACGAAATCGGGCGACAGCAAGCCAGCCTCGAAGGATTGATGTATCCGTGGGATGGGTCTCCAGGCCCGTCCGTCCCATGTAGCTTGACTCTCCAGAGTCGAGCGAACTTCGCTCCGTAGGATAGGCCTCCTCCCTGTCAGTTGTACTAATCGAGTGACTGACAGAATGGTGTTCTTCGGCAATGCGCCCGACTCTGGAGAGTCAGGCTACAGATGACGGACGGGCCTGGAGACCCGTCCCACGATACGCCTAACCGTTTTGAGAGGCCCCATGCACGAACTTGTGGCTCAACTGTTGGGTTCCGATCTCACGGTTCGCGCGGCAGCGATCGAAGCGGCTGAGAAATCATCCGATTCCGCGGTGATTGAGGCCCTGGTTCGACTCTTGCAGGAACCGGCGACTGGTGAGCAACCCCGACATCAGGTCGCCGATGTTCTCGGTCGGAATGGTCATCCGCAAGCGGTGTTTGCACTGCAGATGGGGGTTTCCGACGCGGATGACATCTATCGCGGGTTGTGTGCCTGCGGGCTTGGTCATATCGCGAGCGCAGAATCGGTCAGTCTATTGATCCGGCTGCTGGGCGATAAGGTCAATACGGTTCGCAATCTCGCGGAACGCAGCCTGCTGCAGATGCCGGACTCAGTAAGTGAATCGGGTTTTGAGGCGCTGCTGGAACTCCTCGGTCATCCAGTCCCGCTCAGCCGCTCGCCAGCCGCCCGACTGCTGGGACTCACTCGCGATCATCGGGCACTCACTCCGCTACTTGATCTGTTGAAGAAGGACCGGCAGTGGCTGGTACGGATGTGGGCGGTCAAGGGGCTTGGTGATTTGGGTCTCAACGAAGCATTCGAGGCCCTTGCCGACCGTTTGCAGCATGATGACAAGAACCGTGTTCGTGCCGCAGCCGCCGAGGCCATCGGCAAGCTGCAGCATCTGCAAGCTGAAGCGGTGCTTTCCGCAGCGCTCACCGATGAAGATGGCGGGGTTCGGCAACACGTTGAAGAATCGCTTGCGAAGCTGAAACGGGCTGCTCAGGGACACGATGAGCCGGAAGAACACCACGAGCCGCATTTCGAGGATGAGTAAGGCGAATCCACTTTGCGGCAGATGGGAGGGCGAGGCTCGCGCCGAGCCTAAGACGAGCTTTAGCTCGGCGTCCGCCGGAGGCTTCTGGTAATTCTTTTGACGGACCTCCGGTGGCCTCCGAGCTAAAGCTCGCTTTCGGCTCGGCGGGAGCCTCGCCCTCCCATGACGGTGTTGCCTACAGCCGACTCGGTAGCAACTGCAATTCGGGAACCACGGCCCGGTGCGGCAGCTGGGCGATAAACAACACGGCTTCCGCGATATCTTCTGGTTGCAGCGCCTTATCGAGGACTTCGCGCGGTGTCGGCGTGGGTCGTTTCTGAAGAATCTCAGTCTCGCAGAGACCCGGAAAGATGACCGAGGTCCGAATTCCGTGATCGCGTTCTTCGACCCGCGTGCCATGGGCGAGGCCGGTCAGTCCATGCTTGCTGGCCTGATAGGCCACACCCGAAACATCGGGCCGCTGGACGGCCCCTGAGGACAGGTAAATGATCAGGCCATTGCCCTGCTGTCGCATCGCTGGCAGCACCGCTTGCGTGCAGTGGAAGGCCCCGGTGAGATTGGTGGCCAGCAGGTCGTCCCAACTGCCCGCTGTGAGGTGCGTCAGACTGCGTTGAGGCAAGTTAGTCCCGGTGGCATAAATCAGCAGGTCAATCTTTTCCCAGGCCTGCAGCGTGGTCTCAATCAACTGGTTGACTTGATCCCGTGATGTCACATTGGTGGGGCAACTCTTGATGGCATCGGGGTGCTGCGCGACCAGATGTTGCAGATTCTCTGCCCGCCGCGCGGCGACCATCACTTTGGCTCCGGCGGCGACCAATGCCAATGCGGTGGCCTGGCCCATACCGCTGGAGGCCCCGACGACAACCGCCACTTGACCTTGAAGATTCTGGGACATGGGTGTTTCCTTCGTTCGTGAGCGGCACGGCGCTAGCCGCCGGTTATTCGGGTTGGACGTCAATCTGAAGAACCGGTGGCTAGCGCCATTCCGCTCACAGCCCGCAGCGGCCGTTGCCGTCACACTTCCAGGCGGAACTCTTACGAGATTCCGCTACAGCAATCATCGCTCGGCTTAGACCAACTTGTCCAACGGATAGATCGGGTGCCGGACGTGCTGGTAATTGAAGGCCGCAAAGTCCGGGCGGTGAATGCCGGGGGTGTCGGCATCGAAGATGTGCGACGCCAGGGGCCCCAGATCGGCTCGGAAGTGGACGGCACTTTTCACGACGATCAGCTTGCGATGCTCAGGAGTGACGCCAATGACGCGGAGCATTTCCGCGTCGAGCAACTGGTGCCTGCGCGAGGCGACCACGACTTCCACTCCCCCGATGACCAGCAATGCCATCGGACCGAATTCCCCGGCCATTCCCCGGCGCATCGGACCACGAAAGATGTAGTGGCCGTCGCTAAGTGCTCGGACATAGGCGTCTGTGACCACGGTCGCACCATGCCGGTCATCAGTCTTGCCACCGATCCGTGCGGGAATCGTTTTGCCGACACCCGCAGCATGGGCTTGAGCGGCGGTTTCCGGATCGTACAACACGCCCACTACGGCACCTTCAAACTTCGCGTCGAGCAATGCCTGTAACGCGATCGTCCCATCACAGGGAGCTCCTCCGCCGGGGTTGTCTGAGCCATCCGCATACAGCACCAGCCCCTCGGTATTCTCACGCGCAAAGCGAATGACTTCCGCGACCGTGGTCAGTTGCGGCTGCAGTGCGTCTCGCAAGTCCCACATCCAACTGGCCAGGCGATCGGCGAGAGTTTCGGCCAGCTTGCGATCATTGTCCGTGGTAACGAAAACCGAAACACCAGTCTCCGGAATATCGGCAAATGGAAACCCTTGCATGATGGTTGCAGTGAGCACGCCGGGGCTCGCTTCCAGCTCATGCACACGCCGAATCAGACTGGCCATTGGTTCCCGCAAGGTGCATTGCATGGGCGGCATCGTGATCAACGGCACCTGGCGAAAGGCTTGCGTCGGCCGGACCTCGCCGCGCACGATCCGGGCGATCAGCAGTGCGGCCTCGAAGCCACGCTCATACATGTCGACGTGCGGGTAAGTATCGAAACCGATCAGCACGTCCGCCAATTCTGCCGAGCGAGGACCGATATTGCCGTGCAAATCCAGAGTCACCACGATCGGCACCTTAGGGCCGACCAGTTCGCGGACAGCGGCGATGTAGGCACTTTCGGCATCGGTGTGCGCTTCCGTGACCATCGCGCCGTGCAGATCGAGCAGCACTCCATCGACCGGCATAACTTGCTTTAGCCGCTCCAGGAACAGACCTAGAATGCGGTTGAAGGCTTCGTCCTGGACGACCCCCGCCGGTTGAGCGTGGGCGCAGATCAAGGGGAGCAATTCGAAGTCCGCCTGCTCGGCTCCCGCGATGTAGCCGCCGTGGATCGTGCCCGAGTTCCGGTACATCTCTCGCAGTTCGTCGCCACCGAAAAAATCGGGCCCGCAAGCGCTGTCGCGAACGAAGTCCGAGAGAGTTGTCGGCACGGTTGCGAAGGTGTTGGTTTCGTGCTGGACGCCGCCAGAGGCAATTCTCACGGGGGGATCTCCTGGTGCAAGTTTTCAAAGTCGTCGGGCGCTGGAAGATACTCTAACGGTCGGAACGCCACGATTCCACGGATTGCCCGCGTGGCCGACTCTGCCAGCGTCGGAATGCAGATGCGTGCAGTATTGATGAATGCCTTAACGCAGACGCTGGCAGCGTCTGCCACGGGGGCTGAATGCCCCAAACGATAACAGCCCGGTTGCTGGTGAGCGACCGGGCTGTTGGATTTCGTATCAATTCAAATCAGGCTTACTTGCCGCCTGCGGCTGCGTAACGTTCGCCGGCCTTCTTCCAGCAGACGACGTTCCAGAATGCCGCGATGTAATCCGGGCGGCGGTTCTGATAGTTCAGGTAGTAGGCGTGTTCCCAGACGTCCAGGCCGACGATCGGCGTGCGGCCTTCGGACAACGGGGTGTCCTGATTGGCGGTGCTTTCGACGACCAGCTTGCCAGCCTTTGCGTCGTAGGACAACCAGGCCCAGCCGCTGCCGAAACGGGTGGTTGCGGCCTTGCCGAACTGTTCCTTGAATGTGGCGAATGAGCCGCAGGTGGCAGTAATCGCGGCAGCCAGAGCACCGGTCGGCTCGCCACCGGCACCGGGACCAATCGCGGTCCAGAAGAAGGCGTGGTTGGCGTGTCCGCCGCCGTTGTTGCGAACTACGGTGCGAACGTCTTCCGGGACAGCAGCCAAGTTGCTGACCAGATCTTCGACCGACTTGGCAGCCAATTCGGGATATTTTTCCAACGCCGCATTCACGTTGTTGATGTAAGCCTGGTGATGCTTGGTGTGATGGATTTCCATCGTCTTGGCATCGATGTGCGGTTCCAGGGCGTTAGTAGGATAGGGCAACGGGGGCAAGGTGTAGGCCATCTCGACGTCTCCTCAGTCTGTGCGGAATAATTTCGATGTGGTCAGTCTGATCGCGACTGCCAGACAGCAGAACAGATGACTCATCTGCCCTGGATGCTCTCGCTGTCGTTTGACAGGCCGATGGGGTGAGTCCCTGTTCAAAGAGGACCTCACCAAAACCATGCAACCCGATTTCAAGCTCTGCTCAGCGTTAGCCTGTAATTCGAAGCCACCGACGGCCCAATCGTGGGATCGAGCCGAAACGCAGCATCAGAATGCCGTTGTTATACCAATCCGGATATCAGCGATGCAAACAACGGCCGGTGTTCATTGTGGAATGGCTTATCCGGTAATGGCCGAGCAAAATCATTTTTTGAACCACGAATCACACCAATGACACGAATTGAAAAAGAATTGGGATCGTATCGGGAGCCAGACGGTCGTTCTTTCCATGGCAATTTCAGGTATTCCGATTCGTGTTATTGGTTTGATTCGTGGTTCCAAATCTTCGTAAAATCGATGAATTCTGACAAACGAGATGCACTCGCTGGCGCTTTGGGCTAGTATCGGTGTTTGGCGTTCCATGTCTCCACGTACCGGCTGCCTTGAGTTTCGACCGTGCCCCTTCGCAATTCCGATTCGCCGCAATGTGACGCCCATTCCACCGTGGTTTCCAACGCTGCGCTGTGGACACCTCAAGGTCGAGGCGCCGTGGCCACGATCAAAGTGCGTGCGGATCTGAGCACGCTCGTCACGCGGCCGGAGCACTCCATCCCGTTTCGTGCGGCGAACGGGAAAAGCCTGCTCGCTCAGGCGTGGGGGCGAGTCGTATTCGGCTTTTGGGGAGCCGAGCCCAGCGAAGAAGTGGTGATTTGCCGCCTGAGCGATCAGGAGTTCGAAATCCACTGTCACGGCGGACTCGCGGCCGCGCGACGCATCATGGGAGATCTGGCGACACTACAGCTTTCGCCCGTCGATTGGGACGTCCAATCCCGGCAGTCGGCAGGTCATCTGACGACCGATTGCCAAGCTGCGCTGACCAAAGCAACGACCTTGCAAACCGCCAGTATTCTGCTCGATCAGGAAGCGGCCTGGCGTGATTTCGCAGCCCGGATCGTCTCCGCCGCGATGGCCGGACAATGGGGTGAGTTGAACGCTCCGATCAAGCGGGCTCTGAGCTGGCAGGATCTCGGAAAGCATTTGCTGGAGCCATTTCGAGTCGTACTGACAGGACGGCCCAATGTCGGGAAATCGGCATTGCTCAACGCACTCGTGGGGTACCAGCGGTCGGTGGTTTTCGATCAACCTGGGACCACTCGCGACGTCGTGACGGTGGAGACCGCATTTGAGGGGTGGCCGGTGCGACTGATCGATACGGCGGGGCTGCGGGAAAATGCCCTGGGATTGGAGGCGGCTGGCATCGAACTGGCCTACGCACAACTCGCGAATGCGGATTTGGTCTTGCAGGTGATCGATGCCACTCAGCCTTTAGAGTTGAGTGTCGCAACGTCCTCGCCGAGCGCGGAAAAGACCATTCTCGTGGTCAATAAGATCGATCTATTGCCTGAGAACTCACAGTGGACTGGACCGCCTCCCGGTGCGATTTCGCTTTCCGCCCGGACGGGATTTGGAATCGACCTGCTGATCGCTGAAATCGCCGCGAAGCTGGTCCCGGTGTGCCCGGCCGATGGCACTCTGATTCCGTTTCTGGATGATCAAGTTCGCTCGCTGCATAGTCTGACAGACGCCGTTGAACGGCGGTCGTTCCAGGAAATTCGCGATATTTGCGATCAGATTCTTCGCTGAGAGCGTGATTGAGATGGGAGGGCGAGGCTCCCGCCGAGCCTAACACGAGCTTTAGCTCGGCGTCCGCCGGAGGCCCGTTCTAATGCCTCCGGCGGACGCCGACCTGCGGTCGTACTAGGCTCGGCGGGAGCCTCGCCCTCCCAAATATTGGTTTTTCAAACACGCTCTAAGTCAACAGGAGACGACCGTGGAACAGAAGCCACCGATAGACAATACGACCCAGGCCGAGGGATCTGCGGCCGGACGGGAATTGTCGCACGAAGAGACCCTCGCTTGGATCAACCAGCACCGCGCCTGGCGGAAAGCAGTCAAGACCGCGCCGGTGTGGGCTCGTGCAATTGCCAGGGAGGAAATCGGAAAGGAATTCCAGACCCTCGACCGAGCCATCCAGCGCGCTCGCGAGGGAACTTGGCTCTGCGTCGGGGTTGCGGACGAACCGTGGTTTCAGAGCCTCGATCAGATTGAAGCGAAGTATACGCGTGGAACGACGGAATCGAAGCAATTCCCGTTTGATGACAAACCCCATGATTACCATCAGTTTCAACCCAAGCCCAACCAAGTAAAGTGGGTAGCTTGTGTCGAGGATCCCGGGATCGCCGGGTTCTCGGTGCGGCCCGGCTACGATCCCCATCGGCCGCTGCATTCCCCGAGCGGTGGCTATGTGGTGAAGGGCGACGTACCGAACCCCTACCAGGATCAGCCCGACGATGTCTGGCTGGTTCAAAGAGCGCTGTTCGAGAGCACGTACATGCTCTTGCCGGAGGGCTCGGTCTCACCGCCAGTATCGTCGTAGCGTGTCGTGGGACGAGTCTTCAGGCCCGTCCGTCCCCCGTGGCGGACGCATCCAGCGTCCGCGCATCCAGCATCGTGCCTGACAATGTTCTGAAATCAATCGTCATCGTAATCTTGTCGCTGAGTCCCCCAAACGCTCGACAGGGTGAGACGCGGACGCTGGCAGCGTCCGCCACGGGGCCGGCATCGTGCCAAATCGGGATGGGCTCGGTATAATCTGACGAGGTCCGATTTCACAAAAAATAACCGTTATGGCAGAGATAGCCGCGTGCAGGAGTTTGATCACGATGAGTGTGCATCCCGTGTTGGTTGGTGGTGAGTGGGTTTCTTCCATCGGCAGCAAGACTTTTCAGGCTGTTAATCCCGCCACCGGCGAAGCGTTGCCGGGCGTGTATCCCGTTAGCCCCTGGCCCGAAATCGAACGCGTCATTCAAGCGGCGGCTGCTGCCTCGAAAGAAATGCACGGCTGGCCGGGTGAGCGATTTGCTGCATTCCTGGAACGCTATGCGGCCCGGATCGAAGCTCGGAAGGCTGACCTCGTCCAGCAAGCTCACCTGGAGACGGCGCTGCCGGCTGAAGGACGCCTCGGAAATACCGAACTGCCACGCACCATCAATCAGTTGAAAACGGCTGCCGCTGCGGCGCGAAGCGAATCGTGGCGTTGTCCCACGATTGATTCGAAGGCGAATATTCGCTCGCAATTTGCGGCGATTGGACCGGTTGTCGTGTTCGGGCCGAATAACTTTCCCTATGCCTTCAATGGGATTTCTGGAGGCGATTTCGCGGCCGCAGTTGCTGCGGGCAATCCGGTGATCGCGAAGGCTCATCCGTCGCATCCAGGAACCAGCCGCACCTTCGCCGAGGAAGCCCTCGAGGCTGCTCGTGAAACCAAGATGCCTGCCGGATTCGTCCAACTGATCTATCGGACCGAACACGCCGATGGTGCGAAACTGGTCTCGCACCCGTTGATCGGGGCGACGGGTTATACCGGCGGTCGACATACGGGTCTCGTGTTGAAGGAAGCGGCTGACAAGGTCGGCAAGCCGATCTACCTGGAACTCTCCAGCATCAATCCCGTGGTCATTCTGCCGGGGGCGTTTGCCGAGCGAGGGGAAAAGCTCGCCGATGAATTCACTTCCAGTTGTCTGATGGGAACCGGTCAGTTTTGTACCAATCCCGGCCTGGTGCTGTTTGTGAAGAGTCCCGCGTCGGAACAATTCCGCGATCAGGTCCGCCAGAAATTCGCAGCGGCACCGGTGGGAACATTGCTCGGGCCCAGTGTCACCAAGAGCCTGGAACACGGGGTCAAGACCCTCGCTGCTCACGGTGCGACGATTTTGACCGGCGGTGAAGCCGGTGGTGGCAAGGGAGCCTCATTCCAAAACACACTGCTGAGTACCACCGCCGACAAATTCCTGAGCGATGCCGAAGCCCTGCAGACGGAAGCGTTTGGAAATGCCTCGCTGTTTGTGGAATGTTCGTCTCCCGAGCAACTCGTGCGGGTGCTGGAAGCGATGGAAGGGAATCTGACCGGTTGCGTTTATAGCGACTCCAATGGAGCAGACGATGCGCTCTATCAGCAGATTGTGCCCGCGCTGCGTCAACGAGTGGGGCGGTTGCTCAACGACAAGATGCCGACCGGCGTGGCGGTCAGCGCGGCGATGAATCACGGCGGCCCGTTCCCGGCGACGGGACATCCTGGTTTCACCGCTGTGGGAATTCCCGCCGCCATCCATCGGTTCGGAATGCTGCAGAGCTACGACAATGTTCGCGAAGCTCGGTTGCCCTGTACGTTGAAGAACAAGAATCCGGGCGGGGTCTGGCGGAGCATTGACGGAGCATGGACCCAGGCCGACGTGCCGGTGTAAGGCGTCAGCCGAACCTGTAGCCTGACTCTCTGAGTCGGGAGCATTTCTCCGAGGAGTACCCGACTCGGAGAGTCAGGCTACAAAAATGCCCACCATTCCGACCCGAGTTTGCGCCGAACTCTGCCCGTCCCATTCGTTTCACTTCTGGTGAGAAGATGCCGATGCTGAATTGGTTGCGAAGCTGCGGTTGGTTGTGGTGCATTGTCAGCGTTGGCTTGGCCCTCGCCGGATCCACGTCTTTGTTGGCCAGCGATCCGACAGCCAGCAAGTCGGCGGCCGACGAAGACGATGAACCGGTGCGTTTCCCGGGGATCATCGGCACGTATACGGCATTTGGCCGCAGCGTTTCACGGCGCGATGCCGATATCGCGTTCGTCTGGGACAAGGCTTCTCCGGTCCAGCAACTGCACCCCGGATTGTTCAAGGCCGAGTGGCAAGGCAAGCTGCTGGTGCGGGCTCCTGGCAAGTACCGTTTTTACGCCCAGGTGCAAGGTGAAGTCGAAGCCATTCTAGCCAATCAACCCATTCTGAAAGGAAAGACCGACGCTGGGCGACCGGCAGAGTGGATCACGGGACCCGAATTCGAATTTGAATACGGTGAGCACCCGCTGGACGTCACGTTTCGGTCCAACGGTTCGGCGGCCCGATTGAAACTGTATTGGTCGTCGGAAGCGTTTGGATTTGAGCCGGTTCCGAGTGCGGCGTATTTCCTCCATGCAGCGCGTCCTGACCTGGAGTTGGTCTCTCGGGGGCTGGAACTCTTCTCCGCGCATCGCTGCAATCGCTGTCACCGTAGACAAAGTGATCCGCGTGGTCCGCCCGCGCCGGATCTCACGAATGTCTCGTATGGCTTGACCGATGCCACGCTGGAACGCTGGCTGAATCCAGAACAGCCGGCAACAGCTCACTTCAACATGCCGGAGTTCGGTTTTACAGCAGCGGAGTCACGATCGATCGCCCACTACTTGCGAGCGAATTCCAGCGTCCCGAAGCTGGCTCCCGATACGCCGTTCAATGCGCAAGTGAAACTCGAGAAACTGCTCGCCGATGGCCGGCTGCTGTTTCATACCATCGGGTGCCTGGCGTGTCACACGTACGGCGAGGTCGGTTCTAAATCGCGATTAGGGGGAGGCGATCTGACGGCGATCGGCGCGAAACGCAGCGCCGAATGGTTGCGTCAGTGGTTAACCCAACCGGCGAAGATCAATGCCGATCACCGAATGCCAATCTTCGAGTGGGACCGCGCCTCGGGCAAGGATGAACTGCAGGAGATGGTCGCGTTCCTGGCGAGTTCTCTGTCGGACGCGGCCAAGCCCGAGACCGATGCTTTCCAGCAACCCGCGACGCCTGAGTCAATCGCTGATGGACAAAAGCTGATTGAGGCGGCGCGATGTGCCGCATGCCATCGCATTCCGGGCATTAAAAACGTGGACACATCGACATTGTCGAAGTTGGAGAATCTCAATGCTGTCGGTCCGAATTCCTGTCTGCAAGTCCAGCCGAACCGCGAAAACTGGAGACCCGGATTTCCCAAGCACGACTTGGAGGCCTTGGGTGCCTACATCAAGTCGCGCACCGGCAAGCTAGGTGGAGAAGGCAAGACCGAAATGGGCCAACGCTTCCTCGCGTGGAACAACTGTTTGCAGTGCCATCCCCGTGAAGGGACACCGGGGTTGGGTGCTTATGCCATCTCCATCACCAAATTGTTCCCCGAACTCAATGGAAGTGTGCCCACACTGGTCCCGCCTTCCCTGAATGCCGTCGGCGATAAGCTGCAACCTATTGCCTTCTACGAGGCGACGACACGGAGTCTCCGTGACCGCCGTTTACCTTGGTTAAAGGTCAGAATGCCACGATTCGTTTCCGAACGACCCGAGGCAGACGTACGTGCCAGTGCTATGGCATTGTTTGACCACTTGGTTAACCACGATCGAATTGACAACCCGCCGGCAGAGTTAGTCGCACCGCAGCCTGTCCTGGATGACAATCAGCGGCTGCAAGCCCAGGCGGTGGGACACACGCTGCTGGGCAGTCAGGGGTTTAGCTGCATTGCCTGCCATCAGTATGGGAGATTCACACCCCGCAATACGGCGCTCGGCACGCGCGGCTCGGACTTGCATCTTCTCATTCGCCGAATGCGGCCAGAGTACTTTTTAAGGTGGACTCGTTCACCGATTCGCGTCGTTCCTGATATGGAGATGCCAGGGTTTGAGCGACCGTTTCCCGGATTGCTCGATGGCAAGATTCAGCCACAACTATGGGCCTTGTGGCTAGCCGCGAACGATTCCAAGGTGACCCGACCCGTGGACGTGTCGAGCCTGCAGCAGAGCTGGCTGGTCCGCGCTGGTGAGCCTGCCCGGATCGTGCGCGACGTGTTCGCGCTGTCGCCGGACGAAGAACTCCGCACCGGCGGTCCCGATCGACCGGCAGACACCTATCTGCCACGCGCGTTCGCAGTCGGCTTGAACAACCAGCACAACATTCTATTTGACCTCGATACATTCGCCGTGCGTGAATGGTGGCAGGGGAACTTTGCCCGACAACGTACTGAAGGCAAAAGCTGGTACTGGGATATGGGGGGCCCGCGGGTGCTCAACGGCATTGCGAATTACCCGCAGATCGTCTTGTCGCATGGCGAATACGAACACCCCACTGGTCAGCTGATCGAATACGGTCCGCACGAGCAAGGCGTCAAGCTGGTTTATACTTTGAAGCTCAGAGAGTGCGAAGGTTCCACTCCCGATGCCATGCGGGTCACTGAAAGCTGGCAGCCGATGGCCCCGCAGGAGGGCGCGAACAAATCGGGATGGCTACGGAAGATCTCGGTTACGGATGTGCCGAAGGGACTAACTCCGAGCTTCTATTTGTCCCGAAATCGTCGCTCGGCCCAATTGTGGGATATTGAACTGGCCCCAGGATCGTTGAGTCGTTTTGAGCAGAGACCTTGCGTCCTCACTCATTCTCCCGGTCCTGAGCATGCCCCCGCGGGTGACTTTGCCAAATTCATCAAGACCGCAGACCAACCGTTCTCGCTGGAGCTCCAGTACGTGTCCAACTCGACCCTTCTGGGAATTGAGACTCCTGAAGTTCCGCCGGTGATCTCGACTCCGGAAACGTACTCGACGGTGCCCGGTTACACGGCCACTCGATTGCCGCTGCCACGTTCCATCATGCCGACGGCCATGACTTGGACGAAGGATAAGGTCATGGCATTCACTTCGCTGAAAGGTCACGTGTATTTCGCACGCGATACGAATGGCGATGGACTGGAAGACAAGCTCGATCTGTTTGAAGAAGGCCTGGCTGCTCCGTATGGAATCATCACGGATGCGTCGGATGGTTCGTTGCTGGTAGCTCATAAGCCGGAGATCCTGCGGCTGACGGATACGAACAAAGACGGACGAGCCGACCGGCGCGACGTGTTCGCCACCGGCTGGGGTTATAACGACAATTATCACGACTGGACGTGCGGCATAGTGCGGGATGCGAGCGGCAATTTGTATGTCGGCTTAGGGAGCGATTACACCCAGCCCAAGCGACCACTCAAACAACAACTATGGCGGGGCAAAATCCTGCGCATTAGTCCTGAAGGAAAAGTCGCGCCGATTGCCAGCGGATTGCGTTATCCCACGGGATTGGCGATGAATCCGGCAGGCGATCTGTTTGTCACCGACAATCAGGGTGAGCAGAACACATTCAACGAATTGAATTACATCGCGGAGGGCCACCGCTACGGCGTTCCCAGTCGTGAGGACAAACCGCCGGTCGAGGCGACGATGCCCCCGGCGATTCAGATTCCGCATCCCTGGACGAGGAGCATCAACGGCATCTTCTTCCTGCCACCGGAGACGAAGCTGGCCGGCGCGACCGAAACCACGCCGCATCCGTTTGCGGGTCATGGCATCGGTTGCGAATACGACACTCGCTATTTGATTCGCTTCACGCTGCAGAAGGTCGGCGATACGTTTCAAGGAGCGGTGTATCCCTTCAGCCAGGATCAAGTGAATCCCGAACAACCCAACTTCGAGGGGACTCTTTGCGGTGGTGTAAGCCCCAAAGGGGACATTTACATCGGCTGCATTCACGACAGTGGCTGGCTGGGGGGGCTCAATGTGGGCAGCATTGTCCAGTTGAAATCGACAGGGCAGATTCCCCTCGGAATTCGCGAGCTGCGGGCAGTTCCCGATGGTTTTGAGATTCAATTTACGGCAGATGTCGATCGCTTGTCGGCGGCGATTGCGGATAACTATACGATCTCGGGATATACCCGCGAATGGAAGGGAACCTATGCCACTCCCGATTCCAATCGCCATGTGGTGATGGTCAATAAGGTCAGCGTTTCTGACGATGAGCGGCAGGTTGTCCTGCACACCGACAAACTGCGGACCGGTTATGTTTATGAGGTCAGTTGCGGCAAGATCGGGCCGATGCCAGCGACAGCACTGTGGCCGGCGACGGGACATTACACGATGAATCGTTTGCCGGTTGGGGATTGAGGGATAGTTGAGCTTTGGGAATTGATGCAGTCGCAGTTTAGACCTGATTTGGCCCCCCTCGCCCT